>NZ_JBVHDS010000001.1:248117-753583 GCF_055563255.1 Streptomyces sp. NPDC002958 | reverse complement strand
TTCGGAAAGACGCGGTGGCGATCCGGCAAGTCGGGACACCAGATACCACGCCGACTCTGCAGTCAACCCCCGAAGAACTTCCGCAGCCGACCACTAAGGGACTGGGCCCTCGGCCCTGGCCGGGCACTCCAGTACGGTGGCCCCGTGCCCCGGACCGTCTCCCCCGCCCGCCGACACACCGGCCGCAGCCGCCTCTTCCGTATCGCGGCTGCTTTTGTCGTGCTCGCCGCGTTGGGCGGCTATCTGACCGTGCAGTACATATCCGGCAGCAGGTTCGCCGAAGGGTGCACCGTGGAGTCCGCCGACGGTTCGGACGGCAAGGGCCGTACGTACCGGATGAGCCCTGAGCAGGCCTCGAACGCCGCGACGATCTCCGCGGTCGGCACCTCGCGCGGGATGCCGGAGCGGGCCGTGACGATCGCGCTGGCGACCGCGTTGCAGGAGTCCGGGCTGCGCAATATCGAGCACGGGGACCGGGATTCGCTGGGACTGTTCCAGCAGCGTCCCTCACAGGGCTGGGGCACCGAGAAGCAGATCATGGACCCGGTCTACTCCGCCGGGGAGTTCTACCGGCACCTGGCCGAGGTCCCCGGCTACTCGCGTCTGCCGCTGACGGTCGCCGCGCAGCGGGTCCAGCGCAGCGGTTTCCCGCAGGCGTACGCGAAGCACGAGCCGGATGCGGCGTTGCTGGCGGCCGCGCTGACCGGCCGCACGCCCGCCGCGCTGAACTGCACGCCGCCGAGGACGACGGCCGCGAAGGCCGATGCGGCGAAGGTGCGGGCGGAGCTGGTGCGCGCCTTCGGCAAGGACGTGCTGCCCGCGCCGAAGCCATCGCCCGGGGACGGGCGGGCCGCAGCCGGTGCGCCGGCGACGAGCACGGTCTCGGTGCCGGTGCGGGCGTCGCGCGCCTCCGGGAACAACGATTCGGTGCGGCGCGGCTGGGAGCTCGCGCACTGGGCCGTCGCGCAGTCCGAGGCGCTCCGCCTGGATGAGGTCGCGTACGCGGGCCGGGTATGGAAGGCCGGGTCGGGCTGGCAGACGGAGCGTACGGAATCGGGCACCACCGAGGTCCGGATGCGGCTCGTGCACCAAGTGCCGTGACCGGCGGTGTTCGCCCGGAAGGAGCGTCGTCCAGTGCGTGCGATCGCAAGGCGGCCGGAAGTCCTTGGACGGGTCTGCCCTGCTCGAACGAAGTCGAGAGCTCGGGGAAGGAGCTACCAGGACTTTCGGCCAACGCCGCGAGCATGCGTGCTGGACGACGCGACGGGGCAAGACGGGGCAAGGCGCGGCAACAATTGCCGGGAGGGGCACCAGTACGAACGGTCACCCGAAGGAGTTATCCGGCCGTTCCGGAACGGCCCCTGGCGCGGCACCTCCCGCCCACCCTCCTTCATCCCCCACTTCCCTTGACCTCACAGGGAAATGACGGTTCATCGGATCGTCCCGGAATGTGACGTCCGCCCGGGTTCCTCCGTTGTGAATTATGTGACGCATTACCGACTCTTTACCTCGCCACACCGCAACCTCCCCCGCCCTTACGACGGTTGTCATTGCGTCCGGTCAACGGACAGACCGATTCCTCATTTCCGTCGAAGGAGCATCATGTCCCTCCCCCTGACCCGCCGGATCGCCCGTGCCGCGCTACTGATCGCCGCGGGTGCGGCCCCCGTGGTCGGTGCGGCCGGAGCCGCGGGTGCCGCGGAGCTCCCGCAGGCCCCGGAGCTCAGCGGTCTGACCACCGTCGACGGCGCCAACCTCGGCAAGACGGTCAACGGCGCGTCCCAGCAGGGCGCCAAGGCGGCGGGCGAGACCGGCGGCAAGATCGTCGGGACGACCCTCCCGGCCGCGGGCAAGACCGTCGACAAGGCCGCCCCCACCGTGCAGAACGCCACCGGTGGTGCCACGGGCAGCGCGGGCGAGGTCCTCGGCAACGCCGCCGGTGCCGCGAGCCAGGGCGACCTGCCCACCCAGGGTCTGCCGATCGGCTGACCCGCCACACGTGAGGGGCCTCGGGAGTGCGCACTCCCGAGGCCCCTCACGTGTGCCGCCGACTATCGGGCCAGCCGCTTCACCGCGGCGGCCACCCGCTCGTCCGTCGCCGTGAACGCCACGCGTACGAAGCGGTCACCGGCCGGCCCGTAGAAGTCGCCCGGGGCGACCAGAATGCCGAGCTCCGCCAGGTACGCCACGGTCTCCCAGCACGGCTCGTCGCGCGTCGCCCACAGGTAGAGGCTCGCCTCGCTGTGCTCGATCCGGAAGCCGTGCGCCTCCAGTGCCGTGCGCAGGGCCGCACGCCGCTCCGCGTACCGGGTCCGCTGCTCGGCGACGTGCTCGTCGTCGCCGAGCGCCGCGACCGTCGCCGCCTGGACCGGGGCCGGTGTCATCATTCCGCCGTGCTTGCGGATCAGCAGCAGCTCGCCGAGCACGGCCGCGTCGCCCGCGATGAAGGCGGCACGGTATCCGGCCAGGTTGGAGCGCTTGGAGAGCGAGTGGACGGCCACGATGCCCTCGTACGTGCCCCCGCAGACGTCCGGGTGCAGGACGGAGACGGGTTCGGCCTCCCAGCCAAGCTCCAGGTAGCACTCGTCGCTGAAGACCAGTACGTCGTGCTCGCGCGCCCAGGCGACGATCCGGATCAGCTCGTCCTTGGACAGGACGCGGCCGGTCGGGTTGGACGGCGAGTTGAGCCAGAGCAGCTTCAGGCCGGCCGGGTCCAGGTCCGTCGGGTCGTCATAGACGACGGGCTCGGCGCCGCAGAGCCGGGCGCCCACCTCGTACGTCGGGTAGGCGAGCCGCGGGTAGGCCACCTTGTCGCCCGCGCCGAGACCGAGCTGCGTCGGCAGCCAGGCCACCAGCTCCTTGGAGCCGACGACCGGCAGGACGTTCCCGTGCGCCACTCCCACCGCGCCGAGCCGCCGCTCCACCCAGCCGGTGATCGCGTCACGCAGCTCGGCGGTCCCCCACACCGTCGGATAGCCGGGGCTGTCCGCGGCGGCGACGAGCGCGCGCCGGATCAGCTCGGGCACCGGGTCGACGGGCGTGCCGACGGACAGGTCCACGATGCCGTCCGGGTGGGCGGCGGCCGTCGACTTGTAGGGCGCGAGCCTGTCCCAGGGGAAGACCGGGAGGCGGGAGGAGACTGCGGACACGGATCTCTGCTTTCTCGTACGGGGGGTTACGAGGGTTACTCGGCCGGCTCGGGGCACTCGGGCCGCTCGGGTGTGGAAACACCTCGGCCCCGTACGGTGACGAGCCGTACGGGACCGGGGCGACACACGTGCCGGCCGCTGTTTACTGGTTTTGCGGCGGCAGCGCAGCGATGAACGCGTGGTCGCGTTCGATCAGGCCCAGCTTGGAGGCACCACCGGGCGACCCGAGGTCGTCGAAGAACTCGACATTCGCCTTGTAGTAGTCCTTCCACTCCTCCGGGGTGTCGTCCTCGTAGAAGATCGCCTCGACCGGGCACACCGGCTCACAGGCTCCGCAGTCGACGCATTCGTCCGGGTGGATGTACAAGGACCGCTGGCCCTCGTAGATGCAGTCGACGGGGCACTCTTCGATGCAGGCCTTGTCCTTTACGTCGACACAAGGCTGCGCGATGACGTAGGTCACGCTGTCGTTCCTCCTCGGTAGGGCGTTGGCTCTCGCGCGGGAGCGCGGCGTCGTCGATGCCCGCCCCTAGTATCTCCGTTCCCGGGCACGAACCGAACAGGAGGGGCGGACAGAGCTGTGGAATTCACCATCGGCGGACAACTTGAAGTCCGAATTACACCGGCTGACGTGGGCAAACGGGTATCAGTCCGGCGTACGGCCGAGCGCAGCCCGCAAGGACCGAAGTTCACGGACACGGTCGGCGTGCTCACATCGTGGGACAGTGGTGTGCTCTCGATCACAACGAAGAGCGGCGACTTCGTCCGCATCGCGGAATCGACTCTGGTGGCGGGCAAGGTCGTGCCCGCGGCCCCGGCCCGGCGGCGCGGCCCCGCGGCCTCCTTCGACGAGCTCGCGCGCGTCTTCGCCCGCGCCTGGCAGCCGGTGGAGAGCGAGCCGCTGGGCGACTGGCAGCTGCGCGCCGCGCAGGGCTTCACCCGGCGCGCCAATTCCGTGCTGCCGCTCGGCGATCCGGGCATGCCGCTCGACGAGGCGCTCGGGAGCGTCCGGCGGTGGTACGCGGAGCGGAACCTGCCCGCATACATCCAGACCGCGACCGGCGCCGAGGGCACCCAGGAGCTGCTCTGCGCGGAGCTGGAGGAGCGCGGGTGGCGGCGCGAGGTGACAGCGGAGGTACGGATCGCCGCGCTGGCGCCGATCGGTGATCTGGACGCGGATGTGTCGCAGGTGCGGCTGAGCCGGGACCTCGACGAGGCGTGGCTCTCCCGCTATCAGCGCTTCGACACCCCGGGGCCGCACGTCCTGAAGGTGCTGCGCGGCGGCCCCTCGGTGTGGTTCGCCTCCGTGCCCGGTGACGCCGAGGGCGCGGCGCCCGCCGCGATCGGGCGGTGCGTGGTGGACGGGCGGTGGGCCGGCTTCATGGCCGTCGAGGTCGATCCCACGCACCGGCGCCGGGGGCTCGCCACCTCCGTGATGACCGCGCTCGCCCGCAAGGCCCTGGACGAGGGCGCCTCGGCGGCGTGGCTGCAGGTGGAGACGGACAACGAGGGTGCGCGGTCGCTGTACGAGGGCATGGGGTTCGCGGTCCATCACCGGTATCACCACTTCCGGCCGGCGTGACGGAGGCAGGCGAGCCCGATGAATCCTCACCACCCCGATCGCCCCGAGCACCCTGGCCGGGACGAGCTGCTCCGGCAGTTCGCCGAGGAGGCGCGCGCCGAGCGGCCGGACCTCGCGCTGCTCTGCCTGCTGCTGGGCGCGGTGGCCGACCCGGCGCTGGACGTGACCGGGATCGACGCGGCGCAGATCGAACTGGACGAGCTGGCAGGCCGGCTTCCGTACGGGGTCCGGGGCGGCCGGGCCTGGGCCTCGGCCCTCGCGGAGCTGCTCGGCGAGCGGTGCGGCTTCGCGGGCTCGTCGGCGGATTACCAGCGGCTGGAGTCATCGCTGCTGCACAAGGTGCTGCGGCGGCGTCGCGGGCTGCCGATCCTGCTGTCCGTGGTGTGGATCGAGGTCGCGCGGCGGGCGGGCGCTCCGGTGTACGGAGTGGCGCTGCCCGGCCATTTCGTCGTCGGGTTCGGTGATCCGGCCGAGCGAGTGCTGGCCGACCCGTTCGACGGCGGCCGGCCGATGAGCGGGCAGGACGCGGAGCTGCTGGTGGCGGGGGCGACCGGGGAGCCGCTGGAGGAGTCGATGCTGGTGCCCGCGCGGTCGCTGGAGATCGTGCTGCGGATCCTGAACAACATCAGGGCATGGGCGGCGGCCCGTCCGGAGCGGACGGATGTGGCGCTGTGGGCGGTGGATCTGTCGCTGCTACTGCCCTCCCATCCGGCCAGGCTGCGGTACGAGCGGGCGGAGCTGCTCGTGCAGAGCGGACAGTTTCTGCGCGGGGCGGTGGAGATGGAGGAGTACGCGGATGTGGTCGCCGGGGTCGAGCCCGCGGCGGCGGAAGCGATCCGGCGGCGGGCGCGGGCGGCGCGGGCGTTGCTGAATTAGATCCGTGACCGGCAATGTTTGCCCGGAAGGAGCGTCGTCCAGTGCGTGCGATCGCAAGGCGGCCAAAAGTTTGGGCCGAGCAGTTCGGCGGCCTCGTCGAGCAGCGGCACATCGGCTCCGGTCCAGTCACCACCGTTCGACCTACGGAACAGTAACTCCCTTTGTCCGTCAGCGAGTCCGGGCGCGGCGAAGGCCAGGCGCGGGCGCTGTTGAGCTCGGCGGTCTCCGGCCCCTCGGCGCGGTCCGCCACGGATCCGCGACCGGCACCCGCCCCCCTCTCCAGCTGGGCGTCGACGCATCACCGGATCGCGTACGCCGTTACACGGATTCGAGGGGCCGCTCCGGGCGGAGTCCCATCGGGCACCCCGCGCACACTTCCCACCCGAAGAACCTAGGGAAGTCGCCTCAACTCGCCCTTGCCCGCGCCATGTTCACGTTCGCCGGGAGATCGCTGCCGACTGGGCATCGATCGGTCCACCACACGGAAGCGGCGGCAAACGGGTGGACCGCCGCTGCCCAAACCTCGCGCGGCGCTGCGTGCAGCCCAACGGGTGATAATCAGCCGTTCGCCACCCGAAGGGCCCATGACGTAGCTCCAATGCGGCACTCCCCAGTGGCGCGGGCCCGCATTCTGGCTGACGGTGGATCACGTCGCCACTGCTCCACACTGAGTCGGCACCCCGTCACTCTTCGCAGTTGCGACGGAAGGAATGTGTTCAGATGCGCTCTGCCCGCACACTGTTCGCTTCGGCCGCTGTCACAGCGGTACTCGCCATCACCGGTCCCGCCGCCTACGCCATGGCCGCGGCAGAGGGCTCGGGAAACAACAACGGCTCCTCGTCCTCGCGCAGCGACGAGAGTGGAATGTCCGACGAAGGTGGTCGCGGCGGCGACGAGGGTGGCCGTGGCGGCGACGAAGGTGGTCGTGGCGGCGACGAAGGTGGTCGCGGCGGCGACGAAGGTGGCCGTGGCGGCGACGAAGGTGGTAACGGCGGCGACGAAGGCGGTCGCGGCGGCAACGAGGGTGGCAACGGCGGCGACGAAGGCGGCCGTGGCGGCGACGAAGGCGGTCGCGGCGGCGACGAAGGCGGTCGCGGCGGCGACGAAGGCGGCCGTGGCGGCGACGAAGGCGGCCGTGGCGGCGACGAAGGCGGTCGCGGCGGCGACGAAGGCGGCCGTGGCGGCGACGAAGGCGGCCGTGGCGGCGACGAAGGCAAGCCCAGCGGGGGCGTCAACACCGGCGGCGGCTTCATGGCCACGGCCTTCACCGCCGACGGCGACGAGGGTGGCCGTGGCGGCGACGAAGGTGGTCGCGGCGGCAACGAGGGCGGCAACGGCGGCGACGAAGGCGGCCGTGGCGGCGACGAGGGTGGCAACGGCGGCGACGAAGGTGGTCGTGGCGGCGACGAGGGTGGCAACGGCGGCGACGAAGGCGGTCGCGGCGGCGACGAGGGTGGCCGTGGCGGCGACGAAGGCGGCCGTGGCGGCGACGAAGGCGGTCGCGGCGGCAACGAGGGTGGCAACGGCGGCGACGAAGGCAAGCCCAGCGGGGGCGTCAACGCCGGCGGCGGCGGGATGGCCACGACCGGTAGCAGCCTGGCCGCCGGCTCGGCGCTCCTGCTCGGAGGCATCGGCGTCGGTGCGTACAAGCTGCGCCGCCGTCAGTCGACGGGTGGCTCGATGGCCTGACCGGGCTCAACCGCCGGTCGGTCGCTCAGTTGTCGCGGTCGTCACCCCTCGGGGTGGCGGCCGCGGCGGCTTCATTTCCGCACCGGTCGAGTCGGCGCACCCCCGCATTCCTCCCGCTCCCCCCACCCCACCGACGCACGAGTGAAAGGCACGTTTCCATGGCCGCCCCGCAGTCGCCCGGCTCCGCCCCTCCCCGGACTTCCCCCGGAACCACACTGGGCCGCGCCCTGATGTGGCCCGCCGTGACAGCCGGACTCGGCGTGCTCCTCATCTACAACTCCTTCGGCACCTCGGCCGACAACAAGCCGCCGGCCCCGCCCGCCGCCGTCGCCACCGCCGTGCCCGAGGTCCTCGGCTCCCATGCCGCGCCCCGCCCCATCAATCCGTCGGAGCAGGCCATCGGCCCGGCGATGCTGCGTTCCGTCCCGACGAGGCTGCAAATTCCGACCATTGGCGTCAACGCACCGTTCACCGACCTGTCCATCGGCGCCGACGGCAGCCTGAACGCGCCGCCCCCGAACGACAGCAACCTGGTGGGCTGGTTCAAGGACGGTGTCACCCCGGGCGAGCACGGTACCTCGATCGTGGCGGGTCATGTCGACACGATGACCGGTCCGGCCGTGTTCCTGCAGCTGCAGTTCCTCAAGCCCGGCGCCACGGTCGACATCACCCGTGCGGACGGCTCGGTCGCCACGTTCAAGGTCGACTCGGTCGAGACGTTCAGCAAGGCGAAGTTCCCGGACAAGCGCGTCTACTCCGACACCCCGTCCGCGCAACTGCGCCTGATCACCTGCGGAGGCCCGTACAACAGGACCGCCAAGGACTACGAGAACAACGTGGTGGCCTTCGCCCACCTCGACTCCACCAGGAATGGCTGACGGCCGACCGGCGGTCGCCGTCGCGATACAACCGTCCGCCGGGCGGGGAGGTCGTACGAGGCGACACGGAACCTGAGGCCGTGCCGCCCCGACCGGCCTTCGTGTTGAAGCCGTACGGAAGTCGGGCCGCTGCCACGGAGAAGAAGTGCGCGTGCCGCCGCGTACGACCTCCCTGCCCGCCATCGGCGCGTGACGCCGCTGCCGTGGCGTACGGCCGCGGAACACGACGCCGCCCCCGGCCGGGGTCCGGACGGGGGCGGTGTGCGGTGCGGTTCGCCGCGGTGGGGCCGCTATCCGTTGCCGTTCAGGTCGATCGTGACGGTCCGCTCGGCGGGGGTCTTGCCGAGCAGCGCGCTCTGCATGGCATGCGCCACATCATCCGCACTGAGCTGGTGCTTCTTGCCATCACCCTTGGTGATCATGATGCCGTCGAAGACGCCGTCACAGAGGGTGTCGATGGCCTTCTTGTCGTAGTGCTCGACCAGTCGGCCGTTGACGGGCACCATCGTGAGAATCTGCGGCAGCGACTTCTCCGGGCCGAACGGGATCTCCTTGGGCCCTGCCTTGATGGTGATCACGCCCGACATCGCGGGCTCCGCGAAGTCCTTCATCGCCCGGTCCAGTTCGGCTTGGTCGATGGTGGGCTCTTGGGTGGTGACGGGCAGCTCGACGGTGGCCGGCTCGCCCGTCTGCACCTGGGTCCGGTACGCGTCGCGCACCGAGATCATCGACTTGTCGACGTCCAACGCCTTGCCCGACTTGCCGGGTACGGCGACGGCCTTGCCCGGCTCGAACCTGATCGTTCCGTCGCTGGCCGAGCCGGAGACACCCGCCAGGTCCGTCAGCGCGACACCGAGCTTCTCCTCGTCGACCGGGATCACCGGGTCGACGACGCGCTTGGCGCCGAAGAGGGAGCCGATGACGGAGACCGGGTTGTAGTCGCTGCCCGCGGCGGAGCGCACGGTCTCCTGGCTGTCCAGACCGAGCCCTGCCTTGTCCGGTGCGAGCGAGGTCTTCTTGCCGTCCACGGACAGCTGGAGGGGCGCCTCGGCGCGCTTGCCGAGAGCGGCGTCCAGCTTCGCGACGCCATCCTCCTTCGTGCCGCCGCCGATGTCGACGCCGAGGACGGTGGTGCCCTTGGGGACTTCGGAGTGGTTCATCAGCAGCCCGGCGCCGTACGCGACACCGAGCAGACCGACGACACCTGCGCAGAGAAGGACCGGCATGGAGCGGCCCTTCTTCTTCGCGGGCGCGGGCGCCGGGGCGGGGCGGGCGGCTGCGGGGCCGGGCGACGGGGCGGCGGGACCGCCGGGTCCTGCCGGTCCGGTGCCCATCGCGTCGTCCGGGGTACGGGGCGTCAGATCGGGACGCCCGCCACCGGGTCCGCCGGGGCTCGGGAACAGGGACGGCGAGCGGTGCTCCGGCGGAACGACGGGGATGCCGCTGGTGAGCGTGTCACCGGAGACGTTGCCGCCGGGCCCGGAGGAGGCCGGCGTCGCGAACTGGGGCGTCAGCACCGCCGTGTCGTCGGACATCCGCGGGGGCACGCCGCCGGGGCCCTGCGGGCTCGCGGGACCACCGGAGCCGCCCGGACCGCCGGGGCCGCCCGGGCCCGCCGGGCCGGAGCCGCCCACTCCGCCGAGGTTCGGGGTCAGGGAAGAGATGCCGGTGACCGGGCCCGTGGTGGGTCCGGAGGGGCCCGGCGTACGCACTCCGAGGTTCGGCGTGGGGCGCGGGCCGGCTGCGGGATCCGCGGGTCCGCCGTCGAACTCGTCGAGGACGCTGCGGCCGGGGCGGGGTGCGTCCTGGTCGCCCGTGTGCTGCGGACCGTCCGAGAAGTACGGCAGGTCGGCGCGGGGCGGGGCGGGCAGGGCGCCATGGGGTCCGTCGGTGCCACCGGCCGCGCCGCCGCCGACGACCGAGGTGTTGGTGGGAGCCTTGCGCGGGGCGAACCAGTCGCTCCCGCTCTTCTCCCTGGCCGGCTTCTCGGCAGCCGGCTCCTCGGTTGCGGAACCGGCTCGCGCCTCGGCGCCCGGTGCGGTGTCGGACACGTCCGACGCACCGTCCGGCGCGGGCGAGCCGGGGCGCGGGACGCCGCCCGTGCGCTCGGCCTCAGCGGTGTCGGCGTCGCTCATGGGCGTACGCATGACGACGGGTGGGATGGGACGCGAACCCGGAATGTTGATCCGGATGCGCGTCGTCAGCGTCGTCTCGGTTCTCGGCTCTTCGGGCCGAGGCGCGTCCGCAGGCTCCGGTGCCCCCTCCGGGGCGTCCTGCGAAGGGTGCAGCGACGGATACTGGCGGGATCCGTACGGCGGCGTCCCCGAGGGGTACGCGGCTCCTCCGCGCCCCCGAGGCCCGGAGGACGAACTGTCAGTTTCACGACTCAAAGCAGGTTCTCCCGATTGGCTCCGCCGCCCGTACTTCCCCCATGCCGCAGGCCTGGGGACGGCTCGGCGCGCGAACCACCATACTGGCCGCCGCCGGCAGACACCCCCGCGACCGGGGGAAACGGCTGCGTGACCACCGGTCGGGCAAGGGGCATTACGGGATCGGACGTGGCACATTACTTGCCAGGTCGGCTGCTGTCGGCGCCCGGTCGGGGCAACCGCGACATGGTGGCACAGATCACAGCGAGGGTCATCCCGCCCAGCATGAAGAGGGTGAGGCCCAGTTCATTACCGAAGACATAGTCGCCTTCCGGCCGTCCACCGAGCAGAACGACGACCGAAATCAGCCAACCCGCCGCGGGTGCCAGGGCGCCGAGCTGGGTGCCGAAGAGACAGCGCCCGCCGTAGAACAGTCCGGCGCAGGCGACCAGCGCGAGCACCAATCCGGCGGGGAACCAAGCGGCTTGGACGAGCGTTCCCGCGATCCCGACGAGCGCGCCGAGGACGGCGAGACCCACATAGGCGGCGATCCGCCCGGGGTTGAGGGGCGCGGCGAGGCCGGTGGCCGGGACGCCTCCGGAGGGTGCGCCGGTGCGTGGTGTGCGCTGCTTGCCGCCGCTCATCGTTCCGCTCCCGGCACACCGGCGAACAGATCGTCCTCGCGCGCCCCTTGAGGGGCTCCGGAGGCGCCGTGCACCAACTCGTAGTACTCGGTGGTGAAGACGGGCTGGCCGAGGTCGTTGGAGAGGGCGAAGAAGGGGCCGTCCACGGCGATCTGGGTGGCATGGGCCCGCATCGCCGCGCTCTTGGCCGCCGCATGGGCCGAGCCGTCGATCTGCGCGGTGACCCTCGTGTCGTCGACCACACCCGGTACGTCGTCGATGGCGGCGATCCCCGGGAAGGCGTCCGGCGCCGTGTCCCGCAGGCGCGCGAAGCCCTCCTCGGCGACCGAGCGCGGCACGCGATTCCAGTAGATCTTGGCGACGGTGTGCGGGGTGCCCGATCCGGTGCGGTACGCGGGATCGGCGGCGAGCTCCGCGGCACGCATCGCGACGCGGTGCGCCTGGATGTGGTCGGGATGCCCGTAGCCGCCGTCGGGGTCGTAGGTGACGAGGACCTGCGGGCGCACCGAGCGGATCACCTCCACGAGGTACCCGGCGGCGTCGTCCACGTCCGCGTCCCAGAAGGCGCCGGGACGGTGGTTCTGCTCGGCGCCCATCATTCCGGAGTCGCGGAAGCGGCCGGGGCCGCCGAGGAGTCGGTGGTCGGTGACCCCGAGTTCCTTCATCGCCGCGGCGAGTTCGCCCTGGCGGTAGGGGCCCAGGGTGTCGTCCCGGTCCGCCGCGAGGTGGGCGAGCGCGCGCGGGATGACCTCGCCCTCCTCGCCGAGCGTGCAGGTCACCAGGGTGACCTGGGCACCTTCGGCCGCGTACCTGGCCATAGTGGCGCCGTTGTTGATCGACTCGTCGTCGGGGTGCGCGTGCACCAGGAGCAGACGCCGGGCGGGATGGTCCGTCATGGGGACCACCCTACGAGACTGGCTCCAGGGCCCGGCCGCTTCCACGCACAGGCCCCACCTGCGCACCGGCCGGCGACGAGCCGGGTCTCAGAACTTGAGGCTTCCGATCATCCCGGCCACATTCGTGGTCAGGTTCGAGATGCTGGGCGCAATGGACGAGCTGGCGAGATAGAAACCGAGCAGCGCGCAGACCACCGCATGTCCGCCCTTCAGTCCGGATTTCCGGATCAGCAGGAAGACGACGATCGCCAGCAGCACCACCGCCGAAATCGAGAGTGCCACGGCGGTTCACCTCCATCAGAACGGTCGGAACGGGCAGCACACATGGAGCCAGCAGGTTCATACCCACTAAGCGCTACGGATCATAACTATCCGCCGGACCGCATTGATCGGGGCACAGCAGCACAAGGGGGCGCACGACCGGGCGGTCGGGGACTAGGTTCGGGCTCATGACTTCGCAGAAGATCTCATTTCCCCGTCAGCACGCCAGGACGATGCGGTTCACCCTCGGCGCTCCTCGCGCGTTCACCGTGTCACCCGACGGTGAGCGGGTGATCTTCCTGCGGTCGGATTCCGGCACGGACCGAACGGGCCGGCTGTGGGTGCTGGATCTGCCCGAAGGTGACACACCGAAGGAGCGCGTCGTCGCCGATCCCGGGACCCTGCTGGGCGGTTCGGCGGAACGCCTGTCGGCGCAGGAGCGGGCCCGGCGTGAGCGCAGCCGTGAGGGCTCGTCGGGGATCGTCGGCTACGCGGTCGACGCGGCGGCCGAGTTGGCCGCGTTCGCGCTCTCCGGGAAGGTGTACGTCGCGGAGTTGCGGGCCGGTACGGCGCGGGCGCTGCCGGTGCCGGGTCCGGTGATCGACCCGAGGCCGTCGCCGGACGGGCGCCACATCGCGTATGTGTCGAAGGGCGCGCTGCGCGTCGTGGGCGCCGAGGGCGACGGGGACCGTGCGCTCGCGGAGCCGGAGAGCGAAGACGTCTCGTACGGCCTCGCGGAGTTCATCGCGGCCGAGGAGATGCAGCGCTCGCGGGGCTTCTGGTGGTCGCCGGATTCGGACCGGCTGCTGGTCTCCCGGGTCGACGAAAGCCCCGTACAGCGGTGGTGGATCGCGGATCCCGCGCACCCGGACCGCAAGCCGGCCGAGGTCGCCTACCCGGCGGCGGGGACGCCCAACGCCGAGGTGCGGCTCTTCGTGGTGGGCCTGGACGGCACCCGTACCGAAGTGGTCTGGGACCGGGCCCGCTATCCGTATCTGGTGCAGGTGCACTGGTCGTCGGCCGGGGCTCCGCTGCTCCTCGTACAGGCTCGTGACCAGCAGAGCCAGCTCTTCCTCGCGGTGGACACCAGGAGCGGTACGACGCGGACGGTGCATGTCGACGAGGATCCGGTTTGGCTGGACATCTTCCCCGGTGTGCCCGCCTGGGCGCCGGACGGGCGGCTCGTGCGGATCGCGGACGAGGGCGGGGCACGGGTGCTCGCGGTCGGCGACCGGCTGCTGACCGGGGCGCAGTTGCAGCTCCAGGCGGTCCTGGACATCGGTGAGTCGGATGTCCTGGTGTCGGCGTCGGCGGGCGAGGAGGCCGCGGAGCCGGAGATCGGCGAGAGCCATGTGTACCGGGTCAATGAGCTGGGCGTCGAACGGGTCTCCGAAGGGGCGGGGGTGCATTCGGCCGTCCGCGCGGGCGGCGTCACGGTGCTGGTCTCCCAGTCGCTGGAGCGGCCGGGGGCCCGTGCCGAGGTGTTCCGGGACGGCAAGCGGGTCGCGACCGTCGCGAGCTTCGCGGAAGAGCCGGTTCTGTCGGCGCGGGTGCACCTCACCGAGGGGGGCGCACGGCGAATTCCGTGCGCCGTACTGCTCCCGGACGGGTACAAAGAGTCGGACGGCCCGCTTCCGGTCCTGATGGATCCGTACGGCGGACCGCACGGCCGACGGGTGCTCGCCGCCCACCATCCGCATCTGACGTCGCAGTGGTTCGCGGATCAGGGCTTCGCGGTGGTCGTCGCGGACGGCCGGGGCACACCGGGTCGTTCACCGGGCTGGGAGAAGGCCGTCAAGAACAATCTCGCTCTTACCATGGACGACCAGATCGAGGCGCTGCACGCGCTCGCCGGACGGTTCCCGTTGGATCTCGGCAAGGTGGCGATCCGCGGCTGGTCGTTCGGCGGATATCTGGCGGCCCTGGCCGTGCTGCGACGGCCGGATGTCTTCCACGCGGCGGTGGTGGGCGCGCCGGTGACCGACCAGCGGCTGTACGACACCCACTACACCGAGCGCTATCTCGGCGACCCGGCGAAGCAGCCGGAGGTGTACGCGCACAACTCGGTGCTGACGGACGAGGGGCTCTCCGAGGCCGCCGACCAGGTCCGCCCGATGTTGATCATCCATGGTCTGGCGGACGACAACGTGGTGGTCGCGCACTCGCTCAGGCTGTCGTCGGCGCTGCTCTCGGCGGGGCGCCCCCACGAGGTGCTGCCGCTCAGCGGGGTGACGCACATGACGCCGCAGGAGCAGGTGGCGGAGAATCTGCTGCTGCTCCAGGTGGACTTCCTGAAGCGGTCATTGGGGCTGCGGGGATGACCTGACCGGAGCGCCCGGCGATCATTTTTGGCCGCGCCCGCCACCAGCCCGGCGGTGGCTGGGGCGGGGGCGGCGGCCCGCCGGACAAGAGGTCCGTCCGAGTGATGCGTGAACGGGCCACCGGCCGGGGGGACTTGGCTGCTTCCGGCCGGTTCACGACACCCGCACGGCCGTACACCGACCATGCCGGCGCGCTCGTATATCGGATGTGAGACGGCCGAGTTGCCCGCGCGTCAACGTGTCCGCGGTCAGTCGGCCCGGCTGCTCCCGGACGGCGGCGGCTCGTCTTCGTTGCCCACGGCGTCCAACGGGCCCGCGGCGTCGGACGGGCCCGCCTCGTCGGCGTTTTCGTCGGCCCGCCCCTCAGCTTTCTCTTCGGCCTTCTCCGCCGCCCCGGCTTCCCCCACCGCCGTCTCCCCCGGCGCCTCCAGCCGTCCCTCCGGCACCACCCCCCGCTTCTCCTCCGCGAAGTGGCAGGCCGAATCGTGCTCGGCCGGAGTGTCCGTCAGCCGGAAGACCGCCGGAACCGCCAGCAGGGGCACCTCCAGTTCGCACCGTTCCTGCGCCTTCCAGCAGCGGGTGCGGAAGCGGCAGCCGGAGGGCGGGTTGGCGGGCGACGGGACATCGCCGTGCAGGATGATCCGCTCCCGGTGCTCGCGGGCCGTCGGATCCGGCACCGGAACGGCGGACAGCAGCGCCTGGGTGTACGGGTGCGTGGGGTGGTCGTAGATCTGCTCGTCGGTACCGATCTCGACGATCCGGCCGAGATACATCACGCCGACCCGGTCGGAGATGTGGCGGACGATCGACAGGTCGTGCGCGATGAAGACGTAACTCAGCCCGAATTCCGCCTGGAGCCGGTCCAGCAGGTTGACGACCTGCGCCTGGACGGAGACGTCGAGGGCGGAGACGGGTTCGTCGGCGACGATGATCTCGGGGTTCAGGGCCAGACCGCGGGCGATGCCGATGCGCTGGCGCTGGCCGCCGGAGAACTGGTGCGGATAGCGGTTGATGTACTCCGGGTTGAGACCCACGACATCCAGCAGGTCCTGTGTCCTGCGGCGCCGGTCGCCCTTCGGGGCCACCTCGGGGTGGATCTCGTACGGCTCTCCGATGATGTCGCCGACGGTCATCCGGGGATTGAGGGAGGTGTACGGGTCCTGGAACACCATCTGGATGTTGCGGCGCACAGCCTTCAGGGCGCGCCCGGACAGCTTGGTGATGTCCTCGCCCTTGTACGTGATCGCGCCGGCCGTCGGCTGTTCCAGATGCACCAGCATCCTGGCCACGGTCGATTTCCCGCAGCCCGACTCCCCCACGATTCCGAGCGTCTCACCCGCCGCCAGGTCGAAGGAGACCCCGTCGACGGCCTTGACGGCGCCGATCTGCTTCCTGAACAGGATGCCCCGGGTCAGCGGATAGTGCTTGACCAGGTCCCGGACCTCCAGAATCGGCTCCGAGTGGTCAGCGTGCATCGAGCGTCTCCTTCCAGAAGTAGCAGGCGCTCTCGCGGTGTTCGGCCACCTCGAACAGAGGCGGCACCTCGCCTCGGCAGACCTCTTGAGCCATCGGGCAGCGCGGGTTGAAGGCGCAACCGGGCGGGATGTGCAGCAGGTTGGGCGGCAGGCCCTTGATCGCGTACAGCTCCTGACCCTTCTGGTCCAGGCGCGGGATCGACTGGAGAAGGCCCTTGGTGTACGGGTGGGCGGGTGCGCGGTAGATCTCGTGGACGGGGGCCGACTCGACGATCCGGCCCGCGTACATCACGGCGATCTTGTCGGCGACGTCCGCGACCACGCCCAGGTCGTGGGTGATCAGGATCAGGCCCATGTGCAGCTCGCGCCGGAGCTCGGCGAGCAGGTCCATGACCTGGGCCTGGACGGTCACGTCGAGGGCGGTGGTGGGTTCGTCCGCGATGATCAGCGAGGGTTCCAGCGCCATCGCCATGGCGATCATGATGCGCTGGCGCATTCCGCCGGAGAACTGGTGCGGGTAGTTCCCGACGCGTTCCTTCGCGGCCGGGATGCGGACCCGGTCCATCAGTTCGACGGCCTTCAGCCTGGCATCCTTGTGGGACATGCCGCGGTGGACGACGAACATCTCGCCGAGCTGCTCCCCCACGCTGAGCACGGGGTTGAGCGAGGAGAGCGCGTCCTGGAAGATCATGGCCATTTCCTGCCCGCGGATTCTCCGGCGCTCGTCCTTCCTCATCTTCAGCAGATCGCGGTCCTTGAAGAGGATCTCGCCGCCGCTGATCTTTCCCGGGGGCATGTCGAGAATGCCCATGATCGCCTGTGCGGTGACCGACTTGCCGGAGCCGGACTCGCCGAGTACGGCCAGCGTCTCGCCCTCGGCCACCGAGTAGTTGACCCCGTTGACGGCTCTGGCCACCCCGTCGCGGGTGTGGAACTCCACGTACAGATCGCGCACTTCGAGCAACATGGCAACGGGCTCCTCAGCGCAGCTTGGGGTCGAGGGCGTCGCGCACCGCGTCGCCGAGCATGATGAACGCGAGGACGGTGACCGCCAGCGCTCCGGCGGGCCAGAGCAGCATGTGCGGGGCGTTGCGGACGTACTGGGAAGCTGCGGAGATGTCGATGCCCCAGGAGACGGCCGGCGGTTTCAGGCCCACGCCGAGGAACGAGAGGGTCGCCTCCAGCGAGATGTACGTACCGAGTGCGATGGTCGCGACGACGATCACCGGCGCGACGGCGTTCGGGGCGATGTGGCGCAGCATCATCCGCGCGTTGGAGGCACCGAGCGCCCGTGCCGCCTGCACGTAGTCGTTCTGCTTGGCGGTGATCACGGAACCGCGGGCGATGCGGGCGATCTGCGGCCAGCCCAGCAGCACGATGAAGCCGATCACCGGCCAGACGGTGGAGCTGGTGACCACGGAGAGGAAGACCAGGCCGCCCAGGACGACCGGGATGCCGAAGAAGACGTCGGTGATGCGCGAGAGGATCGAGTCCCACCAGCCGCCGAAGAACCCGGCCAGGCCGCCGAGGAGGCTGCCGAGGAGGGTGACGCCCAGGGTGGAGCAGACGCCGACGGTCACCGAGTTCCTGGCCCCGTAGACGGTCCGGGTGTAGACGTCGCAGCCCTGTCCGTCGAAGCCGAAGGGGTGACCGGGCTGGGAGCCCTCCTGGGCCTTGTCCAGGTTGCAGTCGAGGGGGTCCTGGTCGGCGATCAGCGACGGCCAGATCGAGATGATCACCAGGAAGAGGATGATCAGGGCGGAGACGATGAAGACCGGGTTGCGGCGCAGGTCCCGCCAGGCGTCGGACCACAGACTGCGCGGCCTCTCGGCGGGGCCGGTGCCTTGGGGGCCGCCCGGTGTCCTTTCGAGGGTCGTGCCCTCCTCCAGGGCGAGGTCCATCACACCTCCTGCTCCGGCCGATGAGACCGCCTCGTCCGGTGTCTGCTCAGGCATAGCGGATCCTCGGGTCGAGTACGGCGTACAGCAGGTCGACGATCAGGTTCGCCGCCAGGAAGACGAGGACCAGAATGGTGACGAACCCGACGACGGTCTGGGAGTTCTGGCGCAGAATGCCCTGGTAGAGCTGGTAGCCGACGCCATGGATGTTGAAGATCCGCTCCGTGACGATCGCCCCGCCCATCAGCGCGCCCACGTCCGTACCGATGAAGGTGACGACCGGGATCAGCGAGTTGCGCAGCAGATGCCGGATGACGACGCGGCGTCCGGGCAGTCCCTTGGCGACGGCGGTACGGACGTAGTCGGCGCGGGCGTTCTCGGCGATCGAGGTCCGGGTGAGCCGGGTGACGTACGCCAGGGAGACCGAGGCGAGGACGAGCCCGGGAACGAGGAGTTCGTTGAAGGGCGCCTCCGGGGAGACGGACGGCTTGATGACGCCCCACTCCACTCCGAGGAGGAGTTGCAGCAGCAGACCGGTGACGAAGGTCGGGATGGAGATGACGACCAGGGTCAGGATGAGCACGGTGGTGTCGATGGGGCGGCCACGGCGCAGACCGGTGACGACACCGAGGCTGATGCCGATGACGATCTCGAAGACGATCGCGATGACGGTGAGCCGGATCGTGATGGGGAAGGCGGTGGCCATCAGCTCGGTGACCTTCTGCCCGTTGAACGCGGTACCGAAGTCGCCGGTGAAGACATTGCCCATGTAGGTGAGGTATTGCTGCCAGACGGGTTTGTCGAGGCCGAATTCCGAGCGGAGTCGGGCCGCGGTCGCCGGATCGCACTGGCGGTCTCCGCAGAGACCCGCGATGGGGTCGCCCATCACATTCACCATGAGGAAGATCAACAGCGTGGTGCCGAAGAAGACCGGGATCATCTGCAGCAGCCGCCGGATCACATAACGTCCCATGAAGGGCTCCGGGGGTCGCGGGGGTCAGAGGCGCGGGGCTGGGAGAGTGACGCGTCGCCGGGATGCGGAAGCCGGGTGGCCGGTGCCTGGAACGCACCGGCCACCCGGCCTCAACGGGTCACTTGACCTTGATCTGCTCGTACACCGGGACGCTGAACTGGTTCAGCGACACATGGGTGATCCGGTCCGAGTAACCGGCGCTGCCGTTCTGGTACCAGAGCGGGATCACGGGCATCTGCGCGACCAGGACCCTCTCCGCGTCCTGGAACGTCGAGACGGCCTTGGCCTTGTCGGACTCGGCGTTGGCCCTGTCGACGAGGCCGTCGAACTCCTTGCTGCTCCACTTGCCGTCGTTGGACGAGGCGTCGGTGTAGTACACCGGCTGCAGGAAGTTCTGGATCAGCGGGTAGTCCATCTGCCAGCCGGCCCGCCAGGCTCCGGTCAGCTTCTGCTGGGAGACCTGGCTGCGAAAGTCGGCGAAGGTGCCGACAGGGCCGCCGACGCACGCCTTGTTGTTCCCCATCACCTTGTTGATGCTGTTGCAGACGGCGTCGACCCATTCCTTGTGGGAGCCGGTGTCCCCGTTGTACGAGATCTTCAGCTGGCCGCCGGGGATGCCGCCGCCTTCCTGGATCAGCTTCTTGGCGTTCGCCGCGTTGTACTCGCAGGGCGCGCCGCACAGCCCCTTCTTGAAGCCGCCGTCCACGCCGAGGACCGGGGAGGTCCAGTCGGAGGCGGGAGTGCGGGTCTTCCGGAAGATCTGACTGGTGATCTGATCGCGGTTGATCGCCATCGACAGGCCCTGACGGACCTTGATGCCGCCGGGGGTGTCCCACTTCTTGTCGTAGAAGGGGAAGGCGAGGGTCTGGATGATGCCGGCCGGGGTGTTGATGTACCGGTCGCCGAGGTCCGCCTCGACGTTCTTCAGCTGCGAGGCCGGCACATCGTCGACGAGGTCGAGGTTGCCGGCCGTGAGGTCGGTGTAGGCGACGTTGTTGTCGGTGTAGACCTTGAGGTCGATGCCGCCGTTCTGCGCCTTGTCGTCCCCGGGGTACTGGTCCCACTTGCGCAGGTTCATCGATGAGCCCTTGGTGTACTTGTCGACGGTGTACGGGCCGTTGCCGATCGGCTTGGACAACCAGGCGGCGTGGTCGGTGAAGAAGGCCTTGGGCAGCGGCGCGAAGGCCGGGTAGCCGAGGGTGTCGGGCCAGAGGGAGAACTTCTGCGTCAGCTTGACGGTGAAGGTCTTGTCGTTGACGAGCTTGAGACCGGAGAGCGTGTTCGCGGTGGCGCTGCCGGATTCGGGGTGGACCTTGTCGTATCCGTCGATGTATCCGAAGAAGTAGGCGTTCTTCTGATTGTTCTTCAGCAGCGCCCCGTAGTTCCAGGCGTCCACGAACGACTTCGCGGTGATCTTCTCGCCATTGCTGAAGGTCCAGCCGTCCTTCACAGTGATCGTGAAATTCTGGTTGTCCTTGGATTCGATCTTCTCGGCGAGCATATTGGTCGCCGCGCCGGTCTTCGGGTCGTACTTCTTGAGACCCCGGAAGATCATGTCGAGGACCTTGCCGCCCTGCACCTCGTTGGTGTTCGCGGGCTCCAGCGGGTTCTGCGGGTCACCCCAGGAGGAGCTCACGATTCCGTCGGCACCACCACCACCGCCGCCACCGCCGCTGCCCCCTCCGCCGCATGCCGTCGCCGCCAGGGCGACGGCCACCGCACATGCGGCCCACTTGGCCGGTGTGGCTCCGCGCATGGAGTGCCTCCTCTGAGCCTTCGTCACATGTAGAGCCAAATATCACCCCATAACGGCATCAAAGCACCTTACCTACGGCCGTACGTGTGCATGTGTCACCGAGCCGCTCGAATGCCCCGCATAACGAAAAGGACACACCCGTGATCGGACACCCTCGCCCGAGTAGCCCCGATTGCCCCGCTCGGCAAAACCGGTGTCCACCCGTAGGACACCTGCTGCTTGTCAAGTTCCGGTCAAGAACCTAAAGATTTCATGTGGAGTTGCACGGCAACCCGACCGATCAGCCGCCGCTGGAGCTGGTGGCCGGACGCGGTGCCGCCTGCCACCTCACCGCGGAGCAGCGCACCGAATTCTTCACCGACTTCGCCGACACCCGGTCCAACTGACGTACAAGAGACGGGACTTCCCCACCATGAGCAGCACAGATCCCCTCCTGGACGTCTCCGGACTCACCAAGCACTTCCCGATCAAGGGCGGCTTCCCGATCCGGCGGACGGTCGGCGCGGTGCAGGCCGTCGACGGGCTGGACTTCACCGTCGGCGAGGGCGAGAGCCTGGGCCTGGTCGGCGAGTCCGGCTGCGGCAAGTCGACGACGGGCCGGCTGATCACCCGGCTCCTGGAGCCGACGGCCGGCCGGATCTCCTACCGCGGGCAGGACATCACCCACGCCTCGCGCAAGCAGCTGGCCCCGGTCCGTTCCGAGATCCAGATGATCTTCCAGGACCCGTACGCCTCGCTGAACCCGAGGCAGACCGTCGGCAAGATCATCGCCGGGCCGATGGAGATCAACGACATCAATCCGGCGGGCGGCCGCGAGGCGCGCGTACGGGAACTGCTGGAGATCGTCGGGCTCAACCCGGAGCACTACAACCGCTTCCCGCACGAGTTCTCCGGCGGTCAGCGCCAGCGCATCGGGGTGGCCCGCGCGCTGGCCCTGGAGCCGAAGCTGATCGTGGCCGACGAGCCGGTCTCGGCGCTGGACGTGTCGATCCAGGCGCAGGTGGTGAACCTGCTGCAGAAGCTGCAGAAGGAACTCGGCATTGCGTTCCTGTTCATTGCGCACGACCTCGCCGTCGTACGCCACTTCTCGCAGCGTGTCGCCGTCATGTACCTCGGCCGGATCGTGGAGATCGCCGACCGGGACGACCTGTACGGCAACCCGCGCCACCCGTACACCAGAGCACTGCTGTCGGCCGTGCCCGAGGCGACCGCCGACGAGGTGCCGGCCCGTGCGCGCATCCTCCTCACGGGCGACGTGCCCTCCCCGGTCAACCCGCCGTCGGGCTGCCGCTTCCGCACCCGTTGTTGGAAGGCGACGGACAAGTGCGCGAGCGAGGCCCCGCCGCTGGTGCGGGCCGAGGGCAGCCGGGACGGGCACCTGACGGCCTGCCACTACCCCGAGGACCCCCAGACCGCTTCGTCCGTCCCGCAGGCCCGTAGCGCCTCTCAGGGGCCGAAGCTCGAGAAGACCACCGAAGCCCCCAAGACCGAGGCCTGACACCCCTGGCCCCGGTCCCGGGTGCGCCCTCGCCGAAACGGACCTGATCGGTCCGCGAACCGCGGGGCTCCCCCGACCCGAGGAACCGAGCACGTCGGCCCATTGACCCGAGCCACCTGCGGGCCCGGTTCCCGGGCATACGGAAAGCGTCCGGAACCGTTCGGTTCCGGACGCTTTCCGTATGGGTCCGTCCACAACGGCACAAGGCCCGGAACCGATTCGGTTCCGGGCCTTGTGCGTCACACGCTCTGTACTACGAGGCCGCGCCCACGACGTCCTTCTCCTCGGCGAAGTGGCACGCCGACTCGTGCGCAGCCGGGGAGTCCACGGACTTGAAGCGCTCGGGGATCGCCAGCAGCGGCATCTCCGTGGTGCACTTGTCCTGGGCCTTCCAGCACCGCGTACGGAAGCGGCAGCCCGACGGCGGGTTCGCCGGCGACGGGACGTCGCCGGTGAGGATGATCCGCTCGCGGCCCTCGCGGGCCTCCGGGTCCGGGACCGGGACCGCCGACAGCAACGCCTGGGTGTAGGGGTGCGTCGGGTGGTCGTAGATCTCCGCGTCCGTGCCGATCTCGGCCATCTTGCCGAGGTACATCACGCCGACCCGGTCGGAGATGTGCCGGACGATCGACAGGTCGTGCGCGATGAAGAGGTAGGAGAGGTTGAACTCGTCCTGGAGCTTCTCCATCAGGTTGATGACCTGCGCCTGCACCGAAACGTCGAGCGCGGAGACCGGCTCGTCGCAGATGATGATCTCCGGGTTGAGCGCGAGGCCGCGGGCGATGCCGATGCGCTGGCGCTGACCGCCGGAGAACTGGTGCGGGTACCGGTTGATGTACTCCGGGTTGAGACCCACGACGTCCAGCAGGTCCTGCACCTTGCGGCGCCGCTCGCCCTTCGGGGCCACCTCGGGGTGGATCTCGAAGGTCTCCCCGATGATGTCGCCGACCGTCATGCGCGGGTTCAGCGAGGTGTACGGGTCCTGGAACACCATCTGGATGTTGCGGCGCACGGCCTTCAGCGCGCGGCCGGACAGCTTGGTGATGTCCTGGCCCTTGTAGAAGACCTCGCCGGCGGTGGCCCGCTCCAGCGTCATCAGGAGCTTGGCGACGGTGGACTTGCCACAGCCGGACTCGCCCACGATGCCGAGCGTCTCGCCCTGGTACAGGTCGAACGAGATGCCGTCCACGGCCTTGACCGCGCCGACCTGCTTCTTGAACAGGATGCCCTGAGTCAGCGGGAAGTGCTTGACCAGGTTGCGGACCTGGAGGATCGGCTCGCCCTTCGACACCGGTGCGTCGATGGCGGCGACCGCCTCCGCCTCGGTGGCGGCGTCGACCGTCTCCACTTCGGTGACGTTCGGGGTGGCGTCCACGGGCTCCTTCTTGATGTCAGCCATGGATCGTCTCCTTCCAGAAGTGGCAGGCGCTGCCGCGGCCGACCAGCTCGGTGCCGTCCTGCTCGGTCACCGGGCTCAGCGCCGGGATGCCCGTACGGCAGATGTCCTGCGCCATCGTGCAGCGCGGGTTGAAGGCACAACCCGCGGGCACGTTGAGCAGGTTGGGCGGCAGGCCCTTGATCGCGAAGAGCTCCTGGCCCTTCTGGTCCAGGCGCGGGATCGACTCCAGCAGACCCTTGGTGTACGGGTGCGCCGGGCGCTTGTAGATCTCGTGGACCGGGGCGGTCTCGACGATCCGGCCCGCGTACATCACGGCGATCTTGTCGGCGACGTCCGCGACGACACCGAGGTCGTGCGTGATCAGGATCAGACCCATGTTGTATTCGCGCTGGAGCTCCGCGAGGAGGTCCATCACCTGGGCCTGGACGGTCACGTCGAGCGCGGTGGTCGGCTCGTCGGCGATGATCAGGTCCGGCTCCAGCGCCAGTGCCATGGCGATCATGATGCGCTGGCGCATGCCGCCGGAGAACTGGTGCGGGTAGTCCGAGACCCGGGCCGCGGCGGCCGGGATCTTGACCTGGTCCATCAGCTCGACGGCCTTGGCCTTGGCCTCCTTCTTGGACAGGCCCTGGTGGACCCGGAACATCTCGCCGAGCTGGTAGCCGACGGTGAGGACCGGGTTCAGCGAGGAGAGCGCGTCCTGGAAGATCATCGCGATCTTCTGGCCACGGATCCGGCGGCGCTCCTCGTAGTTCATCTTCAGCATGTCCTGGCCGCGGAAGAAGATCTCGCCCTGCGGGATCTTGCCCGGCGGCATGTCGAGGATGCCCATGATGGCCTGCGCCGTCACGGACTTGCCGGAGCCGGACTCGCCGAGCACGGCGAGCGTCTCACCGGCGTTCACGCTGTAGTTGACGCCGTTGACGGCCTTGGCCACACCGTCGCGGGTGTGGAACTCCACGTGCAGGTCACGGACTTCGAGCAGCGGGCCGACGTGGTCGTCACCCGAGCGTGCGGACGGGACTTCGGCGGTCTTGTCGATGGTGGTCACGTTCGCCCTCCTTATCGCATCTTCGGGTCGAGGGCGTTGCGGACCGCTTCGCCGAGCATGATGAATGCCAGAACGGTGATGCTGAGCATGATCGACGGGTACAGCAGGATGTGCTGCGCGACGCGGATCTGGTTGGCGCCACCGGAGATGTCGGTGCCCCACGAGATCGTCGGGGAGGCAAGGCCGAGACCCAGGTACGACAGGGTGGCCTCGGCCGAGATGTAGACACCGAGCGAGATGGTCGCGACGACGATCACCGGGGCCATGGCGTTGGGCAGGATGTGCCGGAAGAGAATCCGGCCGGTGCCCGCACCGAGGGCTCTGGCCGCCTGTACGTAGTCCGACTGTTTGATCACGATCACCGCACCGCGCATGACACGCGCGATCTGGGTCCAGCCGAGGAACGCCAGGGCGAAGACGACCACCCAGATCGTCCGCTCGGTGAACGCCTGGAGCACGACCATCGCGCCGAGCAGGAAGGGAATGCCGAGGAAGACGTTGGTGAAGAAGCCGGACAGCAGGGCGTCGACCCAGCCGCCGAAGTAACCGGCCAGCATGCCGATCGTTCCGCCGACCAGCGTCACCAGGAGGGTGACGGAGACACCGACGATCACCGAGGCGCGGGTGCCGTAGATGACACGCGCATAGACACTGCGGCCCTGGACGTCGTAGCCGAGCCACCCGGGCGAGCCGATCTTGCTCAGTTCGGGCTTGCCGAGGTAGTGGTGCACCAGGTCACCGGCGGTCGGCGAGGCGCTGGTGAAGAGCCACGGGAACGCGGTGATCACGAGCAGGATCACGATGAGCACCGACGACACGATGAAGTACCAGTTGCGCCGCAGGTCCGCCCAGGCGTCGCCCCAGAGGCTGCGGGCCTTCTCGGGCTTCGCGGTCGCCGACTCGACGACGGGAGTCTTGGTGTCCTCGGGCGCGGGTGCGGTCTTGGTCACGTCAGGCATAACGGATCCTCGGGTCCAGGACCGCGTACAGCAGGTCGACGATGAGGCTCATGAACAGGTAGACGAGCACCAGGATGGTGACCAGGCCGACGAGTGTCGTGCCTTCACGCTTGACGATCGACTCGTAGATCGTGCCGCCGATGCCCTTGACATTGAACAGGCCCTCGGTGACGACCGCGCCGCCCATCAGGGCGCCCAGGTCGGTACCGAGGAAGGTGATGACGGGGATCAGGGAGTTGCGCATCAGGTGCACTCCGATGATGCGGCGCTTGGGAAGTCCCTTGGCCACCGCCGTGCGCATGTAGTCCGAGCGCAGGTTCTCGGCCATCGTCGTACGCGTCAGTCGCGCCACGTACGCGAGCGAAAGTGATCCCAGCACGATGGCCGGGGCGATCAACTCGCTCCACTTGGCCTCGCCCGAGACGTTCGGTTGGATCCAGCCGAGCTGGAAGGCGAACACCGTCTTGATGATGAAGCCGAGAACGAAGACCGGGATCGAGATGATCAGCAGGGTGAAGACAAGGATCACGTTGTCTGTGAGCCGGCCGGCGCGCAGGCCGGCGATCATGCCGAGACCGATACCGATGACGATTTCGATGACGAACGCCATGCCGGCCAGCCGGAGAGTGACGGGGAACGCGTCGCCGAGGACGTCCGTCACCGGACGGCCGCTGGCGATCTGCGTGCCGAAGTCACCGTGCAGGACGATGCCTGTCATGTAATTCCAGTACTGCTGCAGAATCGGCTGATCGAGCCCGTACTCGTGGCGAAGCTTTGCAAGGGTCGCGGGATCCGCGCCCTTGTCCCCGAACAGCCCGCGCACGGGGTCGCCGGGCAGCGTATAGACCATCAGGAAGATCAGCAGAGTTGTCCCGAGGAAGACCGGGATCATCTGGAGCAGTCGTCGTGCGACATAGCGCCCCATCATGCCTCCATGTAATAGGCGGGCGGCAGCCGACGGGCCCTCCCCCGCTCCGACTCCCCCTGTGGGGTGGTCGATTGCGGGGAAGGGCCCCCCGGCCACTGCGTGCGCCCGGCTCGGACCGACCTCAGTGTCGGTCCCGCGCCGGCGCGCGGACTACGTCGGTGGTTACTTCTTGACCTGAATGTCGGTCAGAATCGGGTCGCCGTCCTGGGCGTACTTGACGTTCTGGACGTTCTCCGAGTAGCCGGCATTGACCTTGTAGTACCAGAGCGGGATGGAGGGCATGTAGTTCACCAGCTCCTTCTCGATGTCCTGGTAGGCCGCGACCGACTCCTCGAGGGTGGCCGCGGAGTCGGCCTTCTTGATCTCCGCGTCCAGCGTCTTGTTCGAGAAGTCACCCTGGTTACCGGCAGCACCGGTGCGGAACAGGTCCGAGATGAAGTTCGCGTTCACCGGGTAGTCGAGCACCCAGCCGGAGCGGTACATGGACTTGACCTGCTTGTCATCACGGGCGTTCGTGTCGGCCTGGAAGTCGGCCTTCGAGTCGCCGACGCACTTGACACCGGTCGCCTGGGTGATGCTGTTGCAGACAGCCTCGACCCATTCCTTGTGACCGCCATCGGCGTTGAACTGGATGGAGATGGCGTTCTTCGGGACGCCGCCACCCTCCTTGATGAGCTGCTTGGCCTTGGCCGGGTCGTACTTGGTGACGTCACCGGCGACGTTCGGCTGGTAGCCGAGGACGCCCTTGGCGACCCAGCCGGTGGCGGGCTCGCGGGTGCCCTGGAGCACCGTCTTGGTGATGGTCTCCCGGTCGATCGCCATCGACAGGCCCTGGATGACCTTCGGGTCGATCTTCTTCCACTGGTCGGTGTAGAAGGCAACGGCGAGCGTCTGGACCGCGGAGTAGGCCTGGTCCACGGCGCGGTCACCGAGGTCGGCACGGTAGACCGGGAGGTCCTTCGGCCCGATCTGGCGCAGCACGTCGACGTTGCCGGACTTCAGGTCCTCGTAGGCGGTCTCGAGGGTGGTGTAGTTCTTGAAGATCACACCACCGTTCTTCGCCTTGTCGGGGCCCTGGTAGTCGTCGTTGCGGACGACCTTGATCTGCTTCTTGTGGTCCCAGCTGACGAACTTGTAGGCGCCGTTGCCGACCGGCTTCTCGCCGGCGGCCTTCGGGTCCTTGTAGAAGGACTCGGGCAGCGGGGAGAAGACCGTGTAGCCGAGCTTGTACGAGAAGTACGGCAGCGGGGCGTTGAGCTCGATGGTGAAGGTGTGCTCGTCGACGACCTTCAGGCCGGACATGGAGTCCGACTTCGGCTTGGCCTTGGCGTCCTCGGGGTGGACGTCGGAGTAGCCCTTGATGTCGGCGAACCAGGACGCGTTGGTCTGGTTGTTCTTGATGTTCGCGGCCCAGTTCCACGCCTTGACGTAGGACGTGGCGGTGACCGGCGTTCCGTCGTGGAACTTCCAGCCCTTGTTGAGCTTGACCGTCCAGAGCTTGCTGTCCTTGGTCTCGACAGACTCGGCGTTGACCATCTCGAGCTTGCCGGCCGGGTCGTAGTCAACCAGCTGCGAGAAGATCGAGTCGGTGACGATGCTGCCGTTCGACTCCATCGTGTTGGCCGGCTGCAGCGGGTTCTGCGGCTCACCGACCTCGATGGAGAAGATGCCATCGGCGTCGACTGCGCCCTTGGCGCTGCCTGCGCTGTTGTCACTGTCGCCGCCACCACAGGCGGTCGCAGTCAGGGCAATGATTGCCGCTCCCGCGACCCACTTGGCGCTCTTGGCACCACGCATGGGTTTCCTCCTCATGAGTCCACTTTTGACTTCAAGAAGGGCACTGGAGTGATACACCGACACCCCTGGCGGTGATCGTTTCAGTGCCCCGAGTGTGCTCGTGAGTCGGCACCCCCCACAGTGCGTGACCCATTGACCCGAGCTCAACGGAGCCAACTATTAAGTACGCACGGGCCGTAAACCACACTTAAAGGGTCTCGGTTTGACAACATCAGCCGGACATGGTTGAGCGAAATCCGGACAAAGTGATCTCAGACAGACACACCCGAAACGGACCGTTAACACATGTTCCGGAGAGCGACGCTCGATAACCGGACACCTCGGGCAGGAAAACAAGTTGACGAAAAAATCCGGGCCCCCACAGTGTCTGCGGGGGCCCGGATCTCATGTCGACGCCTCGAACAGCTCTTGCTGACGGTCCGTCAGCCGAAGAGGCGTCAGCGCTTGGCGCGCGAAGCGGCGCGGCCGCGCTCCTTCTGGTCCAGAACGACCTTGCGGATACGCACGGTCTCCGGGGTCACCTCGATGCACTCGTCCTCGCGGCAGAACTCCAGGGACTGCTCCAGGGAGAGCTTGCGGGCCGGCACCACGTTCTCCGTGGTGTCGGCGGAAGCCGCACGCATGTTGGTGAGCTTCTTCTCCTTGGTGATGTTCACGTCCATGTCGTCGGCGCGGGAGTTCTCGCCGATGATCATGCCCTCGTAGACCTCGGTGCCGGCCTCGGTGAAGATGACACCGCGCTCCTGGAGGTTGACCATCGCGAACGGCGTCACCGAACCCGGACGGTCCGCGACCAGCGAGCCGTTGTGACGGGTGCGCAGCTCGCCGAACCACGGCTCGTGGCCCTCGAAGATGGAGTGCGCGATGCCCGTGCCGCGGGTCTGCGTCAGGAACTCCGTACGGAAGCCGATGAGGCCGCGGGACGGGACGATCCACTCCATGCGGACCCAGCCCGAACCGTGGTTCGTCATGGTCTCCATGCGGCCCTTGCGGGTCGCCATCAGCTGCGTGATCGCACCGAGGTGCTCCTCGGGGGAGTCGATCGTCATGCGCTCGATCGGCTCGTGCGTCTTGCCGTCGACCTGCTTGGTGACGACCTCCGGCTTGCCGACCGTGAGCTCGAAGCCCTCACGGCGCATCTGCTCGACGAGGATGGCCAGCGCGAGCTCACCGCGACCCTGGACCTCCCAGGCGTCGGGGCGCTCGGTGTCCAGGACGCGGAGCGAGACGTTACCGATCAGCTCGCGGTCGAGGCGGTCCTTCACCTGGCGGGCGGTGACCTTGTGGCCCTTGCCGCCCTTGCCGACGAGCGGCGAGGTGTTCGTACCGATGGTCATCGAGATGGCCGGTTCGTCGACCGTGATCAGCGGCAGCGCGATCGGGTTCTCGGGGTCGGCCAGGGTCTCGCCGATCATGATGTCCGGGATACCGGCGATGGCACAGATGTCGCCCGGGCCCGCCTTCTCGGCCGGCTTGCGGGTGAGCGCCTCGGTCATCAGGAGCTCGGTGATGCGGACATTGGACATCGTGCCGTCGCGCTTGATCCACGTGACGGTCTGGCCCTTGCTCAATTCGCCCTGCTCGACGCGGCAGAGCGCGATACGGCCGAGGAAGTTGTCGGCGTCCAGGTTGGTGACGTGGGCCTGGAGCGGCGCCTCGTCGTCGTACTCCGGAGCCGGGACGTGCGCCAGGATCGTGTTGAAGAACGGCTCCAGGTTCTCGCTGTCGGCCGGGACGGTGCCGTCCTCCGGCTTGGTCAGCGAGGCGACGCCGTCACGGGCGCAGGCGTAGACGATCGGGAACTCGATCTGGTCCTCGTCCGCGTCCAGGTCCAGGAACAGGTCGTACGTCTCGTCGACGACCTCGGCGATCCGGGAGTCGGGGCGGTCCGTCTTGTTGATGCAGAGGATGACCGGCATCTTCGCGGCGAGCGCCTTGCGCAGCACGAAGCGGGTCTGCGGGAGCGGTCCCTCGGAGGCGTCGACGAGCAGCACGACCGCGTCCACCATCGACAGACCGCGCTCGACCTCGCCGCCGAAGTCGGCGTGGCCGGGGGTGTCGATGATGTTGATCGTGATCGGGTCCCCGCCGTCCTTGGGGTGATACTTCACCGCCGTGTTCTTGGCGAGGATCGTGATGCCCTTCTCACGCTCCAGGTCGTTCGAGTCCATCATGCGTTCGTCGAGGTTCTCGGCGGCGTGCGCGGCGAAGGCGCCGGCCTGCCTGAGCATGGCGTCGACCAGCGTGGTCTTGCCGTGGTCGACGTGGGCGACAATGGCTACGTTACGGATATCGTGGCGCGTGGGCATGGGTGGCTTGCGCTTCTCTCGGATCGTGGGATCAGGCGTCTCAGTCGCTCTCGGGTCCTCGTACGCCCGCCGGGCGGACGCGCCACGGCTACCCCCATGGTACGGGGCTGGAGGCCGTGGCGGCTTCCCTGGCAAGTCCTACCGGCCGCAAGGGCAGGCGCACGGCCTCGCGGGCGGCGGCCAACGCGTGCTTGCGGAGCGGCTCGTCGCAGCCGAGGGACCCACCGTTCGCGAGACCGAGGTGCTGGGCCAGTGCGAACAGGGCGGCGGACCGGCCCGGAGCCGGGGCTTCGGGGTGGTGGCTCGGAGGTGGGGGGATCGAGCGGCTACCCGGGCCGACGGGTACCCACGACCTTGCCCGCCGGGGACCCCGGCGGGCAAGGGACTTGAGGCGGTTCTGAACTTGCGTCGCCGCTCCGACCTGCTACTTCTTCTTGTCTGCCCGGTTTGCCGGAGCTCCGGCGGTCTGCGGCTTCTTGAAACCGATGTCCTGGTAGTGGGGCACGCCGAAGCCGAAGGCGCCGACGTTCGCCAGTTTCCTGTCGGTCGCCACGAGCTGCGGACGCTGATAGAGCGGAATCGATCCTGCGGCGGCCCAGATCCGGGCGTCCGCCTCCTGCATCAGCTCCCGGGCGGTCTCCTCGTCGAGCTCCGAGACCGCCTGGTCGAAGAGCTGGTCGATGTGGTCCGTGCCGACGCGGGTGTAGTTCTGCTCGACCAGCAGCGAGCCGTCGGTGGCGGGCACGGGCTTGGCGTAGATCGGGCGGTTGTCGGTCGCCGGGTAGGCGGTGGCGGGCCAGGAGTACAGCGCCAGGTCGTAGTCGCCGGAAGCGATGTGGTCCTGGAAGTAGCTGTCGTCGGAGACCTTGGTGACCGCCGTACGGATGCCGATCGAGTCGAGCATCGCCGAGATCTTTTCCCCGACGGCACGCAAGGATTCCGACCCGGGGCCGGACGGCAGTACGAAGCGCAGGGTCAGCGGCTTGCCGTCCTTGCCGAGCGGACCGCGGCGCGTGTCGGGGACCTGGGCGGGGGCCGCGGTGCCCGCGGGGGCATACGCACCGGCGGCGCCGCCCGGCCGGTTGTCCTGGGCCGCGACCGTGGAGGAGGTGTCCTCGGAGACCTCGGAGGTGCCGGTCCCGGCCAGATATCCGGCCTGGCGCAGCAGAGCGGCTCTGTGGAACGCGGCGGCAGGGGCGGGGGCGAGGACGTGGGTGGCGTTGCCCGCTCCGTCACCGTCGCCGGGCTTGTCACCGTCGCCGGGCTTGTTGTCGTCACCCGGCTTGTTGTCGTCGCCGACGATGTACAGACCGTCGTCGGCGGCGGGCTCGCGCTGGTGAGCGGCGTTGTCGGCCTCGCCGCCGTCGCCCTTGTTCTTGGTGTCGCCGTTGTTCCTGGTGTCGCTGTCGGTCCTGCCGGCCCTTTCGGGCGTGGCCGCCTTCTCGGGTGCGGCCGCCTTCTCGGGCGTGGCCGCCTTCTCGGGTGCGGCCGCCTTGTCGTCGCTCCCGGCGGTGGTGCCCTTCGCGCCCTTCTTCTCGCCCTCGCCGCCCGCCTTGGCGCCGCCCGGCTTCTCGACCGCGCCCTCCCGCGTCCAGCCCGCGTCGGCCAGCAGCGCCTGCGCCTCCTCGGTGTCCTGGCCGCCGAGTGCGCCGCTGCCGTCCTGGTACGCCGACTGTCCGACCAGGGCCAGGTGGCTGCCGAGCGGCGCGGAGGGCAGGCCGAGCGGCTTGAGCACGGTGTCGACGAGCTCCTGGCGGTCCAGGGTCCGGGCGACCGCCCGGCGTACCCGGTCGTCGGCGAGCGGCCCGGACTCGCCGTTCAGCGCGAGCTGGGTGTAGGCGGGCTCCAGCGACTTGCGGACCACGTACGCGCGCAACTCGCTCTGCTCGGCGGCGTACACCTCGGCGGCGGCCCGGTTCTTCTCCCTGGCCGCCTGCGCGGCTGCCGCCTCCTTCTCGTTCGAGCCGTGCGCCACGGCCCATGAGCGCAGTGCGGCGGCCGGGCCGCTCCCCGAGCCGGGACCGTGGGCGAGCGGCTGTCCGTTCCCGCCCTTGTCCTGGCCCGCCTGCACGATGCGTTGCGCCACCGCGGCGTCGACATCGGCGACGTCGACCTTCCCCTCGGTCAGGGCCTCGGTGCGGCTCTGCGGCTCGACGGCTCTGAAGACCAGCGAGTCGAGCTTGGCCGAGCCGCCCCACCAGCGCGGATCGCGGACCAGGGTGACCTCCTGCGCCTTCCGGTCCACGCTGCGCAGCCGGAACGGTCCCGAAGTGGCCTTGAGGGTGGTCCGCGCGCCGTCGTTGAATGCGTCCGGGGAGCCGGTCACCTGCTTCGGGTACAGCGGGGAGAAGAGTGAGCGCCAGTCCGCGTACGGCTTGGCGAAGGTGACCCGGACCTCCTGGTCGTCGGCGCCGCGCTCGATCTTCTCGATCCGCTCGTAGCCGGCGTTGCGGGCGGTCCAGAACGCCGAGTCCTTGCCGCTCAGCGCCCGCCACTGGGCAACGAAGTCGGACGCCCCGATCCCCCGGCCGTCGCTCCACACGGCCTGCGGGTTGAGCCGGTAGAGCACCACCTGCCGGGGCTCGCGCTCGACCACCTTCGCGGACTCCAGGTAGGCCGGGTCGAGGTGCGGCCTGCCCTTGGCGTCCAGCGGGAAGAGCGTCGGCAGCAGGGCGCCCGTGATGCGGGTGGTGGAGCTGTCGGCGTCGGCCTGAAAGGCGTTGAGGGTGGTGGGCATGGCATCGATCGCCCAGCGGACCGTACCCCCCTCGACGACCATGTTCCGGCCCGCGAGCGCGATGTCCTGGGGGGCGACGACTGCGGCCGGGCCGCTGTCGTCGGAGCTGCAGCCGGCCAGTACGGGGAGCGTCAGCACACCCGTCGTGAGGAGCGCGAGCGAGCGGCGCTTTCGGGCCGTCCCCCGCGGGACGCCGACGTGGGACATGGCTGATACCTCCGGGGCCGGCCCGGCCCACCCGCACCAGGATGGGCCGGATTGTGCTTTTCTGGTGGGATATGTAGTTGATCACACCGATTCCGTCCGTCCACTGAAGGCGCCACCGCGCGGGAGGCGGCGCAGACACGGCGCAGCGACCCCGAACCTCACCCGCGCGGCGGAATGCCCCCGCGAGACCGGGAAGGCCCGCACTCTTCACCTGAAGATCACCGACAACGCGCTGATCCCGCCGAAGGAGCGGGCCGTGAACCGCACATACGACCCGCTGGTGCGACTGGGGAACAAGATCGGCCGGCGCGGGGACCGGACGTGAGGGTCAGCCGAGCAGGTAGAAATTCCGGTACGCCGTATCCAGATCCCGCAACGTCTGTTGGAGCGCCACTTGCCCGTCCTCTTACCCGCGTTCTAGGGTGAATGCGCTTTCAAAAGGGGGTCGGCGCATGCAGCAGCAGGTGCTCGGGTTACGGAAGAAGAAGCGGACGGTCGGTCGAGTGAGCGCGCCAACGGTGTACGACGTCGCCGAGCGTTCGGGCGTCTCCATTGCCACGGTCTCACGGGTCTACCGCACCCCCGATACGGTGCGCGCCCAGACCCGCGAGCGGGTCCTGGAAGCCGCCCGCCAGCTCGGTTACGTACCCAGCGGGAACGCCCGTGGCCTGGCCAGCCGGACCACCGGCGTACTCGGTCTCTGCTTCCCCGACATGGCCGACCCCGACGCCGAGGCCGACGCGGAGGCGGACAGCGACGCCGACGACGCGGTGATGCTCTACTCCGACCAGATCATCCGCGGCATGGAACGGGCGGCGCGCCGGCACGGTTACGCGCTGCTGATCGCCGCCTCGCTGGAGGACGGACCGGAGAGCGTCGCGAAGGTCGCGGGACGGGTCGACGGCTTCGCCGTGCTGGCGCAGACCGTGCCGACCGAGGACCTCGAAGTGATCTCGCGCCGGCTGCCGGTGGTGATGCTCGCCGGACCGCGCGAGATCGACTATCTCGACCACATCGTCGTCGCGAACGCCGACGGGGAGCGCGAGCTGACCCGCCACCTGATCGAGGACCACGGGCTGCGCAGGCTCGCCTTCGTCGGCGGCGAGGTCGAATCGCCGGACGCCGAGGCGCGGTTCCGCGGCTTCCAGGAGGCGTGCCGCGACGCCGGACTGCCGGTGCCGGACGAACCGGATCTGCGGGCCGAGATGATGACGCAGGCCGAGGGCGCGCGGACTGTGGAGGCACTGCTCGACCGGGAGCCCGAATGGCCGCAGGGCGTGCTGTTCGCCAACGACCAGATGGCGGTGGGCGCACTGCGCGCACTGGAGCGGCGCGGGGTGCGGGTACCCGAGGACATCGCGGTGACCGGCTTCGACGGGATTCCCCTGAGCCGGATCGTACGGCCGTCGCTGACGACTGTCCGCCAGCCGATCCGCCAACTCGGCGAGCAGGCCGTCGAGTTGCTGGTGCAGCGGCTCGGCGACAGCGGGCGCGCCCCGGTGTCGCTCATGCTCCCGGTCTCCCTGATCCACCGAGCGAGCTGCGGCTGCGCGTAACGGGGGGCGGCGCGTTCGAGCCCGTTCGGCGTTTTGGGGCGAGACCGCTCACCCCGGCGGATCGAGCCCGTCCGGCGTTTCGGGGCGAGACCGCTCACCCCAGCGGATCGAGCCCGTCCGGCGTTTCGGGGCGGCACCCTCACCCCAGCGGATCGAGCCAGCCCGGCGTTTGAGGACGGAGCCCTCGCCCCCGGACCGGGACGCCGGAACCAGCCGCCCCGGCGATGTCACCGCCCCAGCCGCGCCCCGAAGAACCGCCGACGGGCCGCTCCCAGCTCCGCCGCCTCGACCGCCTGCCCCTCGTGCTCGAAGTGCCCCGCGCTCAGCACCCGCAACTCGCGCTCACCGGCCAGCGCATTGTGTACGGCGAACTGCCCCGGCGGCGGCACCGAGAGGTCGAAGAGCGCCGCGGCCACCAGCGTGGGCGGCTCCAGCCGCGTCGCAGCCGTGGCGGCGTCGAAGTAGCGCAGCACCTCGGTGACCTCGGGGCGCTCCCGGTGGCAGCCCCGCACCGCCTCCCCGCTCCCGGCACACGGCAGGGTGAGCCGCAGCGGATGGTTGCCGAAGGTCGGCACGGTCAACTGCGCGGCCCCGAACCGGTCGTCCCAGGGCAGGGCCAGCGCACCGAGCCCGCCGCCGAAACTCTCTCCGAGATACCCGAGCCGCGGACCGCCCTTCCCGGGCGCCGGCTCCGGCACCAGTTCGTGCAGCGCCGACGCCGCGCACCACAGGTCCGCCACGCAGTCGCCGATGACATAGGTGTCGCGCGACTCGATGCCGTGCAGCACATGCGCGTCGGCCACGTCCGGGATGCCCGGACGCAGGCCACGTGCACCCATGCCCCGGACGCACGGCAGGATCGCCGCCGCCCGGGGCAACGGCAGCGGCACATCGGGGCCCGGCTCCTGCCGGCCGCCGTAACCGTGCCCGATGACGAATCCGTACTCCGCAGTCCCCTCTCGACGGGCAGCGCGACCCAGCCCCCGAGCCGCACCCCGCCCACCGAGGTGAAGGTCACCCCGTGGATCCGTACGCCGTCACGCTCCTCCTCCAGCGGGCCGACCTCCGGCTCCGTGGCGACCTCACGGGCCTCCTCGTACCGGGCCCGCCAGAAGGCGTCGAAGTCGTCCGGGGCGGCGGCAGCGGGGATGCGCAACAGGTCGTCGAGCGTGCGGCCGTAGGCCGGATCGAAGGGGAAGTCATGTTCGAACGGAGCCATGATCACGACAATATCGCCCCTGCCCGGACCGGTGCAGACCATTGACCACGTGGATCAAGGACGCGAAATAGGTCACACCGCACCCAATTTCACAAACGACACGCTTACCGTGCCAAGTTGAACATTCAGGTGTCCAGCACGTTGCACGAGTGTGACCTAGCACCCTCTTGCGGATTCCCGAATCTCTGCCGCAGAGTGATGTATGCGCTTACAGGCAGCGCATACATCCGGATTGCTCGAGGAGGAGCCCTCCATGCCCCGCACCGCCAGAAACGCCGCGATCGGTATCGCAGTCGCATCCGCGCTCACTTTCGGTCTCACCGCGTGCGGCAGTTCCGGTGGCGACGATGTCGCCGCGGACGAGAAGCAGACGCTCACCGTCTGGGCCATGGGGGCCGAGGGCGAGAAGCTCGCGGATGTGGCCAAGGTCTACGAGCAGGCCAACCCGAACATCGACGTGAAGGTGACCCCGGTCGGCTGGGACGTCGCCCACCAGAAGCTGGTCTCCGCGGCCGCCGCCGGCACGTTGCCGGACGTGGCCCAGATGGGCGGCACCTACATGGGCGAGTTCGCCGAGCTCGGCGTGCTGGAGCCGGTCGACACCAAGACCTTCGACGAGAAGGACTTCTTCCCGGCCAGCTGGGAGCAGGGCGAGGTGGACGGTCAGGCATACGGCGTGCCGTGGTACGTCGACACCCGCGTCCTCTACTACCGCACCGACCTGGCCGAGAAGGCCGGCATCACCGAGGCTCCGACCAACTGGAAGGAGATGAAGGACCTCGCCACCGCGTACCAGAAGGAAGCCGGCACCGATTGGGGCCTGTCCATCCAGCCGAGCGGCCTGGACACGGTGCAGAACTTCTACCCCTTCCTGTTCTCGGCCGGCGGCGAGATCATCAACGACAAGGGCGAAGTCGTCATCGACAGCCCCGAGGCCGTCAAGGCGCTCGAGGAGTACGGTTCGTACTTCGACAAGGGGCTGTCCGACAAGTCCGTGCCGCCCGGCTACGACGTGGTCAAGGACTTCGGAAACGGCCGCGTCCCGATGTTCTTCGGCGGACCCTGGCACGTCAACCTGCTGAACGAGAACCAGCCGCAGCTCGACGGCAAGTGGGCGGTGGCCCCTGTGCCCGCCGACAAGTCCTCCGTCTCCGTGGCCGGCGGTTCCTCCCTGGTGATCTCCAAGGACAGTGAGCACAAGGCGGCCGCCGAGGAGTTCATCAAGTACCTGACCGACACCAAGGGCCAGGCCGACTGGTACAAGCGCACCAAGGACCTGCCGGCCAACACCTCCGCCTGGACCTCCGGTGACCTCGCCGACGACCCCAACCTCCAGGTCTTCAAGAAGCAGATGGACACCGCCAAGCCCACCCCGTCGCTGCCCAATTGGACGGAGATCACCGACCAGGTCGACCAGGCCATCGCCAAGGTGACCCAGGGCAAGGCATCCGCCGAGGACGCGCTGAAGTCGGCCCAGTCCGAAATCGAAGCCCTCGTGAAGTAGGAGTCATGCGCACCATGACCTCAAAGGCCGCTCAGTCGGCCAAGGTGCAGGCCGGGCCGGGGGCTTCCAAGCCCCCGGCCACCGGGCCCGCAGGTCGCCGAGGTGGCAAGAAGTCGTCGATAGGCAGGCAGAACCTGGCCGGCTGGCTGTTCTCCACTCCCTTCCTCGTCCTCTTCCTCGTCTTCATGGCGCTCCCGATCGTCGCGACGCTGGTGATGAGCTTCACCGACTTCGGGCTGCGCAATGTCACGAACCCGTGGGACGCGAACTTCGTCGGCTTCGAGAACTACATCAATCTGTTCAGCGACGAAAAGTTCCTCAAGTCGCTGTTCAACACGGCGTACTTCGTGGTGGTCGGTGTCCCGCTGACGATCCTCCTCGGGCTGGTCATCGCCGTACTGCTGAACAACGGCATCGACCGGGCACGGACCTTCTTCCGCGTCGGTTTCTACGCCCCGGTGGTCACGAGCATCGTCGCGGTCTCCGTGGTCTGGCGGTTCGTGCTCGATCCGGTCGACGGGCTCGTCGCGGGGCTCTACGCCGAACTGGGCCTCACCTCACCCGACTTCCTGGGCTCCGAGACGCTCGCCATGCCCTCATTGATCGTCATGGCGGTCTGGCGCAACCTCGGCACGGTCATGGTGCTCTTCATCGCCGGTCTGCAGGCCATTCCCACCGAGGTACGGGAGGCCGCGCGGCTGGACGGTGCCAGTGCCTGGCAGGAGTTCAGGGGCATCACCGTGCCCCTGCTGAGGCCCACCATGCTCTACGCCACGGTGATCACCACCATCGGCTACCTCAATGTCTTCGAGGAGCCGTTCGTGATGACCCAGGGCGGCCCCTCGGACTCCACGCTCACCGTCTCGCTGAACATGTACCGCGAGGGATTCAACTTCTTCCACATGGGCTATGCGAGTGCCATGGCGTATGTCCTCTTCGTAGTGATCATGGGCATCACGGTGCTACAGCTCCGACTGCTGAAGGACAACACGAAATGAGCGCCACCAGTGCACCGGGCGCCGTCTCGACGGCGCCGTCGAAGAAGCCCGCGGACATGCCGCCGTCCCAGCCGAAGAAGGCCCGCAACCTGCGGCGCCCCCTCGTCTACGTGCTGCTCTCGATCGGCCTGCTGATCATGTCGGCGCCGTTCCTGTGGATGGCGCTCTCCGCCTTCAAGACACCGCAGGAGCTGACGGCCAGCCCGCCCGTGTGGATCCCGACCGAGTGGACCCTGGACAACTTCCGGGACCTGCTCGACAAGCTGGATCTGCCGCTGTACTTCATGAACTCGGTGATCGTGGCGGTGCTGGTCACCGTCTCGAACCTGGTGTTCTGCTCGATGCTCGGGTACGCCCTGGCCAAACTGAACTTCGCCGGACGCAACAAGATCTTCGGCCTGGTTCTCGGTGCCCTGATGGTGCCCGCCAATCTCATGCTGCTGCCGCTCTTCGTCCTGATGAGCAAGCTTCAGCTGATCGACTCGTACGCCGGCCTGGTGCTGCCGTTCGCCGCCGGAGCCTTCGGTGTCTTCCTCATGCGGCAGTTCATGCAGTCGATCCCGGACGAACTGCTGGAAGCGGCCCGGATGGACGGTGCCGGCGAGTGGTACATCTTCTGGCGGATCGTGATGCCGCTGGTGAAGCCCGCCCTGGCGACGCTCTCGATCTTCACGTTCCTGGGCTCCTGGAACAACTTCGTCTGGCCGCTCGTCGCGACCAACGACCCCGACAAGTACACCCTTCCGGTCGCCCTGGCCACCTTCGCCACCGACCCCAACCAGGCAGGCGGATCCAACGGCACACTGATGGCCGGGTCCTTCCTGATCGTGCTGCCGGTCCTGGTCGTCTTCATCGCGCTCCAGCGGCACTTCACCCAGGGCATCGCGACGGCAGGCATGAAGTAGCCGTCCTTCCGGGCAGGCCGTGCCGGCCGCCCCACCGAAACGTACGAGGCCGGAACCCCACACCTCCTCCGGCCACACCCCTTCACGCACCAGAAAGACAGTTTGCGATGACTCACACCCAGGTCCCGTTCCCCGAAGGCTTCCTGTGGGGCGCCTCCACGGCCGCCCACCAGATCGAGGGCAACAACACCAACAGCGACTGGTGGGTCAAGGAGCACGCCGCGGGCACCCACATCCAGGAGCCCAGCCTGGACGCCTGCGACAGCTACCACCGCTGGCACGAGGACATGGACACGCTGGCCGGTCTGGGCTTCACCGACTACCGGTTCTCCATCGAGTGGGCCCGCATCGAGCCGGCCGAGGGCCAGTTCTCCCGGGCCGAGCTCGCCCACTACCGCCGCATGGTCGAGGGCGCCATCGAGCGCGGCCTGCGCCCCATGATCACCCTGCACCACTTCACCGTGCCGCAGTGGTTCGAGGCGCGCGGCGGCTGGACCGCCGACGGCGCGACCGAGCTCTTCGCCCGCTACGTCGCGGCCTGCGCGCCCGTGATCGGCGAGGGCGTCAGCCACGTCTGCACCATCAATGAGCCGAACATGATCGCCGTGATGGCCGGCCAGGCCAAGCGGGGCGACAACAGCTTCCCGCCCGCCGGTCTGCCGACCCCCGACGACGAGACCACCGAGGCCGTCATCGCCGCACACCACGCGGCCGTCAAGGCGGTCAAGGCGATCAACGCCGGCATCCAGGTCGGCTGGACCATCGCCAACCAGGTCTACCAGGCCCTGCCCGGCGCCGAGGAGGTCACGGCGGCCTACCGGCACCCCCGCGAGGACGTCTTCATCGAGGCCGCCCGCGGCGACGACTGGATCGGTGTGCAGTCCTACACCCGGACCAAGATCGGCCCCGAGGGCCCCATCCCCACGGCCGACGGCGTCGAGCGCACCCTCACGCAGTGGGAGTACTACCCGACCGCCGTCGGCTACGCGCTCCGTCACACCGCCGAGGTTCTCGGCAACGACGTGCCGCTGATCGTGACCGAGAACGGCATCGCGACCGACGACGACAGCCGCCGGATCGACTACTACACCGGCGCGCTGAACGAGGTCGCCTCCGCGCTGGAGGACGGCATCAACATCCAGGGCTACCTGGCCTGGAGCGCGCTCGACAACTACGAGTGGGGCTCCTACAAGCCGACCTTCGGTCTGATCGGCTGGAACCCGGAGACCTTCGAGCGCCTGCCCAAGCCGTCCGCCGTCTGGCTGGGCGAGATGGGCCGCACGCGCGCACTGCCGCGCATCGCCGACTGACGTCGGCCCCCGACCGGGAGCTACCTGACAGCTCCCGCCCGTACGGGAACCGGCGGTACCTGACGGACGCCGGTTCCCGTACAGCCCTGCCCGCGTGCGGCGCCGCCCGTGTCCAGCCCCGCCCACGTGCGGCGCCCGCGCGGGTGCCGCACGTATCACGGCGCCCCGCCCGCGTCATATGTGGCGGCGTGCCGGTGCGGGGCGGAGCGCTCGGGGCCCCGGCCCGGGGCACCGACGCTCAGTTCCAGCCCTTCCGGTACACCGCCCAGTCGTGGTCCCGCGCCGCGAAGTCGACGTACAGCGCGACCCCGAACCGTTGACGGCCGCGGTCCGTGCGCCCCAGCCCCAGTCTGGTGCCCCGGACCGCGGCCGCGACCGTCTCCGCCGACTCGTGGTGTCCGAGGTCGTTCTCGTGGAAGAACGGCAGCCCCATCAGCAGATCGGTGTCCTGGGGCGTCACTTCGAGAGCGAGTGCCGTCTGCTGGGCGACATAACCGCCGTACATGCCCTCCAGCGGCATCCAGGTGTCGTACGACATGACGGCGATCTGGTCGACCCGGCGCGCGACCTGCCCGAAGAACTTCTGCGACCACCATTTCTGTCGGCCGCTGAGCGCCCCCAGGACACGGTGCGCCGTCGGCAGCGGGTCGATCTGGTGGGCGGCGATCGACAGGGGGACCTCGCGGACCTGCGTGAGTTCGCGCAGGTGGTCGAGGAGCAAGAGGTAGTGGCCGTCGCCCGAGTGCAGCGGTTCCAGGTCGAAATGGACGCCGTCGAACCCGGCGTCCAGGATCTGCCGGGCCGATGCGACGACCGCGCCGCGGGACGCCGCCCGCTCCAGGCGCAGCCCGTCCGGACCCTCGGTGGCGAGCTTGTCGCCGAGCCAGGCCTGGACCCGGATGCCGGGCAGGGTGCGGTGTACGGCGTCGAGCAGCCACCGTGCCCGGGGATAGCGGGCGGCGGGCAGGGTGCCGTCGTGTTCCAGGGGCCCGGCGTGGACGTACAGGTCCTTGATGCCGGTGCCCTCGATCCGGGCGGCGAACGCGGCGAGGTCGGCGTCGTCCTTGCGCCCGTCGACCCAGGCGTGGCCGAGCCAGATGGCATCGCGGCCACGGGTGCGGGTGCCGTCGCCGGGGTCACCCGAATAGTTGAGCCGCAGGGCGATCCCGGCGGTGAGCACCGGTACCACGATCACCAGGACCGCTCCCAGCGCGATCCGTCTGGGCCAGGTCCAGCGGAACCGCGCCCTCGTGGTCCATATGCCCCGGCCCGGCACGTCGCCGACCCCGTCCCGCTCGCCCCGCCCCGGCGCATTGCCGGCCCCGTCCCGCACGCCCCCGTTGCGTACAGCCCCGGTCAGGCGCCCCGTCCACTTGCCGCGCACGTCCGTACCCCCTGTTGTGTCGGTGTGCCGTCGCAGTATGCCCGGCGCGGTGCCGCACCGGTGAAGGATCGCCCGGTCGCGGGTGACAGAGGGTGGACATAGCCTCACAAACGTGATGTCGCTCGTGAGCCGCACCCGGATACCCATACCGGGCCGGGCCCTTCTCACCGTGCTGTTGACGGTGTGCTGGCTGGCCCTCCCCACCGCGCCGACCGCTCGCGCCGACGATCCCGTCCCCCTGTCCCGGGACGGGCAGATCACCGACAAGGTGGGGGCGCTCGGGGACCGCAAGGACCAGGTCAGGACCGCACTCGACCGGCTGTACGCCGACCGCCGCATCCAGCTCTTCGTGGTGTACGTACGAGACTTCTCCGGCCGGTCCGCGCAGAGCTGGGCCGATGCGACGGCCGACCTCAACGGACTCGGCCGCGACGACGTCCTGCTGGCCGTCGCCACCCATGACCGGCAGTACGCGTACACCGTCGAACAGGGCTCGCGTTTCACCGACGCCCAACTCCAGGACGTGGCGAGCACGGCCATCGAGCCCGCGCTCCGCCAGTACGACTGGGCCGGCGCGGCGATCGGCGCCGCGAACGGGTACTCCGCCGTACTGGCGGACAAGGCCGTGCCCACCCCGGCGATCACACCTGGCGTCGCCGATCCCGGAACCGGGAGTTCCGGTGGGACGAGTGCCGGGGACCTGATTCTTCCGGTGGTCGTCGTCGGCGGCGCGGCAGCGATCGCCGCTTACGCGTACGCCCGGCGCAGGAGGCGCGCCGCGACCCGCACCACTCCCGGAGCGGCCGGCTGGGGTCCGGCCCCCGCCGGAGCGGGCGGGCCACAGCGTCCGCCGACTCCGTTGCCGGAGCTCGATGCCCGGGCGAAGGAGGCGCTGGTGGACACCGACGACGCGGTTCGCACCAGCGAGGAGGAACTGGGGTTTGCCACCGCCCAGTTCGGCGAGGAGGCCGCTGCTCCCTTCACCGAGGCCGTCACCTACGCGAAGGACAAGCTGACAGCCGCGTTCCGGTTGCGCCAGCAGCTGGACGACGCCTTTCCCGAGGACGATGCGACGCGGCGCCGGATGCTGGACGAGATCATCAGCCGTTGCACGGACGCCAACACCCGCCTCGACGCCGTGTCCGAGGACTTCGACCGGCTGCGCGCCCTGGAACGCAACGCTCCACAGGCCCTGGCCACGGCCGAGACCGCCTTCCGCGCCCTCGCCGGCCGCGTCTCCACGGCCGGGACCGCCCTGACCGCGATGCGCAACCGGTACGCGGAGTCGGCCTCCGCGTCCGTCGCCGGTGCCGTCGAACAGGCCAAGGACCGGCTCGTCTTCGCCACTTCCGGTCTCAATCAGGCCCGGCAGTCGGTGGACAGCGGGAACAACGCCGCAGCGGCGGTGTTCGTACGGGCCACCGAGGGCGCCGTGGACCAGGCGACCACCCTCATCGATGCCGTGGACCGGCGGAGCCGGGAACTCTCGGAGGCGGCGGGCAGGCTGCCTGCCGCCCTCACCGAGATGGAGACCGACCTGGCCGATGCGGGCGGGCTGCTCGAAGGCACCGGGGCGGGCGTGTCGACGGCGGATCTGCGGGGCCGGATCGCCCGCGCGGAGTCGGTGCTCAGCGATGTGAAGGGGGAGGTGCGGGCCGGCCCGTACGACCCGATCGATGCGCTGCGCAGGGTGGAGGAGGCGGACGCGGCGCTCGACGCGGCGCTGTCGGGCACCCGCGAACAGGAGCAGGGCAACCGGCGGGCCCGCTCCCTCCTGGATCAGGCGACGCTCACCGCGCGTTCGGCGATCGCCGCCGCCGCGGACTACATCACCACGAACCGCGGAGCCGTGGGCAGCCAGGCCCGCACCCGCCTCGCAGAGGCCCAGCGGCGGTTCGACCGGTCCCGTGAACTGGCTGGGACCGACGATCCCCAGGGCGCGCTGGCCGAGGCGCAGCAGGCGGACTCCCTGGCCGGGCAGGCGAGGAGCCTGGCCGAACAGGATGTGCGGTCGTACGGGGGCGGGGGCGGTCCGGGCGGTCCGGGCGGTGTGCAAGGAGGGGGCGGCGGGGTCGGCGGTGCGGTGCTCGGCGGGATCATCCTCGGCGGACTCCTGGGCGGCGGCGGGGGCGGGGGCGGCCGCGGCGGCGGGGGTTACGGAGGAGCGTTCGGCGGGGGCTTCGGGGGAGGCGGCGGGCCCGGCAGTTTCGGCGGCGGGGGCACGCGCGGTCGGCGGGGCGGCGACGGCCGCTTCTGAGCCGGTGGTACGGCGGCACGGCGGCCCGGCGGCACGGACATCGGCCGACGGCACGTACGTCGGCTCAAGGACTTCATTCGTACGCATTCACACACAGGAGAGATGCCATGACCAAGCAGACCATCCTCGGCCGCGTATCCCAGCTGGCGAAGGCCAACATCAACGCGCTGCTGGATCAGGCGGAGGATCCGCAGAAGATGCTGGACCAGCTGATCCGCGACTACACGGCCAACATCGCGGAGGCCGAGCAGGCGGTCGCCGCGACCATCGGCAATCTGCGGCTGATGCAACAGGACCACCAGGAGGATGTCGACGCGGCCAAGGAGTGGGGCGGCAAGGCGCTCGCCGCCAGTCGCAAGGCCGACGAGCTGCGGGCGGCCGGGGCGGGCGCGGAGGCGGACAAGTTCGACAATCTGGCCAAGGTCGCGCTCGGCCGTCAGCTCCGGTCGGAGAAGGAGGCGAAGACCGCGGAGCCGACCATCGCCTCGCAGACCGAGGTGGTGGACAGGCTCAAGTCCGGGCTGGATCAGATGAAGACCAAGCTGACGGAGCTGAAGTCCAAGCGTGACGAGCTCGTCGCACGCGCCAAGTCCGCCCGGGCGCAGAACCAGATGATGGACTCCGTCAAGAACATCAACGTGCTCGACCCGACCAGTGAACTCAGCCGCTTCGAGGACAAGGTGCGGCGCGAGGAGGCGAGGGCGCTGGGCAAGCAAGAGCTCGCCGCTTCGTCGCTGGACGCCCAGTTCGAGCAGCTGGACAGCCTGGGCGACAGCGCGGAGGTCGAGGCCCGGCTCGCCGCCCTGAAAACGGCCTCGTGATCGCCCCGACAACAGCCTCACGACGGCCAGAGCTCCCGCCGGCCTCCTCCCGGGCAGAGCCGCCGTCGGCAGCCCCACGACGGCCAGAGCTCCCGCCGGCCTCCTCCCGGGGCAGAACCCCCTACAGCCTCCTGCCGGGCGGAACTCCCGGCACCCCTCCTGCCTGGCAGAGCTGCCGGCAGTCTCCTGCCTGGCAGAACTCCCGACAACCTCACCACGGGCAAGCCCTCCCCTGCGGCCCCATGACAGGCGAGTCCTTCCCGCGGCCTCCTGCCGGGCAAGCCCCGGCGGGGCCCGAACCAGTCAGAACATGCTCAGCAGCTGCTCCACCGTGCGCTCGGCGGCCGGCTGTCCGTCGGGCAGTGCCAGTTCGAACCAGACGATCTTGCCGCGCGGTGTCCGTCGTGACCCCCAGGCCACGCTCAGCAGCCCGACCAGCTGCAGCCCTCGCCCACCCTCGTCGGTGTCGCGTGCCCGCCGTCGTCGAGGCTGGACGAGACCTGCGTCCCATACCTCGCACACGAGCGTACGGTCGCGCAGCAGCCTGAGCCGGATCTCGCCCTCCCCGTACCGCAGGGCGTTGGTGACCAGTTCACTGACCAGCAGTTCGGTGGTGTCGACCAGCTCGTCGAGGTCCCAGGCGAGCAGCTGGCCACGGGCCAGTTCACGGGCGCGGCCCACGGACCTCGGCTCACGGGGCAGCCTCCAGTCGCCGACCGCGGCTGCCGACAGCCCCTGGATGCGGGCCATGAGCAAGGCGATGTCGTCCTCGCCGTGCCGGGTGTCGAGAGTGGCCAGTACGTGGTCGCAGACGTCTTCAAGTGTCCGTTCCGGTTCGACGAGCGCCCCGCGCAGAGCCGCCAGTCCTTCGTCGAGCGGATGGTCGCGGGACTCGACGAGGCCGTCCGTGTAGAGGGCGAGCAGGGCGCCCTCCTTCAGTTCGACCTCGACCTCCTCGAAGGGTTCGCCGCCGACACCGAGCGGCATGCCGGGCGGGACGTCGAGCAGCAGGGCGGCTTCGCCCGGCTCGACCACGGCAGGGGGGAGATGGCCCGCGTTGGCGAAGGTGCACCGCCGGGTGACCGGGTCGTAGACCGCGTACACACAGGTCGCCAGGTAGACCTCGGAGAGGTCCGCCTCGCGGGACTTGTGGGCGGCCCGTGAGGGCCACTGCGCGCCGCCGGAACCGTCGGAGGAGGTGCTGCCGCCGGGGGTGCCGAGCCCGCGGGCGACCTCGTCGAGCGCGGAGAGCACCTCGGCGGGTTCCAGGTCCAGGAGGGCCAGGGTCCTTACGGCGGTGCGCAGTTCGCCCATGGCCACGGCGGCCCGCAGTCCGCGGCCCATGACGTCGCCCACGACGAGGGCGGTGCGGTGGCCGGGGAGTTCGATCACGTCGAACCAGTCGCCGCCCACCTCGGTGGCCGTGTTGCCGGGGAGGTAGCGGCAGGCGATGTCGAGACCGGCGGCCACGGGGTCGCCGGGTGGCAGGAGGCTGCGCTGGAGGATCAGCGCGCGCTCGTGCTCGCGCCGGTAGAGGCGGGCGTTGTCGATACAGACCGCGGCGCGGGCGGCGAGTTCCGTGGCCAGCGCACGGTCCCGCTCGCCGAAGGGTTCGCTGCCCTTCGTACGGGAGAACTGGACGAGACCGACCACCGTGTCGTGGGCGACCATCGGTACGGCGAGCGTGGACTGGACGAAACCCCGGTCGTCGCCGGGCACATCCTCGACACGACCGGTGCGCAGAGCGATGGCACAGGGCGAGTCGTACGAGAAGCGGTGTACGGCGCCGAGCGCGGGCGGGCCGGTGCCTGTGCCCGTGCCGGGTGCGGCGTTGTCCACGACAGCGGGCAGGGCGTCCGACACGGCACTGGCGAGGGCGACGCGGCGCAGTTCGGCCGAGCCACCGACGGACTCCTGACGGAGCGAGTCCCAGCTGCCGGGCGGCGCCTCGTCGCCGGTGAGCAGCCCCTGGTAGAGGTCGACGGAGGCGAGGTCGCAGAAGCCGGGCACGGCGACGTCGAGGAGTTCGCGGGCGGTGGTCTCCAGGTCGAGGGAGTTGCCGATATGGGCACTGGCCTCGTTGAGCAGGGCGAGGTTGCGGCGGGCGCTGGCGGCCTCGCGGGCGGCGATGTGCCGTCGGGTCACATCGGTGGCCAGTCCGGCGATGCCGATGGGGCGGCCCGATCCGCTGTGCACGCGGTAGAGGTTCATGGACCAGTGGCGGCTGCCGGTATCGCCGGGCGCGGTGCCGACGAGCTGGAGATCGGTGACGGATGCGCCGGTCTCCAGAACCCGCTCCAGGGTGGCGGTGAGCCGGTCCGCCTCGGGGCGGGAGAGGTAGTCCTCGACCGTACGGCCTCGGTGGTCGGCGGCCTGGCCGCCGAAGACGGTGGCGAAGCGCTGGTTGGCTCGTACCACCGTGAGGTCCGTACCGAACAACACGAAACCGAAGGGAGATTGGCCGAATATGGCCTGTGACGCAGCCAGTTCCGTCTCGATGCGGCGCAGCGCGCGGACATCCACGACGATGCAGAGCGCGGCCCGTTCCCCGCTCTCCGTCTCACTCGGCATCACATAGATCTCGGCGAGCCCGTGCACGGCGTCGTCGCCCGGTATCCGGAAGGGGACGAGGCCCGTCCACTCCTTGCCGTCGAGGATCTCGCCGACCCGGCGGTGCCCGTCCGCGCGCAGTTCGGCAGGCATGAACGCCTCGACCGGATCCGTGCCCACCGCTTTGTCTGCGGCAATGCCGAAGAGGCCGGCGGCCCGGCGGCTCCATTGCTCGATCAGGCCGTCGGGGCCGATCGAGAAGGAGGCGACCCTGATGTAGTCATAGATCGAGCCAGGCGGGCTGCTCTGCCACACGACATCGCCCGCTGTCCCAGGTATTTCGCTCACGCGACCGTCCCCTCCAGCTCACACACCGGACCGGTCCTGCACGCAGTATTCAGCACTGCGGCCCCTACCGACACGGCGTTCACGATCACAGCACGGTCTCAGTCCCTTTCAGCCAGGTTCTGTCCGACCCTTGTGATCGCTGTGCGTCCCACCCCACTCCTAACCAGGCAGGGCCAGCTCGAACCACACCGTCTTGCCGCTCTTTCCGCGACTGGTCCCCCAGCGGCGTGCGGAACTGGCCACCAACTGCAGCCCTCTGCCACCCTCGTCGTCGGGTCCCGCCATACGTTCAGTGGGCGGATCCGGAAGCGGATCGGAGACTTCCACGAGCAGTCCGGGGCGGGCGGCAGGGGCGTCGCCGTTGGGATGGGGGCGCAGCAGCCGTACACCGATGGGGCCCGATGTGTACCGCAGCGAGTTGGTCACCAACTCGCTGACCAGCAGAACTGTCATATCCCCGACGGCGGCGTCGAGCCCCCAGCCGCGCAGCGCCTCATGGACCGCATGCCGCGCGCTGCGCACGGCTCCCGGCACAGCCGGAAAGGTCCACTCGGCGCAGTCGCCTTCGGTGTCGATCACGCCGATCACTTCCCAGGACCAGCAACGGGGAACATCCTGCTTACGAGGGATAATCAGCACATACCCGATATTCGGGACGAACTACCGCCGGCATCAACACGTGGGGCGTACGGGTGTATGGCCGCGCGCACGAACAGATGGACACAGAGAGGAGGGGCGCACGGGGCAAGCAGCACGCGCCGCCGGAATCCACGTCAGCACGCGCCGCCGGAATCCACGTCAGCACGCGCCGCCGGAATCCACGTCAGCACGCGCCGCCGGAATCCAGGTCAGTGGGGCGCGCCGTCCGGCAGGCGACGCATCGCCTCCGCGACCGCGGGGAGGTCCTGGTCCAGCCAGTCGACCGCGTCGCTCTCGCCCGGGCCGATCCAGCGCAGTTCGTCATGGTCCTGGAGCGGCGCGGGCACCCCGGACACCAGGCGGGCCGTCCACACCCGGAGCACGTACCCGGGCTTCAGCGGCCACTCGCCGGGGATGCGCTCCAGCGGTTCCGTCTCCACGCCGAGTTCCTCGCGGAGCTCCCGCACGAGCGCCTGCTCGCCGCTCTCCCCCGGCTCCAGCTTCCCGCCGGGCAGTTCCCACCGGCCGGCCAGCTCGGGCGGGGCGCTACGGCGCGCGGCCAGCAGGCGACCTTGGTCGTAAACGGCTCCGGCCACCACCACACGATCGTTCATGAGCCGGAGCGTAACGCCCCCGTCCCGCTCCTGTCGGACGCCCTACGGCCGGGCGCTCTGCCCGATGCGCTCCACCCAATAAAGCTGCTTGTGGCCATGGCTGTCGAGCTTGTCGGCAATCTTCCGGGCCTCGCCCTGCGTGGCATACCTGCCGACGCGGTAGCGATTGCCGTTGTCGTCCTGCCGTATCACCAGCCAGGGGAGCTCGGCACCGCTGTCGCTCATCGGGCCTCTCCCCAGCATTGCGCCCCTCCCTCGAACGGCATGCACGTCTCTAAGGATCCCCAGGAAACCGCAGTACGCATATGCCGGAGCCTACGCCTGACCTTCACTCAACGGATAAGTAATTACACAAAGAGATACCGATCCGGCCATCAAGAAGGGGCGCACCCGGCCGAATGCGCCCCCTGTGGCAGTTACACCCCCCGGCGCCCGCCGGCCCCTATCGCGCCTCCTGCGCCGCCGCACGCACCGTCGGCATCGGCATGAGGACGGGGTCGACCGACGGCTGCTCGCGACAGATGTCCCCGCGCTCCGCGTCCAGTGAGCAGCACAGCGAGCAGATCGGCCCCGCCCGTACGGGACAGTCAGCGATGCCCGCCAGTTCGTGGGCGGTTTCGCAGACCGCACAGGTGTGGGTGGTGGTGATGTTTGTCCGCGATCCCGACACCGGCCCATTCACCGGGTGGGGCCGGGCAAGGCAGCACTCCCCCTTCGTCGCCCGGGCGATCAACAGCCGCAGCCCGCCGGGACCGGCGCCACTGTCAGATAAGAGCGGGACATGACAAGCCATCGCAGCCGGCGATGGCCCGTCGATTACGGGAGCCGGCAGGGCATTGACTTGCCGTCACCGGCACGGGACGGCACCCTCCGCGCATCCGTCATCTGACCGAAAGGTGATAGGCGATCCGGAAACGGTCGGCGGGCACCACCACGTCCGCCGTCTCGACCGGGCGGCCCGATGCGTAATACGTACGCTCGATCACCATCACCACATGACCCGGAACGCCGCCGAGCGCCAGGAGCTCCTCCGCCAGCCCCGGGCGCGCGCCGACCTGCTCGGCCACGTTGTCCACGACGACATCGATCGCGGCCATCCGCTCGACCACCCCACAGCCGCCCAACGGGCCCTCCTCCGGCAGCATCACCGGCGTACGCCCCGTCACGGCGAGGGGTTCCCAGGAGGTGGAGAGCATCATCGGCTCACCGGCCTCCCGGAAGGTGTATCTCGTGCACATCACCCGGTCACCCGGCTCGATGCCCAGCCGCTCGGCGATCTCGGCGCTCGCGCCCTCCTGCTCGCTGCGGGACTCCCATGTTCCACGCACCCCCTCTGCCGTCTGCTCCTGACGGAACGGGCTGGCCCCGGCCCCGGGCCGGTAGCCGGAGCGGGCGATCCGGCGCGGGACCGGGCGTTCACGCACATACGTACCGGACCCGGAGCGTCCCTCGACCAGGCCCTCGGCCATCAGCACCTTGCGCGCCTCCAGCGCGACGGTGTCCGACACCCCGTACTCCTCGCGAATACGGGCCTGCGAGGGCAGGCGCGCATGCGGCGGCAGCAAACCGTTGACGATCTTCTCTCTCAGATCGCTTGCAACACGCAGATAGGCGGGCTGCTCACCGAAAGCCACAAGCCACTCCCAACAGGTTGACAGTCTGCAACAGCCTGACAACCATCGGTTGTGGACCGCAAGCGCAGGCCAGAGTTTCACCCGAAGTGATGATTCGCGCCGACCATGCGCATATCCCGCCACCAACCGCCGTGCAGGCCTCATCCCTTCTCCCCCAGGGCTCCTCCCAACCCCTTGACCCCTTTGATCCAGACCAATAGCTCTCTCCGCAGAGCGCGACTCATGTACCTCTCAGCACGGTCCGGGCGGCGCGATGTGCTGGTCACTGGACGGGGACACGGACGACGGCGAGCCGATGACCACCGTCGACCGGCACCTCGACCGGCGTCGGCGCACGGCGTGTGGGGCGGCCCCGGATGCGGCCACCCCACACACACGTTCACCGGCTCACGGAGCCGTCATCAGAACTGCAGGGCCCAGGAGTTGATTCTCCCGGTGTCGGCCGCCGCGTTGTCGCTGACCCGCAGCTTCCAGGTGCCGTTGGCCACCTCCGACGAGGCGTTCACCGAGTACGTGGTGACCACGTTGTCGCTGCTGCCGCCCGATCGGTACGCCTTCAGGTTGTAGACCGAACCGTCGGGTGCGACCAGGTCGATCTTCAGGTCGCCGATGTACGTGTGGGTGATATTGACCGGCACGCTCAGCGCGGCCGGCGCGTTGCCGGTAACGCCGGTGACGGTGATCGGCGACTCGACGGTGGAGTTGTCCCTGATGGTGTAGCTCGTCGTGTTCTCGAACTTCGGGCCCGGCGGCGTAGTGGTGCCGGTGCCGACGTTCAGGAGCCGGTTCGGGGACCCCGTCCCCGGGTTCGTCACCACTCCTGTGGCGGCTGCGGCGACCAGTCCGGCGGAGACCTGTGCCGGGCTGTCGCTCGGGTGGTCGGCCAGGTAGAGGGCCGCGGCGCCGGCGACATGCGGGGTCGCCATCGACGTACCGGAGATCGTGCTGGTGGCGCTGTCGCTGTTGTTCCAGGCCGAGGTGATCGACGAGCCCGGGCCGAAGATGTCCAGCACGCTGCCGTAGTTGGAGAAGCTGGAGCGGGCGTCCGTGCTGGTCGTGGAGCCGACCGTGATGGCCTCGGTGACCCGGGCCGGGGACTTCGTGGAGGCGTCGGTCGACTCATTGCCCGCGGCCACCGCGTAGGTGATGCCGGACGCGATGGACTTCCGTACGGCGGCGTCGAGCACGGAGTCGGCCCCGCCGCCCAGGCTCATGTTGGCGACGGCCGGCTTGACGGCGTTCGCTGTCACCCAGTCGATGCCCGCGACGACCTGCGCGGTCGTACCGGAGCCGCTGTTGTCGAGGACCCGGACGGCGACGATCTTCGCCTTCTTGGCGACGCCGTACGCCGAACCGGCGACGGTGCCCGCCACATGGGTGCCGTGGCCGTAGCCGTCCTGCGCGGTGTTGTCGTTGTCGATGGCGTCGTAGCCGTACGAGGCCCGGCCACCGAAGTCGCTGTGGGTGATCCGGACACCGGTGTCGATGACGTATGCGGTGACACCCTCGCCCGCCTTGTCGGGGTAGGTGTAACTCTGGTTCAGCGGCAGGGTCTTCTGGTCGATCCGGTCCAGCCCCCACGAGGGCGGCGAGGGCTGGGTGCCGGAGACCGTGAAGGTCCGGTTCTGCACAACGGACTCGACGGCCGGGTCCGCGGCGAACTTCTTCGCCTGCGCGGCGGAGAGTTCGACCGCGTAGCCGTTGAGGGCGGCGCGGTAGGTCTTCTTGATCTCGGCGCCGTACTTCTTGGCGAGCGCCTTGCCCTGCGCGGAGCCGGCGTAGGCCGCCGCCTCGTCGAGCGTGACGATGTAGCTGCCGCTGATGGTGCCCGGAGCACCGGCGTTCTCGATCCGGCCTTCCGCCGTCGCCCCTGCCGCGGTGGCGGGGAACGCCGCCGCGGTGGAAAGCGCGAGGGCGGCACCGGCTATGACACTCGCTGCGGCAAGTCTTCGACGCGCGTGGGGGGTGTGACGCATCACTGACATGTGAGGGGTCCTCCTCGATTGCGTTGCGCTGGTGGGGGGTTCTACGAGGTACGCGGCACGGCAGGACGGATATCATGGGCATGACAATCATCTGCTACCGATTCCGCGCTGCCCACGACCCGGCCGACAGCGAAAGATTGACCGATCCACAGGAATCGCACAAGGGTGCGTGTCATGCCACCGCCACTCGGCCGCCACTCGGCCGCTACACGCCCGACATGTCGGCGGGCATGGCCCTGTATCTCTGCCCGCAGGACAGCACCCGCGCCGAAACCACCGCTCTCATCTGGTGCTGCCCGGTCTGCCGCGGCCCCTGGGACCTCGATTTCGAGGCCGCCTGGCCGCTCTCGCTCAACTCCCTGACCGGACGTGCCAATTCACTGTGGCGTTACGAAGAGGCGCCGTTCCCGGCCTCACCCGCTACCACCCTCGGCGAGGGCCGCACCCCGCTCGTCCCGCTCACCGCACGGTCTCGGCCAAGCTCGACTTCCTGATGCCGACGCTCTCCTTCAAGGACCGCAGCGCCGCGATGCTCGCCGAACCGGCCCGCCGTCTGTCGCCCGAGATGTGGGAAGACCTCGGCGGCCGCCTCCTGGACGCCATCGCCGTGCCGGTCGGCAACAGCACCCTCTCGCCGGCACGGAGCCCGCCCAGGCGCTGCGTCCACTGACACGCCGACAGGAAGGCTGCCCCGCTCCTTGATCGGCCGTTCACCCGCGCGCCGCGCGCCGTGCACCGCCGCTGGGCGCGCGCTTCCCTACCTTCGTACGGTGAGCCTCTCGCGCATCTGTCTCCTCACGTCCCTGACGTCCCTGGTCGCAGGCGCGCTGATCGCGCCGCCTCCGCCCCTCTCCTACGCGGCCACTCCCCTCCCGCCCGCGCCCACGGCCTGCGAACGGGACACCGACCCCGCCTGGGCGCCGACCTCCACCCGGTTCGGTGAAGCCGACGGCTACGCCCCCTATGTCGGCAACGGCTATCTGGGCCACCGAGTGCCCGCCACAGGCGCCGGATATGCCGCGTCGCGCGAGAAGACCGGCTGGCCGCTGTTCACTCCGCGCTACGACGGAGCCTTCGTCTCTGGCCTGTTCGGGCGCGACAAGGACCTCGCCGGCGGCCGCGAGGTGGCCGCCGCACTGCCGAGCTGGACGACTCTCGACGTGCGTGTGGGCAACGAGACCTACAGCTCCGACACGCCCCCGGGCAGCATCTCGCACTACCGCCAGACGGTGTTCCTGCGCTGCGGCCTGGTGCGTACGTCACTGCGCTGGACCACGGCCGACGGGCGCGCGACGGACCTGACGTACGAGGTGCTCGCCGACCGGTCCGATGTGCACACCGGCGCCGTACGGCTGAGCATGACTCCCCACTGGAGCGGTACGGCGACCGTCACCGGCCGCCTCGACCCGCGGGGCGCACGCCGGATCACTCTGAACGACGACGGAACGTTCCGCACGCAGGGCACCGGGACAGCGGGCGCCATCGTCCAGACGATGCGCACCGGCGGATCGGCGCCGACGCAGAGCACTCACCAGCTACGCGGCACGCACCAGGTGCGCGAGGGGCGCACGTACACCTTCGAGAAGTACGTGGGAGTCGACACCGCGCTCACCTCGTCCGCCCCGCGCACCGCCGCCCGCGAGGCGTCCCGGCGCGCGGCCCGGCGCGGCTGGTCCGGTGTCCTCGCCTCGAATGCCGCCGCCTGGCGGCAGGCCTGGACGTCCGACATCTCCGTACCGGACAGCCCCGAGCTGCAGAAGTGGCTGCGGTCGGCGCAGTACGGACTTCTCGCCTCCACCCGCACCGGGTCCCGCGACAGCATCGCCCCGGCCGGTCTGACCAGCGACAACTACGCGGGCCTGGTGTTCTGGGACGCCGAGATCTGGATGTACCCGGGGCTGCTCGTCACCCGCCCGGAGCTGGCCCGTTCGGTCGTCGAGTACCGCTACCGCACGCGCGGAGCCGCCCGTGCCAACGCCCGGGGGCTGGGATTCCGGGGCCTGTTCTATCCGTGGACGAGCGCGAGCAGGGGCGATCTCCGGTCGGAGTGCCAGAGCTGGGACCCCCCGCACTGCATCACCCAGAACCACCTCCAGGGTGATGTCTCACTCGCCGTCTGGCAGTACTACCTGGCGACCGGGGACCGCGACTGGCTGGCCGGGCACGGGTGGCCGCTGCTTCGGGGGATCGCCGACTTCTGGGTGTCACGGGCCACCGCCAACGACGACGGCAGCTACTCGGTGAAGGATGTCGCGGGCCCCGACGAGTACAGCAACGGCGTCACCGACGGGGTCTTCACCAACGCGGTCGCGGCCACGGCTCTGCGCAACGCCACCCGTGCGGCGCAGCTGCTCGGGCATCCTGCGCCGGCCGAGTGGACGCGGGTCGCGGACGGTCTACGCATCCCGTACGACCCGAAGCGGAAGCTCTTCCTCCAGTACGCGGGCTACAACGGCTCGACGATCAAACAGGCCGACACGGTGCTGCTGATCTACCCACTTGAGTGGCCGATGGAGCCGGGCGCCCGGGCGTCCACGCTCAACTACTACGCCGAGCGCACCGATCCGGACGGCCCGGCGATGACGGACTCGGTCCATGCGATCGACGCGGCCGCGATCGGGGAAGCCGGCTGCGCAACGTACACCTATCTCCAGCGTGCCGTGCGCCCGTTCATGCGCGGTCCGTACGCCCTCTTCAGTGAGGCCCGGGGCACGAAGTCCGGCGCCCAGGACCCTCTGTCGGGCTTCCCCGCCCAGGACTTCCTCACCGGGAAAGGCGGATTCCTCCAGGTCTTCACGCACGGCCTGACGGGCCTTCGGCTGCGGGAGGACGGGGTGCGTCTCGATCCGCTGCTGCCGCCGCAGCTGGGCAAAGGCGTCACGCTGACGGGCCTGCGCTTCCGGGGCCGTGTGTACGACATCGCGATCGGCCCCCTGACGACGACGGTCCGGCTGACCTCCGGTGTCCCCTTCACCGTCCACACTCCCACCGGGCCCCGCCTCCTCACCGGCACGCTCACCCTCCCCACCCGCCGCCCCGACCTCGCCCGGACGACCGACGCGGCCCGCTGCCGCCCGGTGACAGCGACCTCCGAGACCCCCGGCCTGTACGCGGCCGCCGCGGTGGACGGCAGCCCGGCCACGTCCTGGTCCCCGAACGGCGTGACGGGCACACTGACGGTGGACCTGGGGCGCACGGCCCCGGTGACCTCGATCGAGCCGGAGTGGACGGACGTGCGCTCCTCCTCGTACCGCCTGGAGACATCGGTGAACGGCACGGGCTGGCATCCGTACCGGCGGGGGGCGGTGGCCCGTCGGGTGCGGCTTACGGTCACCGGCGAGGATCCGGAGAAGCCGGTGGGCGTAAGGGAGTTGAGGGTCACGCAGCCCTAGGGTGTGATTCGAAAGTCCCGCCTGCCCGGAGCCCTCCCGGATCGCCGGAGCACGTCGCACTACCCTCCGGGCCACCGGCCGTCCGAGGAGGATTCCGCCCAGCACCAGGGCCGGCCCGCAGAGCGATGAGGTGGGGCAGGCCGAACCCGCGCTCTTACAGCTTGCGCGTTCTCTTTGAGAATGTCGCGCCGAAAGCTTTTCCGTATTCAACCAGCCAGTCATGGCTCGAGGAGTTGTCTCCATCGACCGTTCGCCATGCGCCGTTACGCGGGTGCGCGACCGGAAAGCAAGTGAAGAGCGGCCGAAGCATGAGAAAATGTACGCGAAGACGCTGCGGGAGCTGGGGTCGGTGTCGTACGAGACGCTACCCGGAGATTGCCGGTTCGAACTGAGGCCGTCTCCAGAGACCCAGCTGAACGAACGGGAAAGCGGGCCGGCAGCGGACCGGGCCGAACAAGACGGTAGTCGCCAACGCCCAGTAGCCCAAAGCGAATCGTTCCCGTTGATCCGTAACGTGCGTGGCCCCTGAAGCCCCAGCGCGCTGATGAGACAGTCCAGTTCACTCCTACGCCTTTGGACTGATGGACATGCAGAAGACAGCCTTGCGAAACATTACTGTCGCAGTGGCAGCCTCCTTCGCCTTGGAGGCCGGCATATTGGGCACATCAGCAAGTAGCTCCATTGCCTCACCACAAAACACTCAGGCCTCACCATCGGTGCTCAAGTGCTATACGACCATTGGCAATCCAGACGCGATCGTGTGCTATCGGCTTTCGAAGCGGGCTCTGAACAGGGGCGGCCGGATTACATTCGTCCCCTTCCTCATTCAGGTACCCACGCCTTCGAACCCTCCGCCTCCGGTCGTCGTGAATGTTTTGCCACCGCCCCTGCCCGGTCCGCCTTGAGGGGAACCTCGACCCGAATCCTCCAGCGGCACCGAACACTCACCCCCAGCCACCAACTGGCTGAGCTCGCCTTCACCGAATACCACCGGGCTCCCCGCAGGCAGCGGGCCGGCACACCCGACGGTCCATCCGCGTTGAAGCGGAATGCCTGAGCCCCGACCCTGACCTGCGACAAAGCTTCGCCCAGGCCGCCGACCTGGGATTTCACCGTTTGATTGCGTTGGCCCCCGACGAGCGTTTACGAGCGTTTACGACCGCCCTGCGGACCACCTACGGACCGGGCAGCGTCCCGCAAGGGGGAGGTGGAGCGCCGAGCCGCCTCCCCCGCGCTGCATGCGCGCCCACAGAGCTACGACCGCTGGTAGGATCGACACCATGAGTGGTAGTAGAAAGTACTCCATCAGCCTGCCCGAGGACCTCGCCGAGGCCGTACGCACCCATGTCGGGCCCGGTGGCTTCTCCGCCTACGTCGCCGAAGCCCTGGAACAACGGGTCGCCATGGACAAGCTTCGAGAGATCGTCGCCGACTTCGAGACCGACAACGACGAGCTCACCCGCAAGGAGATCGAGGCCGCCCGCGCGCTGCTGCGCCATGACCACCGACAGGTCGGCGGTGCCGCCGCCTGATGCCTGGCACCCTGCTGCTCGACAGCGAAGGACTCTCCAAGCTCTACCGCAAGGACCGCACCGTCGTGGCTCTGGTCCAGGCAGCATCAGAGGAAGGCGTCCGCGTGGCCACCAGCGCCATGACCACCCTTGAGGCCGATTACGAGCGGATCCACCCGGCCCGCATCAAGTGGGTCCTCTCCCGCGTCGACATTCACGACGTCACCAGAGAGGTCACCGACGAAGCCGCCGCCCTCCTTCGCGCCCATCATCTCCACGGCCACAAGTACGCCATCGACGCCGCCTTCGCCGTCATCGCCCGCAACGCGCCCCAGCCGGTCACCGTCCTCACTTCCGACCCCGAGGACCTGACGCTCCTGTCCGGCCCTTCTGTAGAGGTCGTCAAGGTCTGAAGCGCCGACCACAGCCACGCCAACCAGGCCAGCCGTCAGCCACAGCACTTCGCGGACGAGGACTCCCCGCGGACAGGCACCTGCGCCCGACCCGCCAGACAAGCAGGCTAGGTACCATCTTTGATGGAACGTCAGACATTGAAGCGGAATGCCTGATCCCCGATCTTGACCTGCGACGGAGCCCCATCCAGGGCCCTGACCAGCGATTTCTCCGTTGGCAAGCGTTGACTCCCGACGGCTGTTTACGAGTGTCCTGCGGACTGGCAGGCCCCGCACCGGCCTGGAAATACATGGCCCGGGGACCGCAGGTCAACGAGACTGCGCAGGTGAGCCGCCGCTACCCCTGTCCCTGCTGCCGTCCACAGCGCGCCTACCTGGAGTACTCGCGAGATGAGAGGTCTCAGGCTCCGCACCTACCGGGGCTGCCACGCCTGGACGAGATCCTCCGGCCCCCAGTGCGCGGTGAGCGGCAGATCATCGGCCACCCCACAGCGGGAGACCGCGACCAGTGAAGTATCCGGGGCGGTACCGGGGACAGCGAGCATGTCGCGCACCAAGGCGTCGTACTCATGACGGCCAAAAGGCTGGGTCTCCAGCCACTTGACCGACCCGACGAAGTGCACCTGCCGGGCCACCGGCTCGCGATCTGCACCAACGAGGTCGATCTCGGGGTTGTTCTGACGGTTCCACCAACCGCCGATGGCCTCGGTCTCGGGCCACTCGTCATGGGGCATCAGACGCAGCAAGGACTCGCGGATCAGCGGTTCGACCGCTCGCCCGCGCCAAGTGGTCCACGACCGCTCGATGCGCTCCAGTGCCAAGTCACCCCGACCACGCTCGATGAGTGGGATCGCGCGTGCCAAGAAAGCCAGCCAGAACCGCAGATACGGGTCAGCGATCCGGTAGCGCTTGTTCTTGCTGTCCGGCTTGGCGGACAGGGGGAGATCAGCGGCCAGGACTCGCTTGGCCTGCAGCATGGCCAGCAGCGGGGAGAGCGTGCCGGACGGCAGCGCGTTGGCGCCGCCGGCCTGGGCCGCGATCGCGCTGAACGTGCGCTCACCACTGCCAACCGCTTCGAGTACGGCCCGCGAGTGCGAAGCCTCAGGGAATTCACCCAGCAGGGTCAGCTCGCCGGCCACGAGCAAAGGCGAGAGAGGATTGGCAACCGAAGCCTGCAAGAAGGCCGTACGTCCCATACCCGGCTTCCATGACTGCACGATCTCGGGAAATCCGCCGGTGATCAACTGAGCATCGACGGCCCCTGCCGCGTCGAGCTCGGTCATGGCCTGCACGTCAGCCAGGTTCAGGGGGTGGACGGTCATTTTCGCTGCTCGGCCGAAGAACGGGCGCCCGTACGACTGCAGTGCCTCCATCACCGCCGTATCACTGCCAACCAGCAGCAGAAGCACGGGCTTGGAAGACAGGTGACGGTCCCAGACAGTTTGGAGTGCGCCCTCGAATTCCTGATCCTGCTCGACCAGCCAGGGCACCTCGTCGATCACCGCAATACTGGGTGAGTCATCGGGTACGGCAAGCGCCAGCGAGCGCAGGGCCTGGTTCCAGTCCTGCGCCTGGAGGCCGGCGACCAACTCCACCCCCGGCAAGAGCGACTGCGCGAGAGTCGCGGCAAAGTCGGCGCGCTCCGCCACGGGGTTACGCCCCCGGGTGGCCTGGAACACCACGTACGGCGCTCCCGAGCGGTCGCAGAACTCCTGGACCAGTCGCGACTTCCCCACTCGGCGTCGGCCAGTCATGATCACAGCCCGCCCTCGAGTGGCTCCAACACCCTCTGCCACTGTCCGGTACTGCTCAGCCAGCAGTTCCAGATCTCCGACCCGACCTTGGAATTCCACGACACACCCCCCCAGGGTGATTAACGTAGATAGATTATTACGTAGATTGAATCTTACTTCACCCCGCGCTCTAGCGGGGACAACGGAGGCGGGCACGGAGGGCGAGATCCAGCGCCGGGGACGCGGCGGCGCTGGTAGACCGCGAGCCTGAAGCGGATCGAGGTGATGGCCTTGCGGGTGCGGCCGGACGGACCGCAAGGCCGCCCAACCCGCTCCACCGCAGGTCAGATGGCCTTTCGCTGAACGTATTAGACGTTGAAGCGGAACGTCTGAAGCCGGATCCTGACCTGCGGCGGGGCCCTGCCAAGGGCTCTGACCTGGGCTTTCCACAGCACCAAGTCAGCGCACGGCCAGGAAACAGGCTGATCCAGCCGGAGAAAAAGGAAGGGGCCAGACCCTAAGATCTGGCCCCTGACCTGGGGTTTTACTGCCTGACCAGCACCTCAGCCGATCACGGCGTCAGCCCGTCACACGTTGAAGCGGAACTCCACCACGTCCCCGTCCTGCATCACGTAGTCCTTGCCCTCCATCCGGGCCTTGCCCTTGGCGCGGGCCTCGGCGACCGAGCCCGTTTCGATCAGGTCCTCGAAGGAGATGATCTCCGCCTTGATGAAGCCCTTCTGGAAGTCGGTGTGGATCACACCGGCCGCCTCGGGGGCCGTGGCGCCCTTCTTGATCGTCCAGGCTCGGGCTTCCTTCGGGCCTGCCGTGAGGTAGGTCTGCAGGCCCAGGGTGTCGAAGCCGACGCGGCCGAGGGTCGCCAGGCCGGGCTCCTCCTGGCCCATGGACTGGAGGAGCTCCAGGGCCTCGTCGTCGTCGAGCTCGATCAGCTCGGACTCGATCTTGGCGTTGAGGAAGATCGCCTCGGCGGGGGCGACCAGGGCGCGCTGCTCGTCCTTGAAGTCCTCGTCGACCAGCTCGTCCTCGTCGACGTTGAAGACGTAGAGGAAGGGCTTGGTGGTGAGGAGGTGCAGCTCGTGGAGGAGCTTGCCCTTCTCGGTGCCCGCGGTGATGCCTGCGGCGAAGAGGGTCTGGCCGGACTCGAGGATCTTCTGGGCCTCCTCGACCGCGGCGAGGACCGCAACCTTCTCCTTCTGGAGGCGGGACTCCTTCGTGAGGCGCGGGACGGCCTTCTCGATGGACTGGAGGTCGGCGAGGATCAGTTCGGTGTTGATGGTCTCGATGTCGTCCTTGGGCGAGACCTTGCCGTCGACATGGACGACGTTCTCGTCCTTGAAGGCGCGGATGACCTGGCAGATCGCGTCCGACTCGCGGATGTTCGCCAGGAACTTGTTGCCCAGGCCCTCACCCTCCGAAGCGCCCCGGACGATGCCGGCGATGTCGACGAAGTCGACCGTCGCGGGGAGCAGCCGCTGGGAGCTGAAGATCTCCGCCAGCTTGTTCAGGCGCGAGTCGGGGACACCGACGACGCCCACGTTCGGCTCGATCGTGGCGAACGGGTAGTTGGCCGCCAGCACGTCGTTCTTGGTCAGGGCGTTGAACAGGGTCGACTTGCCGACATTCGGCAGGCCGACGATTCCGATCGTGAGCGACACGTTGGCGACTTCCTGAGGAGTGAGGAGGAGGTGAGGGAGGACGGGATGACCTCGGCCCGGCTGGGCCGATTCTCCAGTTTACGGGCGGGGGCGACCGGGTAACCACGGGTCCGGTCGGGCGCCGATTCGGTTGCCGTTCGGCCGTGTGGCATCGAACTCATCCCCAAGGTCACCCAAAGCGCGTGTCCCGCACCTGTTTACTCCCGCCCGGCGACCTACGTTGTCCCGGTGGAGCAGCACAGAACACGTCCCCCGCAGCGCAGGCAGTCTCGGCAGGCCCCGCTGTCCCCGCAGGGCACCATCGACGAGGCCGCCGCCGTCTATCGGGTGATGGACACGAAGCCGGAGGGCCGGTCACGGCCGGTGCCGCCCGTCGTTCTCGCGCTGCGCAGGCTACCGAATCCCCGGCTGACCGGCATCGGCGCGGGGCTCTTCGCCGCCACCGTCATGTTCGTACTGGCATGCCTCGACTGGTTGCTCCTGGACGGTTCGTCGACCGTGTTCGGGGTGCTGTTCCTGCCCGTCAGTGCGCTGACCGCACTGTGGGTGCGGCCCGCGGACCTGGTGACCGCGCCGATCATCGTGCCGATCGCGTTCGCCGTCGGGGTCATCCCGATCTCCGGCGGCACGAGCGGCTTCGGCGGCCAGACCATGGCGCTCGTCACCGCGCTCGCCGTACATGCCGGGTGGCTGTACGGGGGGACGCTCATCGCCGGGGTCATCGCGACCGTACGGAAGGTGCGGCAGATGCGGGCCCGGCAGCGGCAGCGGCGGATGCTGCTCGCCGCGCAGACAGCGCGGGCCACACAGGGACCGCGCCGCCCCGAGCGCTGACCGGCGGCCGAAAGGCAACCGAAAAGGCAGCCGAGCGGACAGGGGAAAGAAAGGTGGCCGGGGCCCCGCGAAGTACGGTACTAGTGGGAGGCCTAGTGGGATGTACGGGCCGAGTGGGAGTCCGCCGCCGCCATCGCCGCGCCCACGATGCCGGCGTTGTTCTGCAACTCCGCCGGCACCATCTCCGCCCTCACATGCTCGATCAGGGGCAGGAACTTGTCGGCCTTGCGGCTGACTCCTCCGCCGATGATGAAGAGCTCGGGCGAGAACAGCATCTCCACATGGGCCAGGTACTTCTGCACCCGGTGCGCCCAGCGGTGCCAGCTCAGCTCCTCGTCCTCCTTGGCCTTGGTGGAGGCGTGCTTCTCCGCGTCGAGGCCGTTCAGCTCCAGATGGCCCAGCTCGGTATTGGGTACGAGCTTGCCGTCGATGAAGAGGGCGCTGCCGATCCCCGTACCCAACGTCAGTACGATCACGGTCCCCTTGCGCCCACGCCCCGCGCCGAACGCCATCTCCGCGATGCCGGCCGCGTCGGCGTCGTTCAGGACGGTGACGGGGAGGCCGAGTCTGTCGCCGAGCATTTCGCGGGCGTCGGTGTCGATCCAGCCCTTGTCGACATTGGCCGCGGTGCGCGTGCAGCCGCCGGTGACGACGCCCGGGAAGGTGATGCCCACCGGGCCCGACCAGTCGAAATGACCGACCACCTCGGCCACGCAATCGGCCACGTCCTTGGGCGTGGCCGGGTGCGGTGTCAGTACTTTGTGGCGCTCCTGCGCCAGGTCTCCGCGGTCCAGGTCCACGGGAGCACCCTTGATCCCGGATCCGCCGATGTCCACGCCGAAGATCTGCATGCAATCCACGGTACGGGCAGGTGGCCCGGCTCACTTCCCGGAGCGCGAAGTGAGCCGGCGCGAAGCCGTTACTTCTCCATGAGCGCCGCGGCCTCGGCCCGCAGGTCGCGGCGGAGCTCCTTGGGCAGTGAGAACGTGATGGACTCCTCGGCCGCCTTCACGATCTCCACGTCCTCGAAACCGCGCTCCGAGAGCCATGCCAGTACGCCGTCGACCAGGACCTCGGGAACGGATGCGCCCGAGGTGACGCCGACCGTGGAGACACCCTCCAGCCACGCCTCGTCGATCTCGTCGGCGAAGTCGACCAGATGGGCGTCGTTCGCACCGGAGCCGAGGGCGACCTCGACCAGGCGGACCGAGTTGGAGGAGTTCTTGGAGCCGACGACGATCACGAGGTCGGCGTCCGCGCCCATCTGCTTCACTGCGATCTGGCGGTTCTGCGTGGCGTAGCAGATGTCGTCGCTGGGCGGCGAGATCAGGAGCGGGAACTTCTCCTTGAGGGCGCCGACCGTCTCCATCGTCTCGTCGACGGAGAGCGTGGTCTGGGAGAGCCAGACGACCTTCGACGGGTCGCGCACCTCGACATCGGCGACGTCCTCCGGGCCGTCGACCAGCGTGATGTGCTCGGGGGCCTCGCCGGAGGTGCCGATGACCTCCTCGTGGCCCTCGTGGCCGATCAGAAGGATGTCGAAGTCGTCCTGCGCGAAGCGGACAGCTTCCTTGTGGACCTTGGTGACCAGGGGGCAGGTCGCGTCGATCGTGGCGAGCTTCCGCTCGGCCGCCTCCTCGTGCACGGTCGGCGCGACGCCGTGCGCGGAGAACATCACGATCGATCCCTCGGGGACCTCCGCCGTCTCCTCGACGAAGATCGCGCCCTTCTTCTCCAGGGTCTGTACGACGTACTTGTTGTGGACGATCTCGTGGCGGACGTACACCGGGGAGCCGTACTGCTCCAGGGCTTTCTCCACGGCGATCACGGCACGGTCCACGCCCGCGCAGTAGCCACGGGGAGCGGCAAGCAGGACACGGCGAGATGTCGGAGCAGTCATGCGTCCCATCGTAAGGCCGAGTCGAACGCGCGGATGATCGGCAGGGTCGCGAGACTGATGCGTACGCGATCAACGGAGGGCTCATGTCGGGGACCGGCAACGGCGGCGGCGCCGACAGCGGCAGCGGCGGGGCTACGGAGGCGCAGGAGGCGCAGGAGGCGCAGGGGGCGCACCAGGAGGAAGGCAGGCTGCGGCGGACGCTCGGCTTCCGGGATCTGGTGGTCTACGGACTCCTCTTCATCGCGCCGATGGCGCCGGTCGGAGTGTTCGGCACGCTCGACGCGAAATCGGACGGAGCGGTCGCGCTGGTCTATGTCGCGGCGACCGTCGTGATGGCGTTCACGGCCTTCAGCTACGCCCAGATGGTACGCGTGGCCCCGCTGGCGGGCTCGGTCTTCGCGTATGCGCGCAAGGGGCTCGGGGAGGGGCCGGGGTTCGTCGCCGGGTGGATGGCGATGCTCGACTATCTGCTGATCCCGGCGGTCGCCTATCTCTTCTCCGGGATCGCGCTGAATGCGCTCGTGCCGTCGGTGTCACAGTGGGTGTGGACGGCGCTCGCGGTCGTCGTCACCACGCTGCTCAATCTCTGGGGTGTACGGGCTGCCGCCCGGGTCGGCTTCGCGGTGCTCGCGATGGAGATCGTGGTGCTGCTGGTGTTCCTGGTGTCGGCGGTGGTGGTTCTCGTTCGGGACGGGGCTCAGCGCGGCTGGCTGACTCCGTTGACGGGTGATTCCGGTTTCTCCTCGACCGCGGTACTGGGGGCGGTGTCGGTGGCCGTGCTGTCGTATCTGGGCTTCGACGCGATCGCTTCGTTCGCGGAGGAGGGGACGGGGGGCTCGTCGCAGGTGGCGCGGGCGGTGTTGTTCTGTCTGGTCCTCGCGGGTGTGCTGTTCGTGGCGCAGACGTATCTGGCCGCGCTGCTGGAGCCGATGACATCGGCGGAGCTGGCCGCCGATCCGGCGGCTCAGGGATCGGCGTTCTACGACACGGTGGACTCCTCGGTCGGGACCTGGCTGCACGATCTGGTGGCGGTCAGCAAGGCGATCGGGGCGGCCTTCGCGGCGCTGGCCGGGCAGGCGGCTGCGGGGCGGCTGCTGTTCGCGATGGCCAGGGCGCGGCGGCTGCCCGCGCTGCTGTCCAAGGTCGATCCGCGATCCGGGGTACCGCGGGTCGCGATCCTGCTGGCCGCGGCGGTGACGCTGGTGGCGGCGGTCTGGGCTGCCCGGCGCGACAACGGTCTCGACCATCTGGTGTCGGTCGTCGACATCGGTGCACTGACGGCGTTCGTGCTGCTGCACGCGTCGGTGGTCGGCTGGTTCGCCGTACGCCGGATGGAGGGGCCGCCGATCTGGTGGCGGCATGTGCTGGTGCCGGTGGTGGGTGCGGGGGTGCTGATCGCGGTGATCGTGGAGGCGACCCCGAGCTCTCAGGTGGTGGGGGTGTGCTGGCTGGGGGTGGGGCTGGTGGTGCTGGCGTTGCAGTGGGGGCGGCGCACGGTCTGAGGCGGGGCGCGAGCCGGAGTGCATGTTGTCGTCTCGGTCGTCCGTGGTCGCCTGGGTCGTCCGTGGTCGCCTGGGTCGTTCTTGGTCGCCTCGGTCGTTCTTGGTCGCCTCGGTCGTGCGTGGTCGTCTCGGTCATCCGTGGTCACCTCGGTCGTCTCGGTCGTCCTCGGTCGCGTCGGTCGTCTGCCGTCCGCCGCCCGCCGTCCGCCATCCGCCGTCTGCGGCTGATTGTCGGTGGGGGCGGATACGCTCGCTCGCATGGCTCTCCAAACGTCCCCGGAAGCTCCGCTGCCCGTCGGTGATGTGTCGCGGCTGATCGGAGGGTGGATCGACCGGCTCGGGGCTGTCTGGGTCGAGGGGCAGATCACCCAGCTGTCACGGCGGCCGGGCGCCGGCGTGGTGTTTCTGACGCTGCGCGACCCGTCGCAGGACATCTCGGTGAGCGTGACGTGCTTCCGCCAGGTCTTCGACCGGATCGCCGATGTGGTGACGGAGGGGGCGCGGGTCGTCGTCCTCGCCAAGCCCGAGTGGTACGCGCCCCGCGGTCAGCTGTCCCTGCGGGCTACGGAGATACGGCCGGTCGGCATCGGTGAGCTGCTGGTCCGCCTCGAGCGGCTGAAGAAGTCGCTGGCCTCGGAGGGGCTCTTCGCGCTCGACCGCAAGAAGCCGCTGCCGTTCCTGCCGCAGCTGATCGGACTGGTCTGCGGGCGGGCCTCGGCGGCCGAGCGCGATGTCCTGGAGAACGCGCGGCGGCGGTGGCCCGCGGTGCGGTTCGAGGTGCGCAACACGGCAGTGCAGGGGGTGCACGCGGTGAATCAGGTGGTCCAGGCCGTGAAGGAGCTGGACGACCTCCCGGACGTCGACGTGATCGTCGTGGCGCGGGGCGGCGGCAGCGTGGAGGACCTGCTGCCGTTCTCGGACGAGCAGCTGATCCGTACGGTCGCCGCGTGCCGTACACCGGTGGTGTCGGCGATCGGTCATGAGCCGGACTCCCCGCTGCTCGACCTGGTCGCGGATCTGCGCGCCTCCACGCCGACGGACGCGGCGAAGAAGGTCGTGCCCGATGTGGGCGAGGAGCTGGACCGGGTGCAACAGCTGCGCGACCGTGCGCTGCGGACGGTACGGGGGCTGCTGGACCGGGAGGAGCGGGGGCTGGCGCATGCGCTGGGTCGGCCGTCGATGGAGCATCCCCTGCGGATGGTGGACGAGCGGGCGTCGGAGGTCGATGCGCTGATCGGGCGGGGCCGACGAGTGCTGGGGCATCTGCTGGACCGGGCGGACTCGGAGCTCGCCCATACCCGGGCGCGGGTGGTCGCGTTGTCGCCCGCTGCGACGCTGGAGCGCGGGTATGCGGTGCTGCAGCGGGCGGACGGCCATGTGGTGCGGGCTCCCGCGGATGCGGGGGCGCCGGGCGATGTGCTTCGGGCGCGGGTTTCGGGGGGCGAGTTCGCGGTGCGGGTGGGTGAGTGAGCGGGAGCGAGCGAGGGATCGGCGGAGGGCGCTCGACCGCGACGGCGGGCGAGCGAGGTCACAGGCTCCTGGTGGGCCGGAACGTAGGGTGGAGCGCATGACGGACGACGGGACCACAGCGGCTGGCGCGACGGGCACGCTCGGATACGAGCAGGCCCGCGACGAGCTGATCGAGGTGGTGCGCCGCCTGGAGGCGGGCGGTACGACGCTGGAGGAGTCCCTCGCGCTGTGGGAGCGGGGTGAGGAGCTGGCGAAGGTGTGCCGGCACTGGCTGGAAGGCGCGCGCGCACGGCTGGACGCGGCCCTGGCGGGGCCTGCCGACCCCCAGGAGAACAGCGACGGCACGGCCGCCGACAACGGCTGAGACTTCCGCGGGACCAGCCCGGCCACGATGACGGTGAGGTCTGCGGGGCAGACAGGGGCAGGGAGGACAGGGCGGCGCCTGCGGCCGAGCCCCGGTCGGCTGCGGCTCAAGAGGTCCACGCTGTGCGACGAGTCACTCAGCTTCCGCTTTAGTTGAAAGTTAACGTACCTCTCCCTTACCGTGGTCGCCGTTGCTTGATCCACTTGTACGTCCGGAAGGTAATACGCAAGATGCCCCTCGCCCTTGACCCCGCCGCCCAGGACCTCCTCTTCCGCGAGGCCCGCAGCGCCAACACCTTCACCGACGAGCCGGTGACCGAGGAGCAGGTCCAGGCGATCTACGACCTGGTCAAGTACGGCCCCACCGCGTTCAACCAGTCGCCGCTGCGCGTCGTCCTGGTCCGCTCCGACGAGGCCCGTGCGCGCCTCGTCAAGCACATGGCCGAGGGCAACCAGCCGAAGACCTCGACCGCCCCGCTGGTCGCCATCCTGGTCGCCGACAACGAGTTCCACGAGGAGCTCCCGGCCCTGATGCCGCACTTCCCGCAGGCCAAGGACGCGTTCTTCTCCGAGCGCCCGGTCCGCGAGTCCTCCGCCTCGCTCAACGGTGCGCTGCAGGCCGCGTACTTCATCATCGGCGTCCGCGCCGCCGGCCTGGCCGCGGGCCCGATGACCGGCTACGACGCCGCGGGCATCGAGAAGGAGTTCCTGGACGCCGACCACAAGGTGCTGATGGTCGTCAACATCGGCAAGCCGGGCGAGGACGCCTGGCTCCCGCGTCTGCCGCGTCTCGCCTACGACGAGGTCGTCACGACCGTCTGATCGTCGCCACGTGTACAGAAGAGAGGGCCCTGGAGCACCAAGTGACTCCAGGGCCCTCTCTGTACGCCTTGTGCGAGGCACATGCCCCGACGGCGTCAGGACGACTTGAGCGCGGCGGCCATCTGCACCAGCCGCTCCGTCGAGGCGGAACCCGTGACCACCGTGGTCGCGTCCTTGTCCTGACGCACGAGGGCGTCGTACTTCTCGCCCTTCCAGTGCTGCCAGGCCTCGCCCGCGACCTGCTGCGTACGCCCGGTGTCCTTGGCGTCCTGGCTGACCTCGGTCACATATTTCTTAGTCGGGGACGTGGACTGCTCCACCGCGACGTACTTGCCGTCCGGGTCGAGGAAGCCCAGGTGCCAACTGTTGCCGGCCTCACGGTCGTAACTGACCGACGTCGGCTTCCACTCCTTGGCCAGTCCGACCGGGGCGGCCACCGGGTACGGTGCCGCGCGCTGCGCCGTCTGGAGCTCCACCCGGTAGTCGATCGCCTTGACCGGGTTGGCGTTCTCGTCGTGCGGAACGAAGATGTAAACAACCCCTGCCGCAGCGGAGACCACCGCCATCGACAGGAACATGTCCCGCACCGTCTGCTTGCCTCGCTTGCTAGCCACGGGTCCATGGTCGCATCAGGCCCAATCGAGCCGACCCGGGGGCAGGCCGCTCATACGTGACCCGGTCTGCTCATTTTATCGACCTGACGATAGAGTCAGAGCACCCTCTTCCGGTCGTCGTCGTACAGAAAGGTGCGCTCCGATGTCCGAACATCATCTGCCGTCTCAGCTCGAGGTCTCCCCGGCGGCCCCCGACCGCAACCTCGCCATGGAGTTGGTCCGGGTCACCGAGGCCGCCGCCATGGCAGCAGGGCGCTGGGTCGGCCGCGGCGACAAGATCGGCGCCGACGGCGCCGCCGTGAAGGCCATGCGGACCCTCGTCTCCACCGTCTCGATGAACGGCATCGTCGTCATCGGCGAGGGCGAGAAGGACGAAGCCCCCATGCTGTTCAACGGCGAGCACATCGGTGACGGGACCGGCCCCGAGGTCGACATCGCCGTGGACCCGATCGACGGTACGACCCTGAACGCCAAGGGCATGCCGAACGCGATCGCCGTGCTGGCCGCCGCCGACCGCGGCGCCATGTTCGACCCGTCCGCGGTCTTCTACATGGACAAGCTGGTCACCGGCCCCGAGGCCGCCGACTTCGTCGACATCAACGCCCCTGTCTCGGTGAACATCCGCCGCGTCGCGAAGGCGAAGAACTCCGCCCCCGAGGACGTCACCGTCGTCGTGCTCGACCGCCCCCGCCACGACGGCATCGTCAAGGAGATCCGGGAGACCGGCGCCCGGATCAAGTTCATCTCCGACGGCGATGTCGCGGGCTCGATCATGGCCGCCCGCGAAGGGACCGGCGTCGACCTGCTCATGGGCATCGGCGGCACCCCCGAGGGCATCATCTCGGCCTGCGCCATAAAGTGCCTCGGCGGCGTCATCCAGGGCAAGCTCTGGCCGAAGGACGAGGCCGAGCGGCAGCGTGCGCTGGACGCCGGGCACGACCTGGACCGGGTGCTGTCCACCGACGACCTGGTCAGCGGTGACAACGTGTTCTTCGTCGCGACCGGCATCACCGACGGTGAGCTGATGCGCGGGGTGCGGTACCGCGCTGAAACGGCGACCACCGAGTCGATCGTCATGCGCTCCAAGTCCGGCACCATCCGGAAGATCGACTCGACGCACCGGCTGTCGAAGCTGCGCGCCTACAGCGCAATCGACTTCGACCGCGCGAAGTAGGTCCTTCTCCCCGGCGTCCGGGGAGAAGGACGCGAAGAGGCGCCCCCGTGTGCGGTGGGGGCGCCTCTTCGCGTGTACGGACGCGGGGACATTGGTTCGGACCCTCGGCACCCCGGCGGTTCAGGCCCTCGGCACCCCGGCGGTTCGGACCCTCGGCACGAAGGCGAACAGCCGGCCCGCATGCTGTCCGGTCAGCCCGCTGCGGCTATGCGGCCCGTCGCGCCGGAGGATGCGGACGAGGCCTTGAGTTCCATCTCGCGCCGTCTGCGACGGGCGAGCACCACACGGCGTTCGGCAGCGGTGAGGCCGCCCCACACCCCGTACGGCTCCGGCTGTATAAGGGCGTGTTCCTGGCATTCGACCATCACCGGGCAGCGCGCGCAGACCCGCTTCGCGGACTCCTCGCGCGCGAGTCTGGCAGCAGTCGGCTCCTTCGACGGGGCGAAGAACAGCCCGGCTTCGTCCCGGCGGCACACCGCCTCCGAGTGCCAGGGGCCGGCCTGGTCCTCCCGCGCGGGGGTGCGCTGGGGAGGGACGGCGGCGACCTGCAGGGGCTGATGCGGCAGTTGCAGCACGGTCTACTCCTGACGACGGCTTCGCGAGCGAGAGACGACGCAGCACTCCCTACCCGCTGTGCGCGCGCCTATGCACTGAGTGGCACTCGGTTCCGGGCTGCGGAATTGCGGCCGGTCAGGAATATGGCTTGTTTTCGAAGGAGTTCGGAGGGGAGGACCACATCGCTCCTGGCTAGCCGAGGTATTTGCGCAGCCGGTCCTGGAGATCCGCGATGAACTTCCCGCGCTTGGGCTTCGCCTCGACGCTGCCGAACACCGAATAGCCGTTGACGACGACCACTGGCGCCTCAGGGTCCGCGGATTCCAGTGTGGTGACTTCGAAATTACCGAAAACGCCCGTGCCGCTGCCGCGCAGCGAGATGTTCTCGGGGACCTTGATCTCCACACTTCCGAAGATGGAGGTCGCGTTGATGACGGTGAGCCTCTGACCGAAAAGCGCCTCGGTCAGATTGATCTCCACGCTGCCGAAGACCGCAAAGGCGTTCGTACGGCCGCCGACCCGCCAACGCCCCTTGCGAGTCGAGCTGCTGAAGATCGCCACCAGGTTCTCGGCGGGACCCGTGGGGCTCACGTGGCCGTGGGTGCCGAGCGCGTCGGCCACGTGGGAGGCACCTCCCGGGGTGGGCAGATCGCGCACCAGCGGCTCGAGTTCGCCAACGGTCTTGGCGCGGTAGACCGCATCGACCCGCTCGGCGTGTTCCTCGGCGGTGAGCCGACCCTCGGCCATCGCCTCGCGCAGGATGTCCGCGATCCGGTCACGGTCCGCGTCGGAGGCGCGGATACCGGCCGGCTCCGCCGCGGCTACGGGCTGCTGGGGGTGCTTTTCGAGGTCCACCGGCCCAGCGTACCCAAACGCGATAGATCGCGACTAGCCCCCGACCTGCCTCCGCCGTGTCGCCCCGCGCCGCTCCATGCCGCTCCGTGCCGCCCCCGCGTGAATGCCGAACTGAGCCTTACCTCACAGCTTCGGTGTCCGTGGGGCGTTCTACCCTGGTGCGTGCGCTGTCCAAGGGAGATCAGCCGCCGTCTGCCGAGTGAGGAATGGCCGTAATGCCAGAGTTTGCGTACTCCGATCTGCTCCCCCTGGGAGAGGACACCACGCCGTACCGTCTGGTGACCTCCGAGGGTGTCTCCACCTTCGAGGCCGACGGTCGTACATTCCTCAAGGTCGCCCCGGAGGCGCTGCGCACCCTGGCCGCCGAGGCCATGCACGACATCTCGCACTACCTGCGTCCCGCCCACCTGGCACAGCTGCGACGGATCGTGGACGACCCCGAGGCCTCGTCCAACGACAAGTTCGTCGCACTCGACCTGTTGAAGAACGCGAACATCGCCGCCGCGGGTGTCCTGCCGATGTGCCAGGACACCGGTACGGCGATCGTCATGGGCAAGCGGGGGCAGAACGTCCTCACCGAGGGCGGTGACGAAGAGGCCCTGTCGCACGGCATCTTCGACGCCTACACCAAGCTCAACCTCCGCTATTCGCAGATGGCTCCGCTCACCATGTGGGAGGAGAAGAACACCGGCTCGAATCTGCCCGCGCAGATCGAGCTGTACGCCACCGACGGCGGCGCGTACAAATTCCTCTTCATGGCAAAGGGCGGCGGCTCGGCCAACAAGTCGTTCCTCTTCCAGGAGACGAAGGCCGTGCTGAACGAGGCCTCCATGATGAAGTTCCTGGAGGAGAAGATCCGTTCGCTGGGTACGGCCGCCTGCCCGCCGTACCACCTGGCGATCGTCGTCGGCGGTACGTCGGCCGAGTTCGCGCTGAAGACCGCGAAGTACGCCTCCGCGCACTACCTGGACGAGCTGCCCGCCGAGGGCTCCCCCACCGGTCACGGCTTCCGGGACAAGGAGCTGGAGGAGAAGGTCTTCGAGCTGACGCAGAAGATCGGCATCGGCGCCCAGTTCGGCGGCAAGTACTTCTGCCACGACGTGCGTGTCGTCCGCCTCCCCCGCCACGGCGCCTCGCTGCCCGTCGCGATCGCCGTGTCCTGCTCGGCGGACCGCCAGGCCACCGCGAAGATCACCGCCGAGGGCGTCTTCCTGGAGCAGTTGGAGAAGGACCCGGCCCGCTTCCTGCCCGACACCACCGACGAGCACCTCGATGAGGCCGGGGACGTCGTGAAGATCGACCTCAACCGGCCGATGGACGACATCCTCGCCGAGCTGACCAAGTACCCGGTCAAGACCCGGCTCTCGCTGACGGGCCCGCTGGTGGTGGCCCGCGACATCGCGCACGCCAAGATCAAGGAGCGGCTGGACGCGGGCGAGGAGATGCCGCAGTACCTGAAGGACCACCCGGTGTACTACGCGGGCCCGGCGAAGACGCCCGAGGGGTACGCCTCCGGCTCCTTCGGCCCGACGACGGCCGGCCGTATGGACAGCTACGTCGCGCAGTTCCAGGCAGCGGGCGGCTCCAAAGTGATGCTCGCCAAGGGCAACCGGTCCAAGCAGGTCACCGACGCGTGCGATGCCCACGGCGGTTTCTACCTGGGCTCGATCGGCGGACCGGCGGCGCGCCTGGCGCAGGACTGCATCAAGAAGGTCGAGGTCGTCGAGTACGAGGAGCTCGGCATGGAAGCGGTGTGGAAGATCGAGGTCGAGGACTTCCCCGCGTTCATCGTCGTCGACGACAAGGGCAACGACTTCTTCACCGAGCCCGCCCCGGCACCGACGTTCACCAGCATTCCGGTGCGGGGGCCGGGTCTCGCCTGATGAGTTGAGACGTACCGGAGACACGAGAGGTACGGTCCCGCGGGGGCGTACCGGCCGCATTCCATCGGCCGGGGCGCCCCCGCGGGCCGTTCCCACTCCCGCGGCCCGCTCCCGCCCCCGCGGGCCGTTCCCACTCCCGCGGGCCCGCTCCCACTCCCGCCGGTCTGCGCGGTCATGCGTTCGGGCTCTCCGCGACCGTCGAGGATCTCGGGTTCGGCGTCGGCATGATCCTGGTCGCGGCGGCACTCGACAGCCACAGCCCGCTGACCGTCGTCGCCTGGTCTCACGGGGTGGCCATCGTGATCGCCGTGGTGTTCCTGATCAGGGTGGCGGGGCCTCGAAGGCGAGGCAGCGTCCCCGCGCCCCACTCCCGATCGCGGTGGGCAGGCGCGGTGAGGGTTCGCGTACGACGGAATTCAGCCAATCTTGCGGCGCACCCGTGCGGGGCCGGCGGGCGCGGACGGTGTCCGAGAACCGGGTCCCGCGTCTCCCGGGCCTCCGGAACGCCTTCCCGGACGCCTACGGCACGGGCCTCGTACGCCCCCGTCCACCTCGGACCCGAGCTCCGGGCGGCCGATCCGGCACCTCCGGCACCGCTGCTTTCACGCAGCGGGCCGCGCCGCGGACTTGCGCCGCGCCGGGCCGCTGCGGTGGGTTGTCGAACGTTCCTGAAGTACCCCGCCGCCCCGGGTCATCAGGAAACCGCCCTGGGCAAGCAGAAACCGGTTCCACCCCCCACACCTCGAACACCGCACCGCACGGCACCACACCGCGCCTCACCGAGCGGACCGGCGCGGGTTACCCACCCTCCCCCTCACCGTCGAACACCGGAAAGGCGGACGCCGTATGACGCCGCTTCCCCACCGCAGCCACGCTGACGACCTGCTGTCCTTCATCAGGGCCAGCCCTTCCCCGTACCACGCGGTGGCGAGCGCCACCCAGCGTCTGGAGAAGGCCGGCTTCCGTGAACTGCACGGCACGGACGACTGGACGGGCACGACCGGCGGCTGCTTCGTCGCCCGCGGCGGCGCCCTGATCGCCTGGTACGTCCCCGAGGGCGCCCCCGCCCACACCCCCTTCCGGATCATCGGCACACACACCGACTCCCCGAATCTGCGGGTCAAGCCGGCCCCCGACACCGGTTCCGCGGGCTGGCGGCAGATCGCCGTGGAGATCTACGGCGGCGTTCCGCTGAACACCTGGCTCGACCGCGATCTGGGCGTCTCCGGGCGGCTCGCGCTGCGCGGCCCCGGTGGCGGGGTGGAATCCCGGCTCATCCAGATCGACGAACCGCTGTTGCGGGTACCCCAGTTGGCCATCCATCTGGACCGTACGGTCAATGAGGGGCTCTCCCTCGACCGACAGCGCCATCTCGCCCCGCTGTGGGCACTCGGGGCGCCCGAGGAGGGTGCGCTGCTGCGCCGGGTCGCGGCGGCCGCGGAGGTGGACCGGGACGACGTCCTCGGCTGGGATCTGATGCTCCATGACATTCAGCCCCCCGGGTATCTCGGCGCGGACCGGGAGTTCGTGGTGTCGGCGCGGCTGGACAACCTGGTGTCGGTACACGCGGGTGTCACGGCCCTGGCGGGGGCGGCGACCGCGGCCGGTGATCCCTCGTACATCCCCGTCCTGGCGGCCTTCGACCACGAGGAGGTCGGCAGCGGTTCGGAGACGGGTGCGCAGAGCCCCCTGCTGGAACGGGTCCTCGGCCGTTCGGTCACCGCGCGCGGCGGCAGCTCGGAGGACTGGTCCCGCGCCCTGTCCGGTGCCTTCTGCATCTCCTCCGACATGGCGCACGCGGTGCACCCCAATTACGCGGAGAAACACGATCCGGGCCACCGTCCGCTGCCCAACGGCGGCCCCACGGTCAAGGTCAACGTCAATCAGCGGTACGCCACCGACGCCACCGGGATGGCGGTGTTCGCGGCGGCGTGCGAGCGGGCGGGAGCGCCGTGGCAGCCGTTCGTCTCCAACAACGCGATGCCGTGCGGCACATCGATCGGCCCGCTCACCGCGGCCAGGCTGGGTGTCGCGACGGTCGATGTGGGGGTGCCGGGGCTGTCCATGCACTCGGCGCGCGAGCTGTGCGGGGCCGCTGATCCCGGGCACCTGGCGGCCGTCCTGGGCGCGTTCGTGACGTCCGGCTGACACATGCGCCGGGGCGGGGCGGCCCGAGACCGCCCCGCCCCTCCCCTCCCATCACCGCGGGACGGAGTTACGCGAACCGCTGCTTCGCGCTGCCGTCGCAGCTCTGCAGCTTCAGCGGGTCCTTGGCCGTCGCGAGCGTCAGGCACAGCCCGGTCGAGGCCGCCGGGCGCAAGGTGCCCGACTGCCTGACAAACTGCTGGTTGGCCGCGCCCGAGCAGTTCCACAAGATGAGCGTGGCGCCCGCCTTGTAGTCGGCGCCCGGAACGTCGAGGCACCGGTCGTGGCTCAGCTCCGTACGAATGTTCTTCGTGCCGGAGTCGTACCACCAGCCCTGGTTGCGTCCGCCGTGGCAGTCCCAGCCGGTGACCTCGGTGTCGTTGCGGGTCACCGAGGCGGGGACGTCCACGCAGGTGCCCGTGGCCTCGTTCTTCAGAGGCCTGAAGACGTCGTCCCATGCCGCGGTCTGCAGGACGGGCGACCCGGTGCTCGCCGGGTCGGCGCAGCTCGCCTCGCGCAGGCCCGAGTTGTAGATCTGGGTCAGGCAGGAGGCGAAGGCGGCGTGACCGCGCGCGTTCGGGTGGTAGGACTGCCGGACGGAGTTGGAGTCCGGCGGGAAGTGCGACAGGTCGATGTAGAGGCCGCGGGCCCAGGTGTTCTCGCTGCAGACCTCATGGCCGTGGAAGAGCCGGGAGTTGTCGAGGTAGACGGCTCCCGTGTCGGAGGCGGCCTTGCGCATGCCTCGCTCGAAAGCGGGGACCGCGACGTTACGGCCCCAGGCGGCGTCGGAGTCGTAGCCGGCGCAGCCGCCGGGAAGCTTGCCGGGGAAGTTCGGGTTGTCGTAGAAGTCCGGGCCGATGGGGCTCGGGTAGCCCATGACCACGAGCTTGTAGTCGCTGTTGCCGTATCCGGCATCGGACATGACGGTCTTCAGATCGCGCACCGTTTTCTCGACCTTGGGGACGAGTCCGTCGACGCGCGCCTGCCAGCCGCCCTCGTACTTCGGCTGGCAGGTCCCCTGGGAAAGCACCCAGCGCTGGACGCAGTCCGTCATGACCGGGCCGAACTGGAGGTCGTCATTGGCGCCGGCGACCAGCACGATCATCTTGATGCGGGTGTTGCGTGCCTTGATGGCGAGATTGTCGCTCTGCACGAGTTCGTCGGCGTACTGCTTCGATCCGCCGATCACGATGTTGCCGGTGTACGCGCCGGAACAGGAGACGTTGTACGTGACGTCGGCCTGGATGCCGGTGCGGTGGATGGCGGCGTCGGGCGAGCGGTGGCACCAGTTGTCGGGGCCGTCGGTGCCCGACTCGTACGTGCCGACGCCCTCGCCGGAGATCTCGCTGTCGCCGAGCGAGATCAGCCCGGTCTTGCGGTCGGCGAGCGGACGTTCGGCCGGGTCGCCGTACAGCCGGGTGGCTTCGGCGGCGCGGATGGCCTCCAGCTCGGGCGACAGGGGGGTGGATGCGGTAGTGCTGGTGCCGGACCGGTCCGCCGCGCCCGCCGGTCCTGCGGCGGCGGCCATACCGCCGAATGCCGCCGCCATGGCCGCGGCGGCCGCGACCGTACGGCGAAGTCTGTGCCTGGTGCGCCTCATTGCGCCTCCCCGGGTTGCTGCACGGGGGTACGGGGGTCGTCCCCCGGGAAAATGCAGCACCCCCGGTATTTACTGGTCGGTAGGCGACTTGGGAATACACAGAACAAGACAAGTGCTCAACTTTTTCAGGAGGTTGAACCCCATGGACGAGTCACAGGCCGCGGCACAGGCCCCCGCACCGGCCCCGGCGGGCGGTACGGATTTCCGCATCGAGCACGATTCGATGGGCGAGGTGAGGGTGCCGAAGGACGCCAGGTGGCGGGCCCAGACGCAGCGCGCGGTGGAGAACTTCCCGATCTCCGGCCAGCGCCTGGAGCGGGCCCACATCGAGGCCCTGGCCCGGATCAAGGCGGCAGCCGCCAAGGTGAACGCCGAACTGAAGGTGCTCGACCCGGACATCGCCCTGGCCATCCAGGAGGCCGCCGAGGAGGTCGCCGAGGGACGCTGGGACGCCCACTTCCCGATCGACGTCTTCCAGACCGGGTCCGGCACCTCGTCCAACATGAACACCAATGAAGTCGTGGCAACCCTCGCGACCGAACGCCTGGGCCGCGAGGTCCACCCGAACGACCACGTCAACGCCTCACAGTCGTCCAACGACGTCTTCCCGTCCTCCATCCACATCGCCGCGACCGCGGCCGTCACCGGCGAGCTGATCCCGGCCCTGGACCATCTGGCCGCCGCCCTGGAGCGCAAGTCCGCCGAGTTCGCGACGGTCGTGAAGTCGGGACGCACGCACCTGATGGACGCCACGCCCGTCACCCTGGGCCAGGAGTTCGGCGGCTACGCGGCACAGATCCGGTACGGCGTCGAGCGGCTGCGCGCCGGCCTCCCCCGCCTCGCGGAGCTGCCGCTGGGCGGCACGGCCGTCGGCACCGGCATCAACACCCCGCCCGGCTTTCCGGCCGCCGTCATCGCCGAGGTCGCCCGCGTCACCGGGCTGCCGCTCACCGAAGCCAGGGACCACTTCGAGGCGCAGGGCGCGCGGGACGGCCTCGTGGAGACGTCCGGCCAGCTCCGTACCCTCGCCGTCTCGCTCACCAAGATCTCCAACGATCTGCGCTGGATGGCGTCCGGACCGCGCACCGGTTTGGCCGAGATCAGCCTTCCCGACCTCCAGCCGGGCTCGTCGATCATGCCGGGGAAGGTGAATCCGGTCATTCCCGAGGCCGTCCTGATGGTTGCGGCCCAGGTGATGGGGAACGACGCGACGGTCGCCGTCGCGGGCGCGGCGGGCAATTTCGAACTGAATGTGATGCTTCCGGTCATCGCGAAGAATCTGCTGGAGTCGGTGCGGCTTCTGGCCAATGTCTCCCGGCTGCTCGCGGACCGTACGGTCGACGGGATCACGGCGAACGTGGAGCGGGCCAGGGAGTACGCGGAGTCCTCGCCGTCGGTCGTCACCCCGCTGAACAAGTACATCGGCTACGAGGAGGCTGCGAAGGTCGCCAAGAAGTCCCTGGCCGAACGCAGGACGATCCGCGAGGTGGTGCTGGACTCGGGATATGTCGAGCGCGGCGACCTCACGGTGGAGCAGCTCGACGAGGCGCTGGACGTGTTGCGTATGACCCGCCCGTGACATGCGTCGCGGCGACGGAGCTGCGGCATCTCTAAGATCTGCCCATGGCAGGTCTTGGATACATCGAGCACTGGGCGCCGGGCGATCAGATCCTGTGGCGCTACCGCGGCAACGGCCCGCTGCCGCGGGACGCCACGCCGGGCCCCGCCCCGGGCCCGGTCCACATCTGTCGCCCCGTCACCGTCGTCCAGGACACCGACGAGCTGCTCGCCGTATGGGTGGCACCCGGCACCGAATGTGTGAAGCCGGTGCTGGCCAACGGCAGCGACGTGCACGACGAGCCGCTCGCCACCCGCTACACCGCTCCGCGCACCACCGCCCGCTCGGCCTGGCTCGGCAATGGCGTGCTGAAGCTCGCCCGTCCCGGTGACCCCTGGTCGGTCTGGCTGTTCTGGGAGGCCGGCTGGCAGTTCCGCAGCTGGTACGTGAACCTGGAGGAACCGCGCACCCGCTGGGCGGGCGGCATCGACTCCGAGGATCACTTTCTCGACATCTCCGTGTACCCGGACCGCAGCTGGGTCTGGCGCGACGAGGACGAGTTCGCCCAGGCGCAGCGGGTCGGCCTGATGACCCCGCAGACCGCGCAGCGGGTACGGGAGGCGGGCCGCGCGGCCGTCGAGGTGATCCGGGACTGGGGCACGCCGTTCCGGGACGGCTGGGAGAACTGGCGGCCCGATCCGCGCTGGCGCGTTCCCGCGCTCCCGGATGACTGGGACCGTACCCCCTCGCATATGCCGTCGTGAGACCCTTGATGCACCCCAGGGGGGCAAACGTAGGATCGCCCTCCGGGAAGGGCCGCTCCGCTCCAACCGGCGGGCGCGGTACCGGACCTGACTGCAAGTCATCGCACGAGCACCACGCACCGCATGAGCTGTATGAGCTGTATGAGCCACATCAGTCGTATGAACCGTATGAGCCACTACGAGGGGGTGGAGACGTGCTCGCTGTCGCTTTCCCCGTCGCTGGAAACGTTGTCACCGAACCTCGCTGCGGGCATCCGGTTTCGGCCCCTCAGTCGGGGGCATCCGGTGACAGCCGTTGTTATCGCCGCTCTTGCCGGGGCACAGTGGCGCCCCACGAGGTGATTGCCTCATACAACCGGCCCGGACGGACGGAACCCCACGCGTGACGGAGCATCCCACCTCCCACGAAGGCCGGCAGCCTCTCGCCGCCCGGTCGCAGGAACGCACCCGGCCGCGGCAGCAGGATGCCGCGTCGGCTGCTTCCCCTGCCGCCGCCGCGATCCCCGGCCCGGCCCCGGCGCCGGGCGCGGGAGCCAATCCGGCGGTTTCCGCGGCGAGCACCGGCCCCGCAGGACTCGACCCACATGCCGCGGCCCGTCGCGAGGGCGACCGGCTGCGTTTCGTGGGGGCCGCCACCCGGCGGATCGCCCGCGGCATAGACCTGGACGAGATCGTGCTGGGCCTGTGCCGGGCCAGTGTGCCGACGTTCTCCGACGCCATACTGGTCTACCTCCGCGACCCGCTCCCGGTGGGCGACGAGCGGCCGGTCGCCCCCTTCGTGCTGCGGCTGCGCCGGTCGGACCGGCTGCGATTGAACGAGGAGGAGACCGAGACCTCGTCGGAGATCGAACGTCTGCGGCTGCCCGCCATCGATCCGCACGGCGATCTGCCCCCGGCGGCCGAGCTGTGCGAGGTCCGCTCGGGCGGCGCGCTCGCCGAGGTGCTGCGCGGTGTCCGGCCGGTCTTCGGGGACTCCGCGGCGGCCCGTGCCGCGTTGCCCGAACTGCTCGGCACCGGCCGGCCCGTACCCACCGGGCACCGTGCGATCCTCGCTCCGCTGCGCGGACGGCGGCGGGTGATCGGCGCCGCAGTCTTCCTTCGCGGTACCGGGCGGCCGTCCTTCGAGGCCAATGACCTGCTGGTCGCGGCCCAACTGGCGACGCACACCGCGCTCGGCATCGACAAGGCCGTGCTGTACGGACGCGAGGCGTACATCGCCGACGAGTTGCAGCGCACCATGCTGCCCGACTCGCTGCCGCAACCGACCGGCGTCCGGCTCGCCTCCCGTTATCTCCCGGCCGCCGAGACGGCCCGGGTCGGCGGCGACTGGTACGACGCGATCCCGCTGCCCGGCAGCAGGGTCGCCCTGGTCGTCGGCGACGTCATGGGCCACTCCATGACGTCCGCGGCGATCATGGGCCAGCTGCGCACCACCGCGCAGACCCTCGCGGGGCTCGACCTGCCGCCGCAGGAGGTGCTGCACCACCTCGACGAGCAGGCGCAGCGCCTCGGCAGCGACCGCATGGCGACCTGCCTGTACGCGGTGTACGACCCCGTCGCGCACCGGATCACCATCGCCAACGCCGGGCATCCGCCGCCCGTCCTGCTTCATCTGGGTGGCCGCGCGGAGGTGCTGCGGGTGCCGCCGGGCGCCCCGATCGGCGTCGGCGGTGTGGACTTCGAGGCCGTCGAGCTGGACGCGCCCGCGGGCGCCACACTGCTGCTCTACACCGACGGTCTGGTGGAATCCCGGCTGCGGGACGTCTGGACCGGGATCGAGCAACTGCGCGAACGGCTCGCCGCCACCGCCCAGCTCACCGGCCCGGACCACTCGCCTCCACTGGAGGCCCTGTGCGACGACGTCCTGGACATACTCGGCCCCGGTGACCGGGACGACGACATCGCGCTGCTCGCCGCCCGGTTCGACGGGATCGCGCCCAGTGATGTCGCGTACTGGCACCTGGAACCGGAGGAAACCGCTCCGGGACAGGCCCGCAGGCTGGCCCGCCTGGCGCTGAGCCGATGGGGGCTCGACGATCTCTCCGACTCGGTGGAGCTGCTCGTCAGCGAGGTGGTGACCAACGCCGTGCGCTATGCGGAGCGGCCGGTGACGCTGCGGCTGCTGCGCACCGACATCCTGCGCTGCGAGGTCGGCGACGACGCCCCGCAGCTGCCCCGGCAGCGCCGGGCCCGGGACATGGACGAGGGCGGCCGCGGCCTGTTCCTGGTCAACCGGCTGGCCAGGCGGTGGGGGGCGACGCGTCTTTCGACCGGCAAGGTGGTCTGGTTCGAGATGCCGACCCGGGGCCAGTAGGGGGCCGGACGAGGCAGCGAGGGGGTCCGTTCGGGGGCTGGTGGGAGGGGCCGGGCCGGGTGCGGACAAGAGCTCTGCACGGACGGTAGCCAAATGTTGCCGACCTCCTGTCGGCGGAGTTGACTTCAGTCGTGAACGAGACGACCTGACCGAAACCCCACCGACGGGAGGACGCTCGTGCCTGAGGAAACGAAGACCAAGAACACCCCCTACACCACGAACAACGCCGGAATCCCGGTGGAGAGCGATGAACATTCGCTCACTGTCGGATCCGACGGACCCATTCTGCTCCAGGACCACTACCTCATCGAGAAGATGGCCCAGTTCAACCGTGAGCGGGTCCCCGAGCGGGTGGTCCACGCCAAGGGCTCCGGTGCCTACGGCTTTTTCAAGGTGACCAACGACGTCAGCCAGTTCACGAAGGCAGACCTCTTCCAACCGGGCAAGCAGACCGCCATGCTCGCCCGTTTCTCCACGGTCGCCGGCGAACAGGGCTCCCCCGACACCTGGCGCGACCCGCGCGGATTCGCCCTGAAGTTCTACACGGAGCACGGCAACTACGACATGGTCGGCAACAACACGCCGATCTTCTTCGTGCGCGACCCGATGAAGTTCCAGGACTTCATCCGCTCGCAGAAGCGGCGCCCGGAAAGTGCCCTGCGCGACCACGACATGCAGTGGGACTTCTGGACCCTCTCCCCCGAGTCGGCACACATGGTCACCTGGCTGATGGGTGACCGCGGCATCCCGAAGACGTACCGCAACATGAATGGCTACAGCTCGCACACCTATATGTGGGTGAACGCGGGCGGCGAGCGGTTCTGGGTCAAGTACCGCTTCAAGACCGACCAGGGCATCGACTTCTACCCCCAGGCCGAGGCCGATGAGATCGCGGGCAGCGACGCTGACATCCACCGCCGCGACCTCTTCGAGTCGATCAAGCGCGGCAATTACCCGAGCTGGACGCTGTACGTCCAGATCATGCCGTTCGACGAGGCACCGGACTACCGGTTCAACCCGTTCGATCTCACGAAGGTGTGGCCGCACGGCGACTACCCGGAGATCGAAGTCGGCCGGATGACGCTCAACGAGAACCCCGAGGACTTCTTCGTCCACATCGAGCAGGCGTCCTTCGAGCCGTCGAACCTGGTGCCCGGCATCGGTCCGTCGCCCGACAAGATGCTGCTCGGCCGGCTCTTCTCGTACCCGGACACCCATCGGTACCGGATCGGCCCGAACTACGCGCAACTTCCCCCGAACCGTCCGCGGTTCGGCCGGAACTCGTACGCGAAGGACGGCCCCATGCGGTACGAGCCGACCCGTACGGGAGCGGTCTACGCACCGAATTCGTACGGCGGTCCGGCGGCGGACACCGAGCGCTTCGGCGACCCGGCGGGCTGGGCCACGGCGGGCGAGATGGTCCACGAGGCGTACAAGCTGCACCGCGAGGACGACGACTGGGGCCAGGCGGGCACGATGGTGCGCAAGGTTCTGGACGACGCGGCGCGGGACCGCCTGGTGTCGAACATTTCCGGCCATCTGCTGGAGGGTGTGAGCGATCCGGTCCTGGAGCGGGCGCTGCAGTACTGGCGCAACGTGGACAAGGACCTCGGCGACCGGATCGCGAAGAAGGTCAACGGCGGCTGACACCGCCGTACGCGGGACGCAGGGGAGAGGGGCGGTGCCGGTCCGGCACCGCCCCTCTCCCCTGCGCTCACCGGTCCCTCATGCGTTCACCGGTCCCTCATGGGCTCACTCTCTCGGCGGATTGCCGTTGCCGTTGCCCGGCAGTCCGGAGCCCGCCCCCCCGCCCGGCACTTCCGGGGACTGGCTCGGCGACTGGCTGGGCGACTCGCTCGGCGACTCGCTCGGCGACTGGCTCGGCGACTGGCTGGGCGACTCGCTCGGGCTCTGGGAGGGCACGCTCGACGACTGGGACGGTGACGGGTCGGAGCTCGCCGACTGCGAGGGGCTCGGCGGCGGGGTGGTCGGTACGGAGACCTCACCCTGCTCGACGTCCTCCAGATCGAACTGGGCGCTGGAGCCGCCGTTCAGCGCGGCGAGGGTGTAGTCCGCCCAGATCTCCGCCGGGAAGCCACCACCGTTGGCCCGGCCGGAGTTCGCGGTACCGGTCAGGTTGACCTGGCCGCCGCCTTCCTTGGGGGATTCGCCGAAGAGAGCCACGACCGTGGTGAGCTCCGGGGTGTAGCCGGCGAACCAGGCCGACTTGTTGTTCTCCGAGGTACCCGTCTTGCCTGCCGCCTCGTACGCCGAGGTGTTGGCCGCCTTGCCGGAGCCGTTCTCCACGACGTGCTGCAAGACGGAGGTCACGGTGTCGGCCGACTTGCGGCTGATCACCTGGTCCCCGATGCCCTCCACCGGCTCGACGGTGCGGTCCCGGTGCTCGGCGGACTTCACGATGAACGGGGTGACCTTCTCGCCGTGGTTGTCGAGCGTGGCGTACACGCCCGCCATGTCCCAGGTCGAGGCGTTCATGGTGCCCAGCGATACGGCGGGGCGCTCGGGGAAGTTCTTGTCCGGTACGCCGAGCGCCAGCGCGGTCTCCTTCACCGCGGGCGGGCCGACGTCGACCACCATCTGCGCGAAGACCGAGTTGATCGACTTGTCCATCGCGGTCTGGACGGTGACGTCGCCGTAACTCAGGTCGTCCTCGTTCTGCGGGGCGAACGGGGTGTCGCTGCCCACGACCGGCCGCTTGCTGGTGCCGTCGTAGATGGTGTTGGCACCGATCAGATCGCCGTCCTGGGTCCTCGCCTCGTTCTCCAGCGCGGAGGCGAACACCAGCGGCTTGAAGGTGGAGGCGGGCTGGTAGTCCTGACGCGTGGCGTTGGAGTAGTAGTGCTTGACGTAGTCCACCCCGCCGTAGAGCGCGACAACGCCACCGGTCTTCGGATCGACGGAGGTGGCACCCGCCTGGACGGTCGCGTCGACCTTGTTGTTCTCGCGGTCGAGCTTGGACTCCAGCTGCTGGTCGACCGACTTCTCCAGCTCCTCCTGCCGCTTTTTGTCGATGTTGAGGGTGAAGGTCCAGCCACCGGCCTGCCGCACGTCCTCCGTGAGGCCCTGCTTGTCCAGCTCCTTGTTGGCGGCGTCGACGATGTAACCGGTCTGGCCCTCCATGCCGGGGGCGGGCTTGGGCTTGTCCGGGACGGGGAACTCCAGGGTGTCGCGCTCGGCCTTGTCGAGCCAGTGCATCTCGACCATGTTGTCGAGCGTGTAGGCCCAGCGGTCCTTGACGAGCTTCTTTCCGGTGTCCGTCGCGACCGCCCAGTCGTACTGACTGGGGGCCTGGAGCAGCGCGGCCAGATACGCACCCTGGGAGACGTCGAGGTCCTTGGCGTCGACCCCGTAATAGGCCTGCGCCGCGGCCTGGATACCGCTCGCGCCGCGTCCGTAGTACGAGGTGTTGATGTACCCGGCGAGGATGTCGCTCTTGCTGTACTTCTGGTCGACCTTGAGGGAGATCACCAGCTCTTGGAGCTTGCGGCTGATCGTCGGGTCCTGCGACAGGTAGTAGTTCTTCACGTACTGCTGGGTGATGGTCGAGCCACCCTGCTTGCCCTTGCCGCTGAGCGTGTTGAAGAGGGCGCGTGTCGTGCCCTTCAGGTCGACGCCCTGGTCCTTGTAGAACGTCTTGTTCTCGGCGGCGACGAAGGCGTGCTGCACCTTCTCGGGGACCTCGGCCAGGTCCACGTTCTGGCGGTTGACCCCCTCACCGGTCCGGGTCAGCAGCGTGCCGTCGCTGTACTGGTAGACGTTGCTCTGCCGCTCGGCCATGGCGTTGGGCTTCGGGATGTCCACGGACAGGTAGAGCACCACGAAGGCGCCCATGCCCAGCAGGCAGAACCCGAAGAACGTGCCCAGCATCTTCCGCCAGGTGAAGAGTCTGCGTATGCCGCCGCTCTTCGCGGCCCGCCGCGCCCCGCGCCGCTGGGCTCGTCGCGCATCCGCTCGACCCATCGCTGTGTTGCTCCTGTTTCTCTGTTCGACCAGATCAGCTCAGCCCAAACAGCTAACACTGTCGGTAAGGGCAAAACCCGAGTGATGCGGTCTTTTCCGGACGTGACAATCAGCACCCGCTCTTCGGGAACTGACTCGCGAGAGGCGCCCAGGGTTGCCAACACAGATAATGTGTAATCACATTGCTAGCTCCACGGCATCACACCATTCTTCCGAAACGGGGGATTCCATGCCCGTCCAAGGCAATTCGCACGATATGCCCACCCTGGCCGCCGATCTCACGCCCACTCTTCACCAGTGAAGGAAGAGACCCCCGGGCGCAGGCAGCCGCAACAGCGCAAGCAGATGCTGCTGCGGCTGGATCCCGCGGTGCACGATGCGCTGGCCCGCTGGGCGTCCGACGAGCTGCGCAGCGCGAACGCCCAGATCGAGTTCCTGCTGCGCGAGGCACTGGCGGAGGCGGGCCGGCTGCCGGGCACGGCCCGCCCGATCCCCCGCCGGGGGCGCCCTCCCAAGTCCCCCGAGGCCGATTGAGCCCGCCCGGCGATCGAGGGCCGGGCTCCGGGACCGGGCCCGGGGTATACACCCGTGGTATACACGCCGTGTACAGTGCTTCGCATGTCTATCGGCCACACCCTGCTCGGACTCCTGGAGTCCGGCCCCCGCCACGGCTACGACCTCAAGCGCACGTTCGACGAGAAGTTCGGCCACGACCGTCCCCTGCACTACGGTCAGGTCTACTCGACCATGTCCCGCCTGCTCAAGAACGGCCTCGTCGAGGTCGACGGCATCGAGAGCGGCGGCGGCCCCGAGCGCAAGCGGTACGCCATCACCGACGCCGGAATCACCGATGTCGGTGCCTGGCTCGCGCAGCCGGAGAAGCCCGAGCCGTACCTCCAGTCGACGCTCTACACCAAGGTCGTCCTGGCCCTGCTCAGCGGCCGCAGCGCCGAGGCCCTGCTGGACGCCCAGCGCGCCGAGCACCTGCGCCTCATGCGCATCCTCACCGACCGCAAGCGCAAGGGCGACCTCGCGGAGCAGCTGATCTGCGACCATGCGCTCTTCCACCTCGAAGCCGATCTGCGCTGGCTGGAACTGACCGCCGCCCGGCTGGACCGCCTCGCCGCTGAGGTTCGCGCGTGACCCCCGCCGGCTCCCTGCTCAGCGCCGACAGCCTGTACAAGTCGTACGGGTCCACGCCCGCGCTCGACGGCGCCTCGTTCTCCATCCACCCCGGCGAGGTCGTCGCCGTGATGGGTCCGTCCGGCTCCGGCAAGTCGACCCTGCTGCACTGCCTCGCCGGGATCGTCACCCCCGACAGAGGCACGATCACCTACGCGGGCCGCGAGCTCTCCGCGATGTCGGATGCCGACCGCAGCGCCCTGCGCCGCACCGAGTTCGGCTTCGTCTTCCAGTTCGGCCAACTCGTCCCCGAACTGACCTGCGTGGAGAACGTCGCCCTGCCGCTGCGTCTGAACGGCACCAGGCGCAAAGACGCCGAACGCACCGCCCGCCACTGGCTGGAGCGCCTGGAGGTCGAGGACATCGGCGCCCAGCGCCCCGGCGAGGTCTCCGGCGGCCAGGGCCAGCGCGTCGCCGTGGCCCGTGCGCTGGCCGCCTCCCCGAAGGTGGTCTTCGCGGACGAGCCGACCGGCGCCCTGGACTCCTTCAACGGCGAGCGGGTCATGGAACTGCTCACCGAGGCGGCCAGGTCCGCCAATGTCGCCCTGGTCCTGGTGACCCACGAGGCCCGGGTCGCCGCGTACTCCGACCGCGACGTGACGGTGCGCGACGGCCGGACCCGCGACCCGGAGCACGCGGTATGACCCTGCTCGACCACAAGGACTCCCCGGCCGACGCACCGCCCCGGCCGACGCAGCCCACCGGCATCGCCGCCCTGCTGCGCGATCTCGCCCTCGGCGTCCGGTTCGCCGTCTCCGGCGGACGCGAGGGCTGGATCCGCACCCTGCTGACCGCCGTCGGTGTCGGCCTCGGCGTGGCGCTGCTGCTGGCCGCCGCCTCCGCACCGCATCTGCTCGGCGAGCGCGACGCGCGTGATCGGGCCCGCGCCGAGACCGAGATCTCCCAATCGCCCGACGCCACGGCCGGGAAGTCGGACACCTCTGTGCTGCGGATCAACGCGGAGACGGAGTACCGCGGCCGCTCGATCGGCGGCTTCCTGATGCGTGCGGACGGTGCCCACCCGGTCGTCCCGCCAGGCGTCGCACACTTCCCCGGCGCGGACGAGATGGTGGTCTCCCCCGCCCTGAAGGAGCTGCTGGAGTCCTCGGAGGGCAGCCTGCTCAAGGAGCGGCTGCCGTACCGGATCACCGGCACGATCGCCGACGCGGGCCTGGTCTCCCCGCGCGAGCTGTTCTTCTACGCGGGCAGCGACACCCTGACCCCCGCCAACGGCGGCCACCGGATCTCCGGTTACGGCGACCCGGGTCCGGGCAAGGAGATGCCGCCCATTCTCATCGTGCTGGTCATCATGGTCTGCGTGGTGCTGCTGGTGCCGGTCGCGATCTTCATCGCGACGGCCGTGCGCTTCGGCGGTGACCGCCGCGACCGCAGGCTCGCCGCACTGCGCCTGGTCGGTGCGAACATCCGGATGACCCGCCGGATCGCGGCCGGGGAGGCGTTCTTCGGGGCGGTGCTCGGCCTGCTTGCGGGCCTGGCGTTCTTTCTGGTGGGGCGTCAGTTCACGGGCTACGTCGAGGTGTGGGACGTCAGCGCCTTCCCGTCGGACCTGGTCCCCGATCCCTTACTGGCCGCCCTGATCGCCGTCGCGGTTCCGGTGGCGGCGGTGCTCGTCACCCTGACCGCCCTGCGTTCGGTGGTGATCGAACCGCTCGGCGTCGTACGCAACGGCCGCAGCCGCAGGCGCCGGCTCTGGTGGCGGCTGCTGATGCCGGTCGCGGGCCTGGCGGTGCTCGGGCTGACCGGCAAGGCCGACGAGTTCTCCCCGGTCAACCCTTATCCGATCGCGGGCGGCGCCGTACTGGTCCTGGTCGGGCTCGCGCTGCTGCTGCCCTGGCTGGTCGAGGCGTGCGTGAACCGGCTGCGCGGCGGCCCTGTGGCCTGGCAGCTCGCCACCCGCAGGCTCCAGCTGAGCAGCGGGGCGGCCTCCCGCGCGGTCAGCGGGATCACGGTCGCGGTCGCCGGTGCGGTGGCACTGCAGATGCTGTTCGCCGCGGTGGGCGACGATTTCAACCGGATGACGGGGCAGGACCCGACGCGCGCCCAGTTCCACACGCTCTCCGAGAACGTCACCGGTGATGCGGCCACCCGGACCATCGAGGAGTTCCGGGCCACCGAGGGGGTGGAGGCCGTCATCGGCACGGTCGAGTCGTACGCGGTCAAGCCGGGCACGTACGAGGACGACGACATCCAGCCCACCACCTCGCTGACCATCGGCGACTGCGCGACCCTGCGCGAAATCGCCCGGATCGACTCCTGCGAGGAGGGCGACGCGTTCGTCGTCCACCCCGAGGACAAGGAGATGGCCGCGTGGGTGGACAAGACGGCCCGCAAGGGCAAGGCGGTCGAACTCAACTACCTGGTGGGATCGGAGCCCGGCGAGAAGTCGAAGTTGTGGACCCTGCCCGCCGACACTCCGACCGTTCTCGAGCGTCGCGATCCGATGGGCCGGGACCACTGGGGCATCGTGGCGACGGTCGGCGCGATCGACCCGACCACCCTGCCGCACGCGCAGACCAACGCGCAGATCCGGGTCGACGAGAGCGTCGAGGACGTCTCCGAGTACGTACGGAACACGGCGGCCCGGATCGACCCGGGGATGCGGGTCGTCCCCCTGAACTCGGTGGCCCGCGACCGGCAGTACGCCAGCGTGCAGACCGGTCTCCAGGTCGGCGCGACCGCGACCCTGCTGCTGATCGCCGCCGCGATGCTGGTCTCGCAGCTGGAGCAGCTGCGTGAGCGCAAGCGCCTGCTCTCGGTTCTGGTCGCCTTCGGCACCCGGCGGACCACGCTCGGCTGGTCGGTGCTCTGGCAGACCGCCGTACCCGTGGTCATCGGCCTGGTGGTGGCCGTCGCGGGCGGTCTCGGCCTGGGCGCGGTGATGACCAGGATGATCGCCAAGAAGGTGACCGACTGGTGGCTGTTCCTTCCCATGGCGGGCGCGGGAGCGGCACTGATCCTCCTGATCACGCTGATCTCGCTGCCGCCCCTGTGGCGCATGATGCGGCCGGACGGCCTGCGCACGGAGTGATGACGCGGTAGCCGCAAGGGGTGCGGTCCCCGGGGCCGCACCCCTACTGCCTGCTCCGCGTACCCGCCGTCACCCGTACCGGCAGCACCGCCATCGCCTCCCGCAACGCCGCCGCGAACTCCTCGAACTCCTCGTGCCGCGCCGCCCCCGTCCGCATCCCCAGCGCCACCCTCCGCGACGGTGCCGGGTCCGCGAAAAACCCAGTGGACAGCGCATCGTTGCGGCCGGTCTCGACCGTCACCGCGGTACGCGGCAGCAGCGTCACCCCGAGCCCGCCGGCGACCAGCTGCACCAGCGTGGAGAGCCCGGCCGCGGTCGTGGTGACCGGCGCCCCCTCCGTACGCCCCGCCTCCCTGCATATGTCGAGCGCCTGGTCGCGCAGACAGTGCCCCTCGTCGAGCAGCAGCAGCGGCAGTTCGCGCAAGGCCTCGCGCGGAATGTCGGTACGCCCGCCCAGCCAGTGCTGCCGATCCATCACCAGCACGAAGTCCTCGTCGAAGAGCGGAAGTTCGGTCACGCCCGGCACCCCGAGCGGCACGGCGAGCAGCAGCAGATCCAGCCTTCCCGCGGCCAGCCCCTCCAACAGCGAGGAGGTCTGCTCCTCGTGCACCTGGAGGTCCAGCTCCGGGTAGCGCTCGTGGACCAGCCGCAGCACGGTCGGCAGCAGATACGGCGCGACGGTCGGGATCACGCCGAGCCTGAGCACTCCGGTGAACGGCGCCCGGACCGCCTCGACCTCCTCCATCAGCTCACCCACGGCCTCCAGCACCACCCGGGCCCGGATCGCGAGCCGCTCCCCGGCCGGCGAGAGCAGCACCTTGCGCGTCGTACGCTCGATGAGCTGGACACCCAGCGCCTCCTCCAGCGCCGAGACGGCTCCGGAAAGTGCCGGCTGACTCATCCCTATTGCTGCCGCCGCGTCCCTGAAGTGCAGATGTTCGGCGACGGCCACGAAGGCGCGCAGCTGCGACAGGCTGGGCTGCTTGCTCCGGTTGCCCTGATTACCCTGCGCCACTGATAAGCACCTCCGATCATCACGACCGATTGTAGCTATTTCCGCGATCAATGCACTCTGTGCCAAGGTGGGGACCGTCCAACCCTCAGGAACTCCCGCACGAGGGAATTCCTACGCTACAAGGAGAGCGCGTGCTCACTGTCGGTGACAAGTTCCCCGAGTTCGACCTGACTGCTTGTGTCTCGCTGGAGAGCGGCAAGGAGTTCGAGCAGATCAACCACAAGACCTACGAGGGCAAGTGGAAGATCGTCTTCGCGTGGCCGAAGGACTTCACCTTCGTGTGCCCCACCGAGATCGCCGCCTTCGGCAAGCTGAACGACGAGTTCGCCGACCGTGACGCCCAGATCCTCGGCTTCTCCGGTGACTCCGAGTTCGTGCACCACGCCTGGCGCAAGGACCACCCGGACCTGACCGACCTGCCCTTCCCGATGATGGCCGACTCGAAGCACGAGCTCATGCGTGACCTCGGCATCGAGGGCGAGGACGGCTTCGCACAGCGCGCCGTCTTCATCGTCGACCAGAACAACGAGATCCAGTTCACGATGGTGACCGCCGGTTCCGTGGGCCGTAACCCCAAGGAGGTCCTGCGGGTCCTGGACGCCCTGCAGACCGACGAGCTGTGCCCCTGTAACTGGACCAAGGGCGAGAACACCCTCGACCCGGTCGCGCTCCTCTCGGGCGAGTGAGCTGACAGCGACATGGCACTCGACGAACTGAAGGCCGCCGTCCCGGACTTCGCCAAGGACCTGAAGCTGAACCTCGGTTCGGTCATCGGGAACAGCGAGCTCCCGCAGCAGCAGCTGTGGGGCACCGTCCTGGCCTGCGCGATCGCCTCGCGCTCGCCGAAGGTGCTGCGCGAGCTGGAACCGGAGGCGAAGGCCAACCTCTCCGCGGAGGCGTACACCGCCGCGAAGTCGGCCGCCGCCATCATGGCGATGAACAACGTCTTCTACCGGACCCGGCACCTGCTGTCGGACCCCGAGTACGGGACGCTCCGTGCAGGCCTGCGGATGAACGTCATCGGCAAGCCCGGCGTGGAGAAGATCGACTTCGAACTGTGGTCGCTCGCCGTCTCCGCCATCAACGGCTGCGGCCAGTGCCTGGACTCCCACGAGCAGGTGCTGCGCAAGGCCGGCGTGAACCGTGAGACCATTCAGGAAGCCGTCAAGATCGCCTCGGTGATCCAGGCGGTCGGCGTGACCCTCGAAGCCGAGGCCGTGCTCGCCGAGTAGGACCAGCGGTACCCCTTGTACGAGAAGGGCCCCGAGGACGACCGACCGTCCACGGGGCCCTTCTTCCTTTACTTGGTCCTCTTGCCTCCGCCGCCCTCGTCGTCGCCGTAGTCGATGTCCTCGGACGGCGAGCCCGGTGCGGGCGTCGGAGCGGAGTCGGCCGCGGTCGCCCCGCGCGGGGGCGGCGCGTACCGCAGGGCCTCCTCCTGCCCGTACGCCCGCAGATAGCCGACCGCCGTATTGGTGACCGCGACCAGCGGCACCGCGACGACCGCGCCGCCGATGCCCGCGACCACGCCGCCCGCGGCGACCGAGAGGACGACGGCGAGCGGATGCACCCGCACCGCGCGTCCCAGGATGAACGGCTGCAGCACATGGCCCTCGATCTGCTGCACGGCGAGCACCACGGCCAGCACCATCAGCGCGGTGAACACGCCCTCGGTGACCAGCGCGACGACCACCGCGAGGGCGCCGGAGATCACCGCGCCGACCAGCGGGATGAAGGCGAAGAGGAAGATGAAGACGGCGAGCGGCACCGCCATCGGCACGTTGAGGAACCAGATGCCGAGCCCGATGAAGATCGCGTCGATCATCGCCACTATGACCGTGCCCCGCACATAGGCGGTCAGGGTCCGCCAGGCACGCGGCCCGGCCCCCGCGACACCCGGCCGGGCCTGGGCGGGTACCAGCTTCAACACCCAGTGCCAGATGCGCTTCCCGTCGTACAGCAGGAAGAGCGTCGAGAACATCGCGAGCAGCATCCCGGTGAGGACCTCCGCCATCACGGTGACGCCCTGCAGTCCGGCGGAGGTGATCTGTTCGGTGTTGGTGCCGATGGTGTCGCTGAGGTTCTTCGCGACGTCGTTGATCTGCTGTTCGGTGACATGGAAGGGGCTGTCGAGCAGCCAGCGCTTCAACTCGTCGATACCCGCCCGCACCTTGTCGGAGAGGGTGTCGAGGTTGTCCATGACCTGCCAGACCACGAACCAGCCGACCAGCCCCATGATGACGAAGCCCAGGATCGCCGTGACCGCGGTGGCCAGTTGGCGCGGCATGCCGTACCGCCTCAGCCGGGCGACGGTCGGCTGGAGCATCGCGGTGACGAGCAGCGCGGCGACGAAGGCCAGCACCACCAGCTGCACGGCGCTGATGACCCGCATCAGCACCCAGAGCGTGCCCGCCAGGACGAGCAGCCGCCAGCCCGCCTCGGCCGCGACCCGCATGCCCCAGGGGATCGCCGCGACCGGATCGGGCCGGGCGGCCACGGAGGGGGCGTACGCGGGCGGCGGAGGCACATGGTCGGCCGCGCCGCCGCGCCGGGCCGCCTCCTCCGGTAAGACTCCAGCGGGTAAGGCGGCGGTCACCGGTGGCTCGATCGGCGCGGCCTCGCCCTCGGCCCGCTCAGCCTCGGCCCTGCGCCGCTCCAGCCGCTTGCCCAGTTCGGTCAGTTCGGAACCCAGACGGCCGAGCCACCCCGGAAGTTTCGACATGATCGTTCCTCTTCCCCCGTTCCTCTCCCCACCGCTCTCCCCCCGAGCGTCCGGAACGACCGTACACGCGCGAAGCCCCTCGCCGTAGCACGGCGAGGGGCTTCGCAAGGTTGGGACCAGAGCCTCAAGAGGGCACTAGTACCAGTGGTTGGCCTGCCAGAAGGACCAGGCACCGCACGGGCTGCCGTAGCGGCCGTCCATGTAGCTGAGGCCCCACTTGATCTGCGTGGCCGGGTTGGTCTGCCAGTCGGCGCCGGCGGATGCCATCTTCGAGCCGGGCAGCGCCTGGACTAGGCCGTAGGCACCGGAGGACGGGTTGCTCGCCCGGTAGTTCCAGGTCGACTCGTGGTTCACGATGTTGCTGAAGCACTGGAACTGGTCGGCAGGAACAATCTGCCGCGCGATCGCCTGGACCTCGGCCACGGTGTACGAGCTCTGCTGGGCGAACGTGGAGGCGCTGCGGACCTCGGAACGGCTGGCGCGCTCGGCCGCGTCCTTCTTCTCCTGGCGCTCCTGGCGCTCCTTCTCCAGCTCGGCCTCGGCCGCCTGCTTCTTCGACTGGGCGTCCTTGGCGGCCTGGATACGGGCCGCTTCCTCCACGGACTTCTTCGCCGCCGCGTCGGCCGCGGACGCCTGGGCGTCGGCCTGCTGCGTCAGCGAGGCGGTCTGCACCTGGGCCTGCTGGCCCGCAGGGATGTCGGCGAGAAGCGTCGTGTCGGCTGCGGTCGCCTCGAAGTTGTTGTCGTCGGCAGCGGCAGCGCCGCCCGAGGCAACGCCTACGACGGCGCCGACGGTGGTGACCGCAGTGGCTGACGCCACGGCGAACCCCCGGACCGAGATCCGGCTCACACGGTGTCCTTCCAGCATCGCCCGCTTAGGTGACCTCGCGGACGCAATCGTGCCCCTGGCACTGGCCTCCCTACTGCTTGGGTCACAGGAGGCACGGGCCCGGTGGGCAACTCCCCTGGGGGAGTGCCGCATGATGCTCGCGGGCGGCATACGGACGGCGATTGTTGAGTTGTCTGGTGCGTGGCACCTCTGGAGGTGCGGGTGTGCCGTATGCGGGGCCTGACGGAAGCAAGACTCTGCCGGAACGGCACGCCGGTAGGCAATTCTCCGTTGCGTGTGAAAGCTCACACCTCGTTTGGAGCAAGTGTTTTTCGGAAATGCCGCCGCAGCACGATGCCGCCCGGCTAAGCTACTTCGCTCGCCGGGCGGCACCAACTGTGGTATCCCGTATCAGATCTGGCCTTCCTCCAGCATTTCGGTCACCAGCGCGGCGATGTGCGAGCGCTCGGAGCGGGTGAGCGTGACATGCGCGAAGAGCGGATGGCCCTTCAGTTTCTCGACCACGGCCACGACTCCGTCGTACCGGCCGACCCTGAGGTTGTCCCGCTGGGCCACGTCATGCGTGAGCACCACCCGGGAATTCGCCCCGATTCGGGACAACACGGTCAGCAGTACGTTCCGTTCGAGTGACTGCGCCTCGTCGACGATCACGAAGGCGTCGTGGAGCGAGCGGCCCCGGATGTGGGTGAGCGGCAGGACCTCCAGCATGCCGCGCCCCAGCACCTCCTCGATCACCTCGCGCCCGGCGACCGCCGAGAGCGTGTCGAAGACGGCCTGCGCCCAGGGGCTCATCTTCTCGGCCTCGGTGCCGGGGAGATAGCCCAGTTCCTGCCCGCCGACCGCATACAGCGGGCGGAAGACCATCACCTTCTGATGCTGCCTGCGCTCCAGGACCGCTTCGAGACCGGCGCAGAGCGCCAGCGCCGACTTGCCGGTGCCGGCCCGGCCGCCCAGCGACACGATGCCGACGTCCTGGTCGAGCAGCAGATCCAGCGCGATGCGCTGTTCGGCGCTGCGGCCGTGGATGCCGAAGGCCTCCCGGTCGCCGCGCACCAGACGCACATTGCCCTCTGCGGTGACCCGGCCGAGCGCCTTGCCGCGCTCGGACCGCAGGACCAGCCCCGTGTGCACGGGCAGTTCGGCCGCTTCGGGTACGTACAGCATCTCCTCCCCGTAGAGCAGATCCACCTGCTCGGCGGCAAGGGGTACTTCCGACATCCCCGTCCAGCCGGAGTCGGTGACGGCGAGTTCGGCACGGTACTCCTCGGCGAGGAGGCCCACCGAGGACGCCTTGATGCGCAGCGGCAGGTCCTTGGAGACGACCGTGACGTCGTACCCCTCGGCCTGGAGGTTGCGCGCGACCGCGAGGATCCGTGAGTCGTTGTCCCCCAACCGGTAGCCGGCGGGCAGTACGCCGGGGTCGGAATGGTTGAGTTCGACGCGCAGTGTCCCGCCCAGATCCCCGAGCGGGATCGGGGCATCCAGCCGGCCGTACCGGGTCCGGAAGTCGTCCAGCAGGCGCAGGGCCTGCCGGGCGAAGTACCCCAGCTCCGGGTGGTGCCGTTTGGCCTCCAGTTCCGTGACCACGACGATCGGGAGCACGACTTCGTGCTCGTCGAACCGGACCATGGCCTTCGGATCGGCCAGCAGGACGCTGGTGTCGAGAACATAGGTGCGCCTGTCGGGCATGCGGCGCTTTGTGCTGGTCACCACGGAAGGACGTACCCCCTCGGACGAGGTTGGGGTGCGACGGCGTCGCGGAGCATCCCAATGGGAGAGGACAGACCGGGCTGCGGCTCCGATGCACGGGCCGAGCACCGGCCCTCCGCGTCGGCCGCACTGTATGTACGGTCCTTCGTGTGCAAAGGGCCTCCCGGGCGAGCGGACTCCATGCCGCTCACTTGGACACGACGTCCGCCTGGTTTGTGACCGGACATCGACCTGTCAGGGGTATTCCCTCGAACACGCGAAGCCATGCCCCCCTGGGGTGGGCGGGTGAGCTGGGAGTGGTGCCACGGGCACGTGGGTTCGGGCACATCACCCGAACGGTTCTGTCCTCGAACACCCGACAGGCCGAACGCGCCGTCCGAGCCCGTCCGAAGGAGGCGGCGGTGTCAGCCGCCGTAGCGGCGGTGGCGGGCCGCGTAGTCGCGCAGGGCGCGCAGGAAGTCGACGCGGCGGAAGGCCGGCCAGAAGACCTCGCAGAAGTAGTACTCGGAGTGCGCGCTCTGCCAGAGCATGAAGCCGGACAGCCGCTGCTCGCCGCTGGTACGGATCACCAGGTCCGGGTCGGGCTGGCCCCGGGTGTAGAGGTGCTCGGAGATCAGGTCGGTGGAGACGATCTCCGCCAGGTCCTCGAAGGACGTCCCCTTCGACGAGTGGTCGAGCAGCAGCGAGCGGACCGCGTCCGCGATCTCCTGGCGCCCGCCGTAGCCGACGGCGACATTGACCAGTATCCCGTCGACACCGGCCGTGGCCTGCTCGGCCTCCTTGAGGACGGTCTGGGTGTGGGCGGGCAGCAGATCGAGCGTGCCGACGTGGTGGACCCTCCAGCGCCCGTCCGCCGCGAGGCCACGCACGGTGTTCTCGATGATGCCGAGGAGCGGCGTCAGCTCGGACTCGGGCCGGTCGAAGTTGTCCGTCGAGAGCAGCCAGAGCGTGACGACCTCCACATCGGTCTCACTGCACCAGCCGAGCATCTCCTGGACCTTGTCCGCCCCGGCCTGGTGCCCCTGCGCGGCCGTGCCGCCGGATGCCTTCGCCCAGCGCCGGTTGCCGTCGAGGATGACGCCGATGTGCTTGGGCACCTGGGTGTGGTCGAGGCGGGCCTCCACCCGGCGCGCGTAGAGCCTGTACACCAGGTCGCGCAAGTTCACTGAGTTCACCTCTCGGTTCTGTGCGGGCCCGCCCGCCCCATTGCCCGGGGTCCGGGGTCGTCCCCTTGGGGACCGCCGCACTACTCCGCAGAGTCCATCGCCCCGCCGCGCCGTGGCATCCCCGAGGCCGCCACATTACTGCGCAGGCGGCGCACCGGCCCAACCCGGCCTGTCACAAGTGCATGATAAAGAGAGAAACGTGACTGATTCTCCTCTCTTCTATCGTGCTGCCGGTTCGCGCTACGACTCCATGGAGTACCGCCGCACCGGCCGCAGCGGTCTCAAGCTCCCGGCCGTCTCCCTCGGCCTGTGGCACAACTTCGGCGACGACCGCACACTGGACTCCCAACGGGCGATTCTGCGCCGCGCCTTCGATCTCGGGCTGACCCACTTCGATCTGGCCAACAACTACGGGCCGCCGCCCGGCTCCGCCGAGCTCAATTTCGGCAAGATATTCCGACAGGACTTCGCCCCGTACCGGGACGAGCTGATCATCTCCACCAAGGCCGGATACGACATGCACCCCGGCCCGTACGGCGAGTGGGGCTCCCGCAAGTATCTGCTGTCGTCGCTCGACGCCTCGCTGAAGCGGATGGGGCTCGACTACGTCGACATCTTCTACTCCCACCGCTTCGACCCGGACACTCCGCTGGAGGAGACGATGGGGGCGCTGGCCTCCGCCGTCCAGCAGGGCAAGGCGTTGTACGTAGGTGTGTCCTCGTACGACGCGGAGCAGACCGCCGAGGCGGCCCGGCTGCTCAAGGAGATGGGCGTACCGGCCCTGATCCACCAGCCGTCCTACTCGATGATCAACCGCTGGATCGAGGACGACGGGCTGCTCGACACCCTGGAGGCGGCCGGTATGGGCTGCATCTCCTTCGTGCCGCTCGCCCAGGGCCTGCTCACGAACAAGTATCTGACGGGCATCCCGGAGGGTTCGCGCGCCACCCAGGGCAAGTCCCTGGATCCCCGCCTGCTCTCCGACGAGGTGCTCCGCCGGCTGAACGGGCTGAACGACATCGCTCAGCGGCGCGGTCAGTCACTCGCCCAGCTGGCACTCGGCTGGGTGCTGCGGGACAACCGTATGACGTCGGCGCTGATCGGCGCCTCGAGCGTGAAGCAGCTGGAGGAGAACGTCGCGGCGCTCGCCGGACCGCCGCTGTCCGCCGAGGAGTTGAAGGAGATCGACACCTTCGCCGTCGACACCGCGGGCACCAACATCTGGGCCGGACGGAGCTGACCGGGGGCCTCCTTCGCGGGGCCGATACGCCGTCGGCACGCGGCCGTCACACGGTCCGCACAGCAGGCCCACAAAAAACGGGCCGGTCCGTGGGGGGGGATACGGACCGGCCCGAGGGGGGGTTTCCACCATAACCCTTCGTAAGTGATGCTGCGTGCCACGCCACTCCATAATTACTCTCCGGATTCACCGGACTCCGGTGCGAGCGCGGGGTCCGGCGGGGTCTCAGTGGCTGCCGACCGGCTTTACGCAGCCGGTTCCTTCGAGGTGGCGGCCTTGGGTCTCGGCCTTGACGAGCCCGTTGACGATGCCGTCCGGGGCCCCCGCCACACAGATCGGGCCGAGGTCGATGATGAATGCGTTGCGGTGGGGCCGAAGGTGCTGGTGAAGATGGTTTCGGGGCCGTATCCGAGACCGGCGAGTGACCTGGACCGGCGCGCCGCCACGGCACCCGTACACGAGGGGGCAAACACTGCCGGTCACGGCACTAGGTGGTCGCCGGCGCGCCCCGGTGGCCGTGGGTGAAGCGGATCGCCACGGTGTCGCCGCCGATGACGACGAAACGTCCGCCCTCGCACCGGATGACGGCCTCGTGCACCTCGCCCCTCTCGTCCCTGCGCTCCTCCGTGCGGGTGACGGTCCAGCCGCCGTCGGGCGGCTGCGGCAGGTTCGACACGGCGGCGAACTCCCACTGCCCCGACGGTACGCACCAATCGGGCAGCCGCGGCCAGGAGCCGGGGCCGACCTGCAGGGTCCAGTCGGAGGCGCAGGTCAGGAGTACCGACTGGCCTTCGGCCAGCAGGAATTCGACCGCTTCCGGCTCCCCCATCCGCCCCTCCGGCCGGTAGAAAATGCCGAGCACTCCGACGATGCGTGCTCCTGAGAGCCAGTCGGCCCTCCCCTGCCGCGGGACACGCGGTGCTTCCTCTTCGTTTCCCACCCTCATGACCGGTTCCCTCCCCATGCGCTCACCGTCCAGGGTCGCACCCTTCGGGCGAAAGCAGGGGGACGCAACCTACTCCGGTTTGCGGGCCTCGATCAGGAATCGAGTGGTATGGGCGACGAACGGCCCCTCGGTCTCGATCCGGTGGTGCAGCGCGGCCAGCCGCGGGCGGTACTCCTCGACGGTGAAGCCCGGCACCATCCAGATCACTTTCCGCAGGAAGTAGACGACGGCGCCGATGTCGAAGAACTCGGTACGCAGCGTCTCCATCCGCAGATCGACCACGTCGAGTCCGGCCGCCTCTGCTTCGGCCCGCGCCTTCTTGGGGTCACGGGCACCGCGCACCTCGGGCGACTGCGGGCCGAGGAAGTACTCGACGAGTTCGAAGACGCTGGCCGGGCCGACCTGTTGGGAGAAGTACGTGCCCCCGGGGGTGAGCACCCGTGCGATCTCCGCCCACCAGGTGGTCACCGGATGCCGACTGACCACCAGATCGAAGGCGTTGTCGCCGAACGGCAGCGGCGGCTCGTCCGCATCGGCGACCACGGCCGCGCCGAGCGGGTGCAGAAGGGCGGTGGCGCGGGCGATGTTCGGCGGCCAGGACTCGGTGGCGACGGTGAGCGGCGGCAGCTTCGGCGCGGAGGCGAGGACCTCGCCTCCTCCGGTCTGGATGTCGAGGGCGGCCCTGGCCCTTCCCAACCGGTCCGCCATGGCACGGGCGTAGCCCCAGGAGGGGCGCTGTTCGGTGGCCCGACCGTCGAGCCAGGAGAAGTCCCAGCCGTCGACGGAGACTGCGGCGGCCTCCGCGACGAGGGCATCGAACCGTGCGCGTTCTGCCGCTTGTTCGGGTGCTCCGGTCATGCGGGGATGGTGGCATCCGGAGCGTGACGGGCGCGACCTCATTTCGGCGGGGCCGACGGCCGGTAAGCCGAGCACGGATCAGGCGGCCGACCCGCCGAGGAGCATGCCCAGCAGCGCACCCGTGATCATGAACGGTCCGAACGGGATGCCGGTCTTGCGCCCGGCCCGTTTCAGGACCATCAGCCCGAATCCGTACACCGCACCGAGCAGGAACCCGGCGAAGCCTCCGGCGAACAGCACGGCCCAGCCGTACCAGCCGAGGGCCACTCCCAGCGACAGGGCGAGCTTGACGTCTCCGAAGCCCATTCCGTTCGGGTTGATGAGGAAGAGCAGGAAGTAGAAGGCGCCGAGGGCGGCTCCGCCGAGCAAAGCGGACAGCCAGGATCCGCCGTGCTCCGGGAGCAGCGCCACAACGCCCAGAAGGACGGTGACGGCTCCCGCGGCGGGCAGCGTGAGCCGGTCGGGCAGGCGGTGGACACGGCGGTCGATGGTCGCGAGGAGTACGCCGACGGGGGCCAGCAGCAGCCACACGGCGAGCTCGGGGCGGAGTCCGGTGGCCGCTGCGAGGGCGGCGCAGGCGAGCGCGGTGACGACGGGGACGAGGGCACCGGGGGCGTAGCGTGCCGCGGGCCGCGTGGGGTCCTCCCCGCCACTTCCGTGTCCCGGCTCGGCGCCCGCGGCGGTGGGTGCCGGCACCGACGCCGCACACGGGGCGCACCGGGTGGAGCCGAGCCAGCCGCGGGCGGCCCCGGTCAGGGCGTGGCCCGCAGGGCAGGTGTCCCGCCAGGCGTCCTCCGGTTCGACGGAGAACCGGTAGGCGGCGCGCGGGACCAGCAGTCCGGCCGCTGCGCCCCAGAGTGCGGCGAGCACTGTCAGCATGGCGTACACGGAGCCGACCCTAGGCGGGTGCCGGGCACGGGTCATGGGTCCGAGGGCCCACTGCGCACCGTTGAGGACCCAGCGGCCGTCACCGGGCGCTACCGTCTGGGCCATGGCTCAATGGCGCAATGGGAATGGAACGTTGACGGTCACCGATCCACAGGGAGGGCAGGAGCCGGAGATACCGCTGCGGATCGCGGCCTCGTACCGGACCCGGAGCCGGGGGCTGCTCGGGCAGGACGGGATCGACGGCGCCCTGCTGATCACCCCGTGCGGGAGTGTGCACACCTTCCGGATGCGGTTCACCATCGATGTGGCGTACCTGGACCGGAAGTTCAACGTGGTCGCCGTCCACACGATGAAGCCGGGCCGGCTCGGGATGCCGCGGTTGCGGGCCCGTCATGTGATCGAGTCGGAGGCCGGGGCGATGGAGAAGTGGGGGCTGCGGCCGGGGGTCCGGGTGCGGATCGTCCAGACGGAGGAGAGCCGGGGCTGAGAGCCTGTCGGGCGGCCGGGGGCTCTCATGCACAACAGGCGGCCGGGGGCTCTCATACACAAACGGCGGGCCGGGGGCCCTCATACACAACGCGCGGCCAAGGCGCCGTCACGTGACGGCGGCCCGGCCGCTCCTGCGCCTGTGACACCTCGGTCACACCCGTCCAGGGAGACACGGTGGCCGGGCACGATCACCTTCCGGTGGTGGCCCTCGCTCACGGCGGGCCGGAGCCCAGCAGTGTCCACGCCCCGTAGGCCGCCGAAGCCACCGCGAGCACGGCGACGACCGTCACCGTACGGGCCGTGGTGCGCAGCCGCAGCAGCGCGACGGCGGGCGGGAGGAGCAGCGGGAACGCGGGCATGATCAGCCGCGGCCTGGATCCGAAGTACCCGGAGCCGATCAGCGCGATGACGACGACCGCGATGCAGTAGACGAGTACGGGGAGCGGCTGGCGCTGCCGTACGCACAGGAACACCACCCATCCCAGGCCCACCAGCGCCAAGGACAGCCCGAGCGCGCCGGGCAGCGGCAGCCCGAGGATGAACGAGGCGAGCGCCACACCTCCGTCGATGCTGTTGCCCCACTGCGCCTGGACGTCGAAGTACGCGAACGGGCTGCCCTCCCGTACGGCGACGAACGCCACGTACGCGAGCCAGCCCAGCGGTGCGAGTGCGGTGCCGGTCAGCATCCGCGCATTGCGGCGGACGATGCCGTCCGTCCGGCCTGCCCGGTACTCCCGTACGAGCGTGACCGCGGCGGTGATCGCGAGGGCGGCGATGAGCGCGGCCGCGGTGGGCCTGGTCAGCCCGGCGAGTACGCACAGGGCGCCCGCCACGATCCAGCGCCGGGTCAGTGCGGCGTACAGCGCCCAGGCGGCGAACGCGGTGAACAGAGTCTCGGTGTACGCCATCGACTGGACGAACGCCGTCGGGTACACGCCCCACAGCGCGGCCAGCAGCACCCCGGCCCGGCGTCCGTACAGCCGCGCCCCGACCGCGTAGATCCCCCAGGCGGCGAAGAGCGCGGCGACCCAGGCGACCAGCAGTCCGGCGCCCGCGAGGGAGAGCGGGGTCAGCTCGGCGATGCCACGCTCCAGGGCGGGCAGCAGGGGGAAGAAGGCCAGGTCGGAGTGGACGTCGCCGTTCGGGAGGGTGACGGTGTAGCCGTAGCCGTTCTCGGCGATCCGCTGGTACCAGACGGAGTCCCAGCGCTCGCCGAGGAGGTGGAAGGCGCTCTTCCCGGCGTCGGACGCGGCGGCGGCGAGGACGACGAGTCCGATCAGGCGCACGGCCGCGTACGCCCCGAGGGCCGGTGCCGCCGCCGCGAGGGCCCCGGCGAGGCGGCCACGGACCGGGGGCCGCGAGCTCTTCGGCGGCTGCGACTGCGTTCGGCGGCTGCGCTGTCGCACGGGCTGCTGTGCGGGGGCGGTGGCCTGAGCGGCCGGATCGTCGTCGGACATACTGCCGATTATCTCCGCGGCAGGTGGCCACGCCCGCAGCGGGACGGGCAGCGGCGCCGGCCCGGCCGCTGAATGTGCTGCCGTACGTATTCGTCGGCGCGCTGGTCGTCGGCGTCGCCGTGCTACGGGTGCGGAAGCCGGAGGTCGCCGAACGCGCGGCACCGTTCGCGGACGCCCTGGGCTGCCCCGCACCGCCTCTCCCCGATGCCCGGCTCCCCCGCACCCCGCGGGCGGAGCCGGGCATCGCTCGTTGGGCCCGGCTTTGGGGCCAAGGGCCCGGGCCACCCGGCCCGTGCACCCGTACGCTCACGCCACAGCCGAAGACAGAACTACGGGCACAGGCAAGGCAATTGGGCGTCGGAGAGGAAGAACCGTGACTGGTGGCGGGGGCTGGGAAAGCGGAAGCGCGGGCCACATACCACCGGGGAGCGGGGGTGGCGGTTCCGGCGCGAGCGGTGGCGTGTTCTTCGCGCTGACCCGTAGTTGGGCGGCCGGTGCCCTGGTCTACATCGCCGCCGGATATCTGGTGTCGCGGGGGCTCGTCGAGATGCTCGCCACCGAAGAACGGCTCGAAAGCTTCGGCTGGCGCCTGGCCCTGCTGCACGTACCGAACGTCATCACGACCGTGCTCACGGTCCTGGCCTCGGCCCGGGTCCTGCCCGACGAACGGCGTGAGTCCCGCCTGCTGACCCTGCTCGCCTCCCTGGGTGTTCCGCTGGCCGCGCTCGCCTACGGATTCACCGTGTCCTGGCATCTCGTGGACTTCGAGGGCACGTTGATGCCGATCGTCGCGCTGGCGACCGGTTCGGCCGTGGGTCTGGCCGTCGACCGGCTGCTGGACGACCGCGACGAACAGGAGCCCGCGCCGTACACCCCGTACTCCTGGCGGGACGGCGGAGCCACCGCCCTGGAGTACCTCGGGGTGATCGTCCTCGTCGTCACGATGATCGGCGCGATGGCCATGGCGGGTGTCGGCGGGCAGATCGGGGAACGCATCCGCTGCGCGATCAACGCGATGGTCGGCGGCAGTTCCGGCTGTTCCACGAGCGGCGGGAACACCTCCGCGCAGCCGAAGACGGACGCCGACTACGAGCCCAAGATGTGCCAGGTCTCCAGCATCTCCGACACCGTCGGCGGCAAGGTCAAGATCGGCTGGTTCGAGTGGGGCAACGAGTACGGCTTCCAGCAGAAGGTCAGCCAGGCAAAGACCGATGTGAACGAGGACGGCAAGGTCGACGAGAACGACAAGCTGGTCTACATGACGTTCACGGACGCCGCATCGGCCGGCGCCACCGCCGGCACCCCCGGCGTGAAGCTCGGCAAGCTGGGCAAGGCCGATGTGGACGTCGGCGGCGGCATCAAGATCACCAACGGTGACACCTGGGTCTTCAAGAGCGAGGAGGACGCCAAGAAGATGCGGGACGACATCGAGGAAATGAAGATGTGGGAGACCTCCACCAAGTACAGCGGCGGCTACGGCGGCGGCTGGTACTCCGGGATGAAGTGGGCCGACAAGAAGAAGGACGTCGAGAACAAGATCGGGGACAAGAAGATCTCCTACTCGACCATCGGCCTCAACGCGTACGCCGACGGCGGTCTCTCCATCAGCGCGGGCGACGAGTCCGGGCTCGGCGCGAAGCTCGGCGGCAAGGCGAAGTTCTCCCCCGAAGTGACCATCACCAAGGACGACGTCAACGGCAACGAGTCGTACACGTACACCGCCAAGCTCGAACTGGAGGGCAAGGCCGGCGGTTCGGCCGGTCCGCTCGGCGGCACGGCCGTCGTGAAGGACAGCCGGACCGGGGCGGTCACCGTCACCCGCGACCAGAAGACCGGCAAGATCGTCCGTATCGACATGACCCGGACCGCCGACAACGGCTCGACGTCCGGCAAGGGGGACGTCAAGGGCGACAACGGCGAGAAGGGCAAGGACAAGCGCGGCGGCAAGGTCGGCGGCACCGACTCCTCCGGCGAGACCGGCATCGAGGTCCTGACGAACTCGATCATCTTCGGCAAGGAAGTGGACCTGGCCACCGAGGACAAGCGGGCCGTCGCCGAGCAGTGGCTGAACGGCTCCGGCAACAACACCGCCCCGTTCGAGTACCTGTTCGGCGATCACTCCCTGCAGCAGAAGCCCACCGGAACCGACCCGTTCGACCAGTTGATGTTCGAGGACGGTCTGTCGAGCACCATGAAGTACCACGGTGAGACGGACGCCCAGGAGTTCGGCTTCGAGGTTTCGCTCGGCATGAGTCTGGGATTCTCCCTCTCGGACGAGCACAAGCAGGAGTCACTGACAAACGCACGGTTCCTCGGGGCTCCGCAGGGCGACAAGCGCTCGTACCTTCCGTACAGCTACTGCGCGAAGTAGTTCGTACCTCGGGTACGGCTACGGTGCGCGGCAACCACGCACGACGACGAGGCGATAGGCGAATGACGACGACGATGAAGATGTCCCGGGCCATCGGCGCAGCTGCTGCCGCCGCCGTCGGCCTCACCCTGCTCACCGGCTGCGGCGGCGGGGACGCCGCCGCGGTCCCGGAGGGCTGGGGCGAGCTCGACACCAAGAGCCTCTCCGTCGGCTATCCCGAGAGCAAGGGCTATAAGGAGCAGCCCGCGGCCGACCGTGCCGAGGCCAACGCCGCCGTCGCACTCAAGGAGGAGGCCGGGCTGCGCACCGGCATGGTCTCCGTGCAGCTCGACTTCGCCACGGGCGTGGACGACGCGGGTGAGGCAGCGGCTGCGGCAGGTGCCGGTATTGGTCTCGGGGCGACCCGAAAGGAAACCGCGGACGTGCGGCTCTCAGGTGCGGAGAGCTCCCGTGAGGCGCGCAGGATCGACTACGACTTCACGTCGAGCGGCAAGGAGCGGACCCCGGCGCCGGGCACCCCGATGACGGGGGTCGTGGTGGCGGGCGTCGATTCGAAGGATGTGCCGTTCGTGGTCCGGATCAGCGCGGTGAAGGGCTCGCTGAGCCGGCAGGACCTCGACGCGTTCGTCGAGTCGATCACGGTCAAGTAGGCCGTGCGATGCGGGGTGGCTCCGACGGGGCGTACGGGCGGTACGTCTGTCAGAACTTGTCCCGGTCGTACGGCACCGGGATCGGCTCCAGTGCCCCGGCCGCCCGCAGTTCCCCGTCGGCCTCGACGATCGCCTCGACGCTCGGCACGGTCGTACCGCCCCGGGTGAGGTCGATGACCAGGCCACCGGTCGCGGCACGGGTGTACGTGCCGTCGAGCCCTTCGGGTGCCGACGCAGCCCGCCCGGCGGAGAGGTAGACCGCTCGGCCGCATCGGGGATGGGAATTCGCGAGGTCGAACTCATCGGACACGGCCCGATACTCGGACTTGTTGTACACCTGGCCGGCGTCGATGTCCCAGGCCTCGGCAATGACGCGAAGCATCTCGGGGGCGCGCCGAATCACCTCTGCCGATTCCTCCACCTCTCGGGAGCGGAAGGTGACCGCGAGGGAGTTCGTGACCCACGGGGACGTGCCTCCGGCGTGAACGGCCACGGTCGCACGCGGCATCCCCGGGTTCTGTGCCCAGAGCGAGGACGTCACTCCGATCACGCCGATGTCCGGCGCCACGTTCTTCCGCTCGATGTATGCGGTCAGTGCGCCGGCCGAGGGTTCCAGGACGGGGTCCGATGCGACACCGTCCTCCGACTCGTGCCATACGTCGAACGTCGGACCGTCGATGTCCTTGAGCGCGTTCAGAGTGGTCAGCCAGCGTTCGGCGACCGCTGATGTGTTCTCTTCGCGGACGCCCCACAGGCCATTGACCACGACGTACAACACGGCTTTCCCTTCAGCCCTTGCTTTCCGTTCCCGCCTGTCGCGGGCCGCACGGTCGGCCGGCCCGTTCTCCGGCGCGCCCCACCGTGCTCAGCCCGTCACATCACCAGGCGTGTGGATCACCTTAACGTTGATGCCCCGGGACTCGAACATTTCCCTGGCCGCCTCCGCGACGTCCGGATCGGACAGGTGCCATTCGACCGGCTTCCCACGCGCCGCATCCACTTGCCGGTTGGCTTGATCCGCCCACCGATCCGCAACCTTCGGGGTGAGTTCGCCGGTCTCGGCGTTGTAGAAGTCCTTGCCCTTGTACCCGTGCTTCGCCTCCAGGTAGGTGCCGCGCGAGGCGTCCCAGCCGTCGAAGTCGACCGGCTTCCCCGTGAGCTTGTCCAGCGGAACCCGGTACTCCTTTCCGCGGCCCACCTTGGAGATCTGCTCCTGATAACGGGCACCCATTTCGGTCGGGTAGTTCCAGACGCCCGGCTTGATTTCCTGCCAGTTGCCTTCCCCGCCGTCCTTCGCCCCGGCGGGCGGGTCCTTCAGGTCCTTGTACCAGGCCGGCTTCGGTTCGTTCTGAGCACGCTCCAGGTTCTGCCGCCGCTTGGCCGCGTCGGCCGCCTTCTTCGCCTCATCAGCCAGCCTCTGGGCCTCGTCGGCGGCCGCCTTCTGCTCCGGGTCGACCTCGTCGCAGCCGCCCTTGGCCAGCAGCCCGACCGGTACCGCGGTGCGCGCTCCGGCCAGGACGCCGGTGCCGGAGCCCGGCAGGCCCATGCCCGGCAGGCCGGTGCCCGCGCCTTCGCCTTCGCCTTCGCCTTCGCCTGCGTACGGGACGCGTACGTGGCCGCCCATGCCGACGGTGCAGCCCTTGAGGCCGGCCTGCTCGGCCATGTCGTCGGCGTGCCGCTGCGCTTCCTGCGCGGCCTTCTCCGCGCCCGCGACATCGCCCGCCTTGGCCGCCTTCTTCGCCCTGTTCGCGGCATCCGACGCCTTCTCGGCCACTTCGCCGAGCTTGCCGAGTTTCCCGAGCTTGCCCAGTTTTCCGAACTTGCCGACGAGCTTCGCCTCGCCGTAGCCGGGGATGAACAGCGAGCCGATGTTCCAGAGGCCGGTGCCGATCGCCTGGCCCTCGTTGCCCTTCTTCCACATGTCGCGGACGTCGTCGCCGATGAACATGTCGTCGAGGACCTTCACCCCGGTGCCACCGGACGCCTTGGTCCAGTCCCAGACCGCACCGAGGTAGTCGCCCTTGGACCACTTGTCCCCGGCATCCTTGGCGTCCTGGCTCCACTGGTCGCCGAGGCTCTTGCCGTAGTCCTTCAGGCCGTCCCACGCCTCACCCGGGTGGATGATCGTGTCGAAGGTGCCGGTGATGTCGCCCCACAGCCCGTCGCCGACCAGGCCCGTGAAGAAGCCTCCGGTCTGGTGAGCGGCGCAGGAGAAGAACGCGCCGACTCCGGAGGTGCAGCTCTCGCCGGGCTGCTCGCCGCCGTTGTCGCCGTTGTCGCCGTCGTCGCCGTCGTCGCCGTCGTCCTGGCCGTCGCCACCGTCCGGCTCCCCGGAGGTGTCCACGTCGTCGCCACCGTCGTCGACCTGGGTGGCGGTGTCGCCTCCGCCGGAACCGCCGGAGCCGGAACCGCCGGCCGCGTCGGAGCCACCGGCCGCGCCCGACCCACCGGAACCGGACCCGGAACCGGACTCGCCGGAACCGGAGCCTCCCGAGCTGGCCCCGCCGGAGCCCGTACCGCCGGTGGCAACCGACCCGCCCGAATCCGTACCACCGGACGCAGCCGTCCCACCCGAATCCGATCCACCCGAGTCCGGTCCGCCCGAGTCCGATCCAGTGCCCCCGGACCCCGCCGTACCCCCGGAATGCTCCCCGCCCCCCGCCACCACATCGCCCCCGGGCGCAGGGCACGCGCTCCCGGTCAGCTGGCAGATCGCGTTCCGTAGCTCACCGGTGATCTGGGCGCCGATCCCCGTGGCGACGAGTCCGCCTATGAGGGCCACGACCACCAGGACCATGCCCAGGTATTCCATCGCGGTCTGGCCGCCGTCGTCGCGGCGCCACTTGATCATCCGCGCGATGCTGAACGACCGGTGCGGCAACCGCTGTTCGAGGGGAAGCTCGAACCAGTCGCGTGAACTCGGCCGGAACAGCAGGACGATGACGGCAACAGGCATCACCAGCTGCGTCACGCCTCGCCCGCCGCCCTCGCCGAGGGTCGCCAGTGCGCCGAAAGTGAGCCAGACGTGTGCGGCCAAAAGTCCGCGCCAGACCCAGATGCCGCCGGTCCGCAAATACAGCGAGAGCACGAATGCGGTCACGCTCGGCAGCGCCGCGTACAGCAGCAACCCCAGCAGTTGGCCGTCGACCTCATTGACCGCCGACGCCACCGTCAGCACACCGACGCCGCCCAGGACCGCGGCCGCGAAGAGGATCTGGACGAGGATCAGCACCGCCTGCAACGGGCGCGGCAGCGGTTGCCTGCCCTGCCGCGCCACGGCGGCACCTCCACCGGCGACACCTCCACCGGCGCCACCAGAATCCGCAAATCCGCCTATGCCAGACACGACGAGTCCCCCAGCTTGCCGGTGTACAGCCACAGTTCAGCCACTCCACCCATCCGACCACATCGGCGCCCTTCGGACATGGGCCTCAGGGCCCAATACAAGGCTCAACGTTGCAGATTCCGGCAGGAGTTGCGGATATCCAGCGAACAAGGACCCGCCGCGCCACTACCGACTGGGGACCTCGCTCCCGAACAGCATCCACGGCGACTGGTCGAATGAGGCCACTCCGGACAACTGCGGCTGCATCGCGGCGATTTCATGCCGTACGGCAAGCGTGTCAGGCCAACTGTCGAAGAATGTGGTGCCGTTGATGACCACACCGCTCCAATCGGTCGCCGCGGAGGCGCCCTCCCGGTCGACCACAAAGCCGATACAGAGCACGGAAGCCCGCCCTATCGCCTCCCTGATCGCCCGCGCAGCCACCTCCTGCTCGTCCCACGTCAGCCGCCCGAATCCGAATTCGAGCGCGACGACTCCGTCCCCCATCCGCCGGATGCGCGCGCGCACGTCGGTTCCGCTGTTCACCCACAGCAGGAAGTCGACCTTGTCGATCCGTTGCAGGCCGGCCAGGAGTACGAGTTGCTCCCTGGTCACCCACGAAGGAGTGCCCCACGGATCCGGCCCCGGGCCGAGGAGCGTGACCCGCCTCGTGACGGGGTGGCTGAGCCGCAGTCCCGCCGCGTCGAGATCGCCGAAGAGCGACTCGGCATCCGGGCGGCTCCAGCCGAGGTGGTACGAGTAGAAGAAACCGTCACTCATCGACACATCACCCCATGAAAGTGTGGACACTCCGCTTCGGACGGACAGCATCGGATGAGAGGTGACCGCCCAGCGGAAACAGGTGGAGCGTGCAGTTCCATGCGCGTATGGGCACGCCGGACAGACGCCTGTAGCGGGCGCCGGGTCGGTGTGCTCACGGTTGGTCACATAGGAGCGTAATGAGCCCCGCCCGCCCGGGCTTGGGCCCACGGACCCAGGTGCGGGCCCCAATGAAACAACGTGATGGACAGGGGGCCGACGATCGTAGATCGTGTACGTCGATGACACGCACCGATTCGCCTCCCGCATGGGACGAGCGCACCCAGCTGGCCACCTTCCTCGACTACGCCCGCGACACCGCACGCGCGAAGTGCGAGGGTGTCTCGCCGGACGATGCCCGCCGGGCCCCGCTGCCCGGCTCCCCCCTGATGACGGTCTCCGGGCTGATCAACCACCTCAGTTGGGTCGAGTACTACTGGTTCGAGGTGGCCTTCCTCGGCGGCGAGGACCAAGGGCCGTGGACGGACGAGGACCCCGACCGTGAGATGCGCATCGCGGTGGACATGCCGCTCGCCGACGTGCTGTCGCAGTACGAGGAACGGACCACCCGCTACCGCGAACTGGTCGCCTCCCACGATCTGGACACGCCGGCCAAACGCCCGCGCAGTGACGGCCGGTACCCCGATCTGCGCTGGATCGTTCTGCATCTGATCGAGGAGACCGCCCGGCACAACGGCCACCTCGACGTGATCCGGGAGATCGTCGACGGCACCACCGGCGTCTAAGTGCCGTGACCGGGAAGGGTTGCCGGGTTGGGTGGCCTGAACCTGTTGTCAGAGCCTGCCGATAGCGTGCCGGCGACCAGATCCGACTCCTCTCCGGGAGAACCGTGGACATCCTGCTCATCGCCGGCCTGTGGCTCGACGGATCCGCATGGGACGATGTCGTGCCCGAACTCACCGCGCTCGGCCACCGTCCCGTACCGCTCACTCTCCCCGGCCAGGGCGACGGCACCACCTCCGCGACGCTTGACGACCAGCTGGCTTCAGTGCTCGCCGCCGTTGACGCGATGCCGGGGAAGCCCCTGGTGGTGGGGCACTCCGCCGCGTCGAGTCTGGCCTGGCTGGCCGCCGACGCGCGACCGGAGAAGGTGGCCAAGGTCGCGCTGATCGGCGGCTTTCCCGCGGCCGACGGGCGGGCTTACGCCGATTTCTTCGCGATTGAGAGCGGAGCCATGCCCTTCCCGGGCTGGGGCCCCTTCGAGGGAGCGGACTCCGCCGACCTGGACCAGGAGACCCGGCACCGCCTTGCGTCCGCCGCCATTCCTGTCCCCGAGGGGGTCGCCAGGGGGGTCATGCGCCTGACCGACGAGCGCCGCTTCGACGTCCCCGTCGTGATCGTCTGCCCCGAGTTCACCCCCGCCCAGGCCAAGGAGTGGATCGCCGCCGGCGAGAGCCCCGACCTCGCCCGCGCCACCCGCCTTGAGTACGTGGACCTCGACTCGGGCCACTGGCCGATGGCCACCCGCCCCCGCGAGCTTGCCCGCGTCCTGGCGGAGGCCGCGAGCTTGTAGTGCTGTGGCCCCCGGGTCGGGTGGTCAGGCTGCTGCCGGTAGTGGTCTGCCACCCCAGCGGAAGCCCCTTTCGCTGCGAATGCGGGCGCGTTCCTTGCGTTGGGCGGCGAGTATGTCCGGGTGGCGGGGGTGCACATCGGTCGCCCGCATTCGTTTCCCGTCCGCCTACCCCATCCCGGCGATACGGGGTGCGATGCGTTCGGCGACCTGGTGGGTGAAGCTGACCGGGTGCCGGTCCGGAAGCACCTGGATCTCGCTGACGCCCAGGTCCGCGTACGCCTCCGCGTCGGCGAGGAACGCGTCCGGTTTGTCCAGCACCGGGCCGTTGTACATCACGGTCTTCGCGATGGCGTCGTAGTCACGGTCCTCCGCGGCGCAGTGCGCGCGCAGCACATCGAGCTTGTGGGCCACTTCTTCCTGGCCAGTGGCGAACAGATTGCAGGCGTCCGCGTAGCGGGCGGCCAGGAGCAGGGTCTTCTTCTCACCGCCGCCGCCGATCATGATCGGCGGCCGTTCGCCGATCGGCTCGGGCACGCAGAGCGTCTCGGCCAGCCGGTAATGATGCCCCCGGAACGGGCCGTTGTCGTCGCTCCACATCTGGAGGCAGATCAGGATCGTCTCCTCCAGCCGCTCGAACCGCTCGGCGACCGGAACCACCGGCACTCCGAGCCCGTACTGCTCCCGCTCGTACCAGGAGGCACCGATGCCCAGCCGGGCCCTGCCGCCCGACAGCACGTCGAGGCTGGTGACGATCTTCGCCAGCAGCCCGGGGTGGCGGTACATCACACCCGTGACCATCAGGCCGAGCGTCATGCGTTCGCTCACCGCCGCCACATAGCCGAGCGTGGTGTACCCCTCCAGCATCGGGTCGTCGGCGACGGTCTGCCCGGTCTCCATCTGGAAGTAGTGATCCATCACGGTGAACGACGAGATCCCGGCCTGTTCGGCGATCCGCACCGACTCCGCGAGCGTCGGCGCGATGAGCGCGGGGTCGGCCGGTGTCGAGTAGTTCCAGTAGTGCAGGCCGAGCTTCACGGCCGACCTCCGCAGGTCGAGGGAGAGCAGGCCGGGACGGCGTTGCCGTCCCGGCCCGAGTGTTCAGCTGGACTCGTGCTTGGCGTACTCGCTCTGCACTGCGTCGGCGTTCACGTACTCGCGGTCGGGCATGTTCTTCGCGACCGTGGCGCGATCCGTGAGCCCGTTCGCGACGAAGTGGGAGACGACCTGCTCCTTCGTCGCCGGGAACTTCAACCGCTTCAGGTCCGCCCGCAGGTTCGACCCGTTCGTTCCATAGATTTCCACCAAGGCTCTCAGCCTCCGAATCCACCGACACGGCTACCCTGTGTAGCCATGAATCACGCTACGCGAGGGCGGGGTCGTCGGCATTTCGGGAGCCCGGTCCCAGGGGGCTGCGAGGGCGGCGTGCGGGTCATCCTCGACGGGGGTGTGGTCGGTGTGGTCGGTGTGCACGGTCGCGACACCACAGCACGACGGAACTGCCGACCCGCGGGTCGCCTCCCAGCCCGTCGGCCTGGAGGAGGGGCGCAACGCCTTCCACCGCAAAGTCCGCGCGCGTCGAGCGCGTTAGCCTTGGCGCCGCCGGCGAGCCGCGGCGTGCCGGAGTTCGCCCTCGTCGGGCAGGAGGCCGGTGATCCGCGTCCAGATCGTCTTGGCGTCCACGCGGACGAGCCTGAAGGCGCTCGCCGGGGTGATCCGCTCCGCGGGCACAGGCTCGGTGGGCAGCTCCCGCAGCCAGTAGCCGAGGGGGCCGCAGTCCCAGACGGCGAAGCCGCGCGTACTCGGCCTCGGTCACGCCCGGCCAAGCCTCGTGCGCGAAGACGTGCTCCTCGCCAATGAGCATGCCGTGGTGCAGCTTGCCCTGCCAGCCGGCGGCCTCCAACGAGATGACCACCTCCGAGGTGAGGACCGTCTTCATCAGCGGCAGCAGCAGAGGGGACAGCTTCCCGTCCTCATCGATCAGACCGCAGTCCAGCAGCTCCTTCCTGGCCGCCGCGAACTCGTCGGGCACCTCGCCGCCTGCCGCCGGCTCGGAGAGCACGATCACATGCTCGTCGGCCAGCCGGAAGCGGGAGCGGGAAACGTCGAACGAAGGCATACACACTCACTTGATAGTCGCTCAGGCCTGGGACTCGGCCCAGAAACTGAAGATCCTCGAGAAGCCCGCCCGTACGGCGCCGCGCCGCGTGAGCACGGACCGGTCAACTCCGGAGAAGAGAGCCGCGAGTGAGACGTCGGCGGGCAGGACCCGGCCCGCCGCCTGCACGGTCACCTTCCTGCCGCCTCCGACGCCCGACTGCCGCACCGTGATGACGACACCGGGGTCTTCGGCGTCGGGCTGCCGGGACAGCTTGTACGCCCGGCGGTTGATCGCCGTGAGCGTGTACGTGTCGCCCAGATACGTCATGTGCAGGGAGCGCCCGCGGTGCGTAGGCGCCCACCGGTTCCGGCTCATCCGCACGAGCCCGTCGCCCACCCGGAGCGTCGCGCGGTTAAGGGTCGGCATCGACACGACGTCCGTGTGCATGCCACGCGTCTCGAACGTGGCCGTGGGGATCAGACCACCGCGCACATCCGTGACGATCACGTTCGGCATGTCCCGACCCGCCGGGTACACCACCCGGATGTCGCCCAGCTCCGGAGAAGTGCCCCGCCAGCCGACCTTCGTGCGTCCGGCAGGCTGTTTCTCCTTCCAGTACTCGAGCGTGAACGGGCTGATGGTCGTGTGCATGTCTTTCCCTCGCTAGTCGAACGGGTTGAGGGCGCTGCCCAGCTTCTTCGCCCCGTCGGCGATACCGTGCCCGATGTCCGAGGCCTTGTCACCCACCCGGCATTCCCCGCCGGTTGTCCGGGCCGAGTGGTGTGGCGGGTTTGCGGCATGGAAGAAATACGTCACTGCCCATCAGTTGCCTCGGCCCCTGGCAAGCCTGAGCATTTGTTCGATACAGCAAGAACATTCTTTGTCGCGACGAGTAGAAGGCGCTCGTGCATCCGCCACACCATATTCACGGCGAAAGCGAAAGAACGGCATCTCAGGAGGCTTGACGCCCCAACCCGGCTCCGTCTTCCGGCAACCGCGGCGAGCGCCGCCGCCGATCACGATCGATCCGGAGAATTCGACGAGCGCAGGAAGCGTTGTCACGCCCGTGGCACCGAGCGCCGGAGTGCTCGACGACCAGCACGGCTGCACTGCCCCGGAGGTGTTCAATGTACCCGGTGCTCCAGCACCTCGTTGACTCGCTGGCGACCAAGCTGTCACGCCCGGCGACCGTCGAGGACCGCCTGCAGCGGCTGGTGGTCTACAGCCCGCACAGCGAGCTGCCCGACGCGGTGCGCCATGCTTCGATTCTGCAGCGCTGCGTATCTGCCGAGGTGCTGGCATGGCTGCGACAGTTCGAGCTGGCCAAGGCGCGACACCCGGTCCGCATTCCCCACAACGTCTCGCTCGGCATGCTGCCGCGGGTATGCATACCGATCCGGCACCACGACCTTCTCCTGGGGTATCTGTGGCTCATCGATGCCGACGAGTCGATGAGCTCGGAGCAGATCGCGCTGGCCGAAACCGCCGCCCAGGACTTCGCTTTTGCGCTTCATCGTGAGGTGCTGGCCGGCGAACTCGCGTCGAACCGGGAAACAGAGGCGATCAGGAACCTGCTGCTTTGCGGCAGCGATGTCCAGTCCGATGCTGCGCGCACCCTCATCGATTGCGGACACTTCGACCCCTGCCTCGGTGTCGTCGTGCTGGTGGCCCGGCCGGTGCTCACCCCCGATGCCGAGCCGGATGCCCAGGTGCGACTCGCTCTCGAACATGCACTCGTCAATACCCGCTACTGGCTGCCCGCAAGACACGCCGTCCACCTTGTCTCTCACAGCGACGGGTTGCTTCTCTTCGGCACGGAGGGGGAGGTCGACGAGCTGACGGTGGACCTCTGTGCGTCCCACCTCGACCACGCTCTGCAGGCTGCGATGTCCGGACTCGAGCAGGTGTCGTCATCCGTGATCGGCATCGGACAGCCACGGTCGGAGTTGGCGCAGGCACGGGACTCCTATCTCGAGGCCGACCAAGCCGCTCGTATCGCTGCTTCCATGCCCGACGTGAGCCGGATTGCCCGATGGTCCCAGCTCGGCATCTACCGGGTACTCGCGCAACTGTTCAGTCAAGACCTCGGCGAGCTCGTGCTTCATCCCGGGCTCGAGCGGCTTTTCACCGATCCGGAGGCGCTGCCTCTGCTTCAGACACTGGAGACCTACCTTGATCTCTCCGGAAACGCACTCGCGACCTCCAAACGCCTGAAGCTGCATCGCACGTCGCTGTACTACCGCATTCAGCGTTTTGAGAACTTGGCAGGCGCCAACCTCAAAGACGGCAACGAACGTCTCTGCCTGCACCTCGGACTGAAACTCGCGCGATTCACCGGCCGCTACCGGCCTGCCGACTGAACCCCCAGTCCGGCGACGCCCCGCTGCCCCGCGCCGCAGACGGGCGGCGGAGAAGGGCGACGGCCCCGCCATCGGTGGCGGGGCCGCGACCTGTCCGTGCGGGCCGGGGGCCGGGCCCGGGCCCGGCCCGCACGAAGCGTCACATCAGGTGCAGCTGTGGTCGGGTTTGAGAGAGAAGTCGGCCATGGTCGCCATGTCCTTCGACACCTTGACCGATCGGGTCTGCGTCGCCCAGCCGTCCTTGGCCGCGATCACCGTGAGCGGGTTATTGCTGACGCCGAGCCAGAGCACGTACTTACCGTTCTCGTCGGTCTTCAGGGTGTAGCTCGCCGTCTTCGAGGTGATCTGCACAGTTGCTCCCCTCAGTGGCGCGGGCGTGCCGGTGCAGTCGACTCCGGTGACCGTCCCGGTGATCTTTCCCCAGGTCTTCGGCGGGTTCACCGTGAGGGCTACCGGCACCGACGGGATTGCCCCGTACGGGGTCTTCGCCCCGATCGTGAGCTCCGCGGTGAACGTGCCCGGCTGGGTGATCTCGGCGACGTCCGCATGGAAACTCACGTTGACGTCAACGCTCTCGCCCGGCTGGATCGTCACCTCGGCCTTGTCCACCGAGAGCCAGGGGACTGCAACGCACTGGCCATAGCCGGGCAGCAGCTCGGAATTCTTGGCGGCGTCCCGCCCTGCGGGGGAACCTCCGATCTTGTAGAAACCGCAGGCGGAGCCGCCGCGGTAGACGGAGTTGTTGGAGTTGGGCAGCGCGGTCCAGGTGTCGGAGCCCGGGTCATAGGCGAAGCCCTGGTTGGTGATCGTGTTCAAGCCGTCGGTCACGCCGCCGGACACGAGGAGCTTGCCGTCTGCCGCCGAGTAGCCCATACCCCACAGGTCGATCGGCAGGTCGGCAACGGCGGTCCAACTGTGTGACGACGGATCGTAGCTGTAGGCGTGCTTGACGGTGCCGGCCTCGGTCGCCCCGCCCGCGCAATACAGCTTGTTCGCGATGGCGCCACAGCCGAGCCAGGAGACCGGCTCCGGATACACCGCGCCCGAACTCCAGGTGTTCGAGGCCGGGTCGTACGTCTGCACGTCCGTCCCGCTACAGTCGTCGAGCGTGCAGCCGCCGATGATGTAGATCTTGCTGCCCAGTACGGTCACGGCGGCGCCGGCGTACGGTTTCGGGTTGTCGGTGCCGGCGGACCAAGCACCGGTCGCCGGGTCGTAGATTTCGGTCTTGTCCACCGGCTGCCCGTCCGTGTCCCAGCCACCGAAGACGTAGAGCTTGCCACCGTAGGTGGCAGCCTGCGGCGCCGCACGGGCGATGCTCAGGTTCGGCAGGGCACTCCACGCCTGGGCGCCCGGGTCGTAGACGTAGGCCTTGTTGTAAGTGGCATTGCCGTCGGTTCCGCCGACCGAGTAGACCTTGCCGCCGACGGTGGCCACGGCGTTGTCCATGACCGGTACGGGGTAGTCGGCCACCGTCGTCCACGGTGCCGAGTACGGCGTCGCCGACGACTTCGCGGCCGCCGTCTGCGCGGTCTTGCCGGGCCGGAACCGCAGGGGGCTGTACTTTCCCTTCACTTCCTGAAGCGGAGCACCCTGCTGCGCCGCGGCGGGCTGGTGGCCGCCCGGCTGCTCACCGATCCGGGCGGCCACCGGGGCGGTTCCGGTGTTCTTCAAGGTCATGGTGGAGCTGGCCCGGCCCTGCCAGTCGACGGTCTTGCTGAGCTGGGCCGGGACCTCGATCCGGGGTGCGGGCAGGGCGAACGTGCCGTCCGTTGCCTGGTTCGGGGCCACGTCGACGGTGATGTCCTCTGGGCTGTAGGAGTTCTGGGCCGTGGCGGAGAAGGTGTGCTTCCCGGTGAGGGAGGAGAACATCCAGTAGAAGCCGTCGCCCAGGTTCGGGTCGTTCGGCGTCGCCGCCGAGGTCGTCTTCTCCGCAGGCTTGTCGGCCGAGGTCACCGTGGCGCCGTTGATGTCGGCTCCGGTGTTCTTGTCGGTCACCCGGCCGAGGACCAGGCCGCCCGGTACCGGGTCGCACGCGCCGTCGCCGAGGTAGACGTCGTCGACCTGCCACCACCGCCCGAAGCTGGCGGTGAAGTGGAACCTCACCTGGACGTTGGCCTTACCGGCGGCCTGGGGCAGTTCCACGCCCGCGGTCTGCGGCCCCCGGACGTCGTCGGTGGTGTGGTGCCACACGTTGTTCCACGTCTGACCGCCGTCGACGCTGAGATCGACGTCCCCGGTCTGGCCCGGGAGGCTGTAGTAGTCGGTGCGGAACCTCAGGACCGGGTGGGTTCGTTGGCTGAAGTCCATCACCGGGCTGATCAGCGAGCTGTCCTGTGACTTGTCGGAGCCGTATCGCGCACTGTCGATGACGGCGAAGCCGCCGGACCCGCCGGTTTTGTTGCCGCGCTGACCTGGGTCGTTGAACACCCAGGTCTGGCCGTTGCCGAGCCTCTCGTTGACGGTCCAGCCCGCCGGCGCGGTGGTGCCGTCGAAGGACTCGGTGGGGCCGGCGGAGCGGAAGCCGTACCCGGCCGCGCTGCAGGTCGCCTGGTCGACCGACGCGTTGACGTCATGCGTCACATCCGCCGAACCCACCTGCACAGCCTGAGAGTCCTGCTTGTAACCCGGATACAACGGGTCGACCTGCAGGGTGTAGGTGTCGGAAACGGGCACACTCAGCGTGTACTTCCCCGTCTTGGGGTCGGTGTAGGCGACTGCCGTCGGCTCGTCCTTGACCCGCACGGTCGCATACAGCGGCCAGCCGTGACCGGAACCGTCAAGGACCGTGCCGGTGATGTTGACGCGCGACTTCGTGCTCAGCGCGAAGTCCTCGGTAACCGTCTGCCCGTCAGCGATCGCGACACCTGAAACGGTCTTGGTGCCGTACCCGAACTTGCTCGCGCTGATGTCGTAGGTTCCCGGTGGCGCGGTCAGGGTGTAGTGCCCCTGCTTGTCCGTCATGGCCGTGACGTCACCGACGGTAACCTTGACCTCCGCCAGCGGAGCAGTGCCGTCCGTGACGGTACCCGTGACGGTGCCGCGCGGCCCGGAACGGAAATCCTGGACGTTCAACAGCAGGTTGGGGGAACCGGTGCCCGGGGCGGTCACCACTCCGGTGGTGGCTGCGGAGGTCAGCGCCCCTGCGACCTGCGATGGGGTGGCGGTGGGGTTGTCCGCCAGGTAGAGCGCGGCTGCTCCGGCCACGTGCGGGGACGCCATCGAGGTGCCGTTGAGGGTGTGGGTGGCGGTGTCGCTGGTGTTCGTCGCCGACGTGATGGCTGACCCGGGCGCGAAGATGTCCACCGTGCTGCCGTAGTTGGAGAAGCTGGAGCGGGCGTCGCCGCTGGTGGTGGAGCCGACGGTGAGGGCCTCGGTCACGCGGGCCGGAGACGAAGTGGCGGCATCGACGTTGTCGTTGCCGGCCGCCACGGCGTAGGTGACCCCGGAGGCTATGGAGTTGTGGACGGCGGTGTCCAGCGCCGTGTCGGCAAATCCGCCGAGGCTCATGTTGACCACCGCGGGCTTGACGGCGTGGGCGGTCACCCAGTCCACGCCCGCGATGACGCCGGAGGTGGAACCGGAGCCGTTGTTGTTGAGCACGCGTACCGCGACGATCTTGGCCGCCTTGGCCACACCGTACGACGAGCCCGCGACCGTGCCGGCGACGTGCGTGCCGTGGCCGTGGCCGTCCTCGGCTTTGTCGTCGCCGTCCACGGCGTCGTACCCGTAGCTGGCGCGGCCGCCGAAGTCCTGGTGGCTGATGCGCACACCGGTGTCGAGGATGTAGGCCGTGACTCCGCTGCCCGCCGTACCCGCGTAGGTGTAGCTGTTGTCGAGCGGCAGGGCTGGCTGGTCGATCCGGTCCAGCCCCCAGGAGGGCGGTTTGGGCTGAGTGCCGGTCGGGTCGGTGCCGGTGGCCTTGACGACCTGGTCCTGCACGACCGACTCCACGGCCGGGTCGGCGGCGAACCGCTTGGCCTGCTTCTCCGTCAGTTCGACGGCGTAGCCGTTGAGCGCCGTGTGGTAGGTCCTCTTGACCTTGGCACCGTACTTGGCGGCCAGATCCTTGCCCTTGCGCGAGTCGGCGTCGGCTCCCTTGCCGAGGATCACGATGTACCGATCCTTGATGGCACCGGGCGCGCCCGCGTTCTCGATCGTACCTTCGGTCTGACTCGCCGCCGTCGCGGGCAGCGCCGGACCGACGCCAAGCGCCAGGGCTGCGACGGTGACCGCGGCCGCGCCCCTGAGGGCGCGCCGGGTACGTGCAATCACTCGCATCAAAGCTCCTCTGAGGCGACGGCGAGCACCACGTTCAGCGCACAGAGGCGTCCGACCGTCGTGATCAACGTAAGCGGACGCGATCTATAGAGGGATGGTTGAGCGGAGGGGGAATAGGACATGTACACCTCTCCTACAGGAATGCAAACCCGAATCGTGAATTCTTAGATCAGGCAGATCTCGGCTCACTTCTTCAGCTGTTCAACCGGACGGATTCGTCACTTTCCAGCCCCGAGATGGCGCTCGTGGAGACGAGGAGTTCAACAGGACACGGTGCACGAGACTTTGTCCGTCCCTTCTGCCGGATGACAGGTTTACGCGGACCTTTTGGCCGGCGGCACAGCTCCGTCATCGGCCGAAAGTCGGGACAATCCCAGCGCCGGGCCGACTGCCCCGGCCAGGTCGCGGCCCCGCCATCGGATCGGTGGCGGGGACCGCGACCTGTCCGTGCGAGCCGGGGCCGGGCCCGGCCCGCACGGGGCGTCACATCAGGTGCAGGTGCGGTCGGTTTTGAGAGAGAAGTCGGCTGTGATTGCCTTACCCGCCTTGGCCTTGACCGATTGGGTCTGTGGCGCCCAGCCGTCCTTGGCCGCGACCACCGTGAGCGGGCTGTCGCTGACGTCGAGCCAGAGCACGTAATGACCGCTCTGGTCGGTCTTCAGCGTGTAGCTCGCCGTCTTCGAGGTGATCTGCACGGTCGCTCCGGTCAGTGGCCCCGACGTGCCGGTGCAGCCGACTCCGGTGACCGTCCCGGTGATCTTTCCCCAGGTCTTCGACGGGTTCACCGCAAACGTCACCGGCACCGGCGCGACCCCGTACGGGGTCTTCGCACCGATCGTGAGCCGCGCGGCCAACGTGCCCGGCTGGGTGATCTCGGCGATGTTCGCGTTGAAGCTCACGTTGACGTCGACGCTCTCGCCCGGCTGAAGCGTCACCTCGGTCTTGTCCACCGACAGCCAGGGGACATCGGTTGAGGCGCCGCACTGGCCATAGCCGGGCAGCAGCTCGGAGTTCGTGGTGACCCCGGTCCACCCTCCGAGGGAGCCTCCGATCTTGTACAAGCCGCAGGCGGAGCCGCCGCGGAAGACGGGGTAGTTGGAGTTGGGCAGCGCGGTCCAGGTATCGGAACCCGGGTCGTAGGCGAAGCCCCGGTTGGTGACCGTGCTCTGGCCGTTGGTCACGCCGCCGGACAGGAGGAGCTTGCCGTCTGCCACCGAGTAGCCCATCGCCCACACGTCGATCGGCAGGTCGGCCACAGGAGTCCAGTCTTCGGATGCCGGGTCGTAGCTGTAGGCGTGCTCAGTGTTGCCCTTGACCGACACCGTCCCGCCCGCGCAGTACAGCCCGTCTCCGATGGCGCCGCAGCCGAGCCAGGAGATCGGCTGCGGATACGCCGTGCTCGAACTCCAGGAGTTCGCCGTCGGGTCGTACACCTGCACATTGGTCTTGCCGCAGGCGGTGTCACAGCCGCCGACAATGTAGATCTTGCTGCCCAGCACGGTCACGCCGGCGCCGGCGTACGGTTTCGGGTTGTCGGCGCCGGTGGACCAGGCACCGGTCGCCGGGTCGTAGATCTCGGTCGTGGCCACCGGAATCCCGCCCTCGCCCCAGCCGCCGAAGACGTAGAGCTTGCCGCCGTAGGCGGCAGCCTGCGGCGCCATCCGGGCAACGCTCAGGTCCGGCAGGGCACTCCACGCCTGGACTTCCGGGTCGTAGACGTAGGCCTTGTCGAGGCTGGCCATGCCGTCGGTTCCGCCGACCGAGTAGACCTTGCCGTCGATGGTCGCCGCGGCGTTGTCCATGATCCGTACGGGGTAGTCGGCCACCGCGGTCCACGGCGCCGCGTACGGCGTCACCGACGGATTGGTCGCCGTCTGCGTGGTCTTGCCTGGCCGGAACCGCAGGGGGCTGTAGTTTCCCTTCACTTCCTGCAGCGGAGCACCCTGCTGCGCCGCGGCGGGCTGGTAGCCGCCCGGCTGTTTACCGATCTTGGCGGTCACCGGGGCGGTTCCGGTGTTCTTCACCGTCATGGTGGAGCTGGCCTGGCCCTGCCAGTCGACGGTCTTGCTGAGCTGGGCCGGGCTGACCGCGATCCGGGGTGCGGGCAGCGCGAACGTGCCGCCGTCCGTTGCCTGGTTCGGGGCCAGGGTGGCGGTGACGTCCTGTGCGCTGTAGTGCCTCGCCGTGGCGGTGAACGTGTGCTTCCCGGTGAGCGAGGAGAACATCCAGTAGAAGCCGTCGCCCAGGTTCGGGTCGTCCGGCGTCGCAGCCGCGGTCGTCTTCTGCGCGGGCCTGTCGGCTGACGTCACCGTGGCGCCGTTGATGCCGGCTCCGGTGTTCTTGTCGGTCACCCGGCCGACGACCAGGCCCCCCGGTACCGGCTCACAGGTGCGGTCGCCGAGGAAGACGTCGTCGACCTGCCACCACCTGCCCTCGCTGCCGGTGAAGTGGAACCGTATCTGGACGTTGGTCTGGCCGGCGGCCTGGGACAGGTCCACGACCTCGGTCCGCGGCCCCCGGAGCTTGCCGACGGGGGACCCGACGGTGGTCCACGTCCGGCCGCCGTCGACGCTGAGATCGACGTCCGCGGTCTGGTTCGTGTAGCCCCAGTAGTCGGTGCGGAAGTGCAGGGACGGGTGGGTCCGCTGGCTGAAGTCCATAACCGGGCTGATCAGCGAGGTGTCCTGCGTCTGTCCCCAACTGTGGTAACTGCTGTCGACGATGGCGAAGCCGCCGGACCCGCCGGTCCTGTTGAAGCGTCTGCCGGGGTCGTTGAACACCCAGGTCTGGCCGTTGCCGACCTTGTCATCGACGGTCCAGCCCGACGGCGCCGTGGTGCCGTCGAACGACTCGGTGGTGCCGGCGTAGGCGTAGCCGGCTGCCGTGCAGGTCGTCTGGTCGACCGGCACGTTGACGTCATGCGTCACATCCGCCGAATCCACCTGCACGTCTTGCGAGTCCGGCTGGTAACCCGGGTACAACGGGTCGACCTGCAGAGGGTAGGTGTCCCCGGCGGGCACGCTCAGGGTGTACCGCCCGGTCTTGGGGTCGGTGTAGGCGACGGCCGTCGGCTCGTCCTTGACCCGTACGGTCGCGTACAGCGGCCAGTCGTGACCGGAACCGTCATGGACCGCACCGGTGACGTTCACGCGGGGCTTCGCGGTCAGCGAGATGTCCTCGGTCACCGTCTGACCGTCGCCGACAGCGACACCCGAAACGTTCTTGGTGGCGTACCCGAACTTGCTCGCGCTCACGTCATACGTTCCCGGTGGCACGGTCCAGCTGTAGCGCCCCTGCTCGTCCGTCAGCACCGTGACGTCACCCACGGTGACCCTGGCCTTCGCCAACGCAGCGGTGCCGTCGGTGACGGTACCCGTGACGGTGCCGCGCGGCCCGGAAAAGAGCGCCGAGACGTTCAACAGCAGGTTGGGGGAACCGGTGCCCGGTGCGGTCACCACTCCGGTGGTGGCTGAGAAGGTCAGCGCCCCTGCGACCTGCGACGGGGTGGCGGCGGAGTTGTCCGCCAGGTAGAGCGCGGCCGCTCCAGCCACGTGCGGAGACGCCATCGAGGTGCCGCTGATGGTGTGGGTGGCGGTGTCGTCGGTGGACCACGCCGACGTGATGGATGACCCGGGCGCGAAGATATCCAACGCGCTGCCGTAGTTGGAGAAGCCGGAGCGGGCATCGCGGTCGTTTGTGGCGCCGACGGTGAGGGCCTCGGCCACGCGGGCCGGGGACCCGCTGCTGGCATCGGTGCTCTCGTTGCCCGCCGCCACGGCGTAGGTGACCCCGGAGGCTATGGAGTTGCGGACAGCGGTGTCCAGCGCCGTGTTGGCGCTGCCACCAAGGCTCATGTTGGCCACCGCGGGCTTGACGGCGTTGGCGGTCACCCAGTCCACGCCCGCGATGACGCCGGAGATGGGGCCGGAGCCGTTGTCGTCGAGCACGCGTACCGCGACGATCTTGGCCGCCTTGGCCACACCGTACGACGAGCCCGCGACCGTGCCGGCGACGTGCGTGCCGTGGCCGTGGCCGTCCTCGGCGTCGCCGTCGCCGTCCACGAAGTCGTACCCGTAGCCGGCGCGGCCGCCGAATTCCTCGTGGCTGATGCGCACACCGGTGTCGATGACGTACGCCGTGACTCCACTGCCCGCCGTGCCCGCGTAGGTGTAGCTGCTGTCGAGCGGCAGGGCCGGCTGGTCGATCCGGTCCAACCCCCAGGAGGGCGGATCGGGCTGAGTGCCGCTCGCCTTGACGACCGCGTCCTGCACGACCGACTCCACGGCCGGGTCGGCGGCGAACCGCTTGGCCTGCTTCTGCGTCAGCTCGACGGCGTAGCCGTTGAGCGCCGTGTCGTAGGTCCTCTTGACCTTGGCACCGTACTTGGCGGCCAGATCCTTGCCCTTGCGCGAGTCGGCGTCGGCTCCCTTGCCGAGGATCACGATGTACCGATCCTTGATGGCACCGGGCGCGCCCGCGTTCTCGATCGTACCTTCGGTCTGGCTCGCCGCCGTCGCGGGCAGCGCCGGACCGACGCCAAGCGTCAGGGCCGCAACGGTGACCGCGGCCGCGCACCTGAGGGTGCGCCGGGTACGTGACATGACCGTCGTGGTCAACGCGAGCGGACTCGATCTGCGGCGGGTTGGTTGCGCGGAGGGGGGATGAGACATGTACATCTCCTACGGGTGCGTGCAAACCCAAATCGTGAATTCTTCATCAGACAGATCTCGGCTCAGCCGCACTTCTTCAACCGCGACTCGATTCCGCGGCCCAGCGTGCTGTAGTACGGACTGAAGTCCGTGATCACGGGGAGCTGGAGGCTCCACTCGGTCTCTTTCGGCCGGATGATGCCGGCCGCGACCACATCGGGAATTCCGTCGCCGTCACTGTCCACGGCAGGTTTCACGAGCACGTGCTGACGAATCGCATCCTTGCAGGAGAACACGGGCCGCATGAGGCCGCTTTCGACGATGGGGCCGGCAGTGTCCGTGCCTGAGTAGCCGTCACCGGCTGGAGACCGGATACCACGGCCGTCGTCGCTCCGTATGTGATGACGAAACGTCAAACATGTGCTCATTACCGTGCTTCCAGAAGATGAATCAACCGGACGAGGACGGGACCTTCCAGCCCCGAGGCGGTGCTCGGGAAAACGAAAAGTTCAACAAGGCACGGCGCACGAGACTTTATTCGCCCCCTCTGCCGGATAACGGGTTCGGGTCGCCCGTCTGTGCGGGCCGGGGCCGGGCCCGGCCCGCACAGAGCGCCAGGTCAGGTGCACATGTATTTGAGAGAGAAGTCGGCCGTGGTCGCCTTACCCGCCCTGATCTCGACCGATCGGGTCTGCGGCTCCCAGCCGTCCTTGGACGCGGTCACCGTGAGCGGGTTGTTCCTGACGTCGAGCCAGAACACGTACTTACCGTTCCGGTCGGTCTTCAGTGTGTAGCTCGCCGTCTTCGACGTGATCTGCACGGTCGCTCCGGTCAGTGGCGCCGACGTGCCGGTGCAGCCGACCCCGGTAACCGTCCCGGTGATCTTTCCCCAGGTCTTGGGCGGGTTCACCGTGAGCGCCACCGGCACCGAAGGGGCCGCCCCGTACGGGGTCTTCGCGCCGATCGTGAGCTGCGCGGCGTACGTGCCCGGCTGGGTGATCTCGGCGATGTTCGCGTTGAAACTCGCGTTGACGTCAACGCTCTCGCCCGGCTGGATCGTCACCTCGGTCTTGTCCAGTGAGAGCCAGGGGACATCACCCGTGGCGGTGCACTGGTCATTGCCGGGCAACAGCTCCGCATTCGTAGAACCGTAGTTTCTTCCGGCGGAACCACCGATCTTGTAGAAGCCGCAGGCGGAGCCGCTGCGGTAGAGAGTGTTGTTTGAGTTGGGCAGCGCGGCCCAGGCATCGGCTTCCGGGTCGTAGGCGAAGCCCTGGTTGGTGAGCACGCTGGAGTGGTCGGTCACGCCACCGGACACGAGGAGCTTGCCGGCTGACACCGAGGAGCCCATCCCCCACAGCTCGATCGGCAGGTCAGCGACGCGAGTCCATTTGGCGGATTCCGGGTCGTAGCTGTAGGCGTGCGTGCTGCCGATGCCATTCCACCCGCCCGCGCAGTACAGCTTGTCCTCGATGGCACCGCAGCCGAGCCAGGCGATCCGCTCCGGATACGCCGGGCCCGAACTCCAGGAGTTCGCCGCAGGATCGTAGACCTGCACATCCGCATTGGCGCAGATGCTGCCCAGGCAGCCACCGACGATGTAGATCTTGTCGCCCAGCACGGCCACGCCGGCGGCGTCGTACGCTTTCGGGTTGTCGGCGCCCGTGGACCAGGTACCGCGCGCCGGGTCGTAGATCTCGGTCTTGGCCACCGGCCGCCCGTCCAGGCCCCAGCCGCCGAAGACGTAGAGCTTGCCACCGTAGGAGGCCGCCTGCGGAGCATCCCGGGCGACGCTCAGATTCGGCAGAGCACTCCACGCCTGGGCACTCGCGTCGTATCGGTAGGCCTTGTCGACGTAGGTCGTGCCGTCGAATCCGCCGACCGAGTAGACCTTGCCGCCGACGGTCGCCACGGCGTTGTCCATGATCTCCATGGGGTAGTCGGCCACCGTCGTCCACGGCGCCGCGTACGGCGTCACCGACGGCTTGGCGGTCGCTGTCCGCGTGGTCTTGCCGGGCTGGAACGGCAGGGGACTGTAATCTCCCTTCACCCTCTGCAGCGGAGCACCTTGCTGCGCCGCGGCGGGCTGCGCGGCGGGCTGGTTGACGCCCGGCCACTCGCCGATCTTGGCGGTCAGCGGGGCGGTTCCGGTGTTCTTCAGGGTCATGGTGGAGCCGGCCTGGCCCTGCCAGTCGACGGTCGTGCTGAGCTGGGCCGGGCTGACCGCGAGCCGGGGTGCGGGCAGGGCGAACGTGCCGTCCGTTGCCTGGTCCGGGGCCACGTTGACCGTGATGTCCTGTGGGCTGTAGTAGCGCCCCACCTCGGCGGAGAACTTGTGTTCCCCGGTGAGCGAGGAGAACATCCAGTAGAAGCCGTCGCCCAGCCTCGGGTTGTTCGGCGTCGCCGCCGACGTCGTCTTCGCGGTGGGCTTGTCGGCCGAGGTCACCGTGGCGCCGTTGATTCCGGCCCCGGTGTTCTTGTCGGTCACCCGGCCGACGATCAGGCCGCCCGGCAGCGGGTCACAGGTGCGGCTGCCGAGCAGGACGTCGTCGACCTGCCACCACAGGCCCCAGTTGGCGGTGAAGTGGAACCTCACCTGGACGCTGGCCTTGCCGGCGGCCTGGGACAGGTCCACGACCTCGGTCCGCGGTCCCCAGGCTCTGTCGTTGGTGTGGTGCCAGAGGGTCTTCCACGTCTGGCCGCCGTCGACGCTGAGATCGACGTCTCCGGTCTGGGACCCGATGCCGTTGTAGTCGGAGTGGAAGGTCAGGACCGGTTGGGTTTGCTGGCTGAAGTCCATGACCGGGCTGATCAGCGAGCTGTCCTGTGAACTGGTGCGGCCGTAGTAGTCGCTGTCGAGGACGGCGAAGTCGCCGGACCCGCCGGTCCTGTTGCCGACATTGCGGGGGTCCTTGAACAGCCAGGTCTGGCCGTTGCCAACCTTGTCGTCGACGGTCCAGCCCGCCGGCTTGGTGCCGCCGTTGAAGGACTCGGTGGTGCCGTGGTACTGGAAGCCGTACCCGGCGGCAGTGCAGGTCGCCTGGTGGACCGACGCGTTGACGTCATGCGTCACATCTGCCGAACCCACCTGCACATCCTGAGAGTTACGCTTATAACCCGGATACACCGGGTCGACCTGCAACGTGTAGGTGCCGGAGACGGGCACACTCAGCGTGTACTTCCCTGTCTTCGGGTCGGTGTAGGCAACCGCTGTCGGCTCGCCCTTGACCCGCACCGTCGCATACAGCGGCCAGCCGTGACCGGAACCGTCATGGACCGTGCCGGTGACGCTGACACGCGACTTCGCGCTCAGCGCGAAGTCCTCGGTCACCGTCTGCCCGTCAGCGATCGCGACACCTGAAACGGTCTTGGTGCCGTACCCGAACTTGCTCGCGCTGATGTCGTAGGTTCCCGGTGGCGCGGTCAGGCTGTAGCGCCCCTGCTTGTCCGTCATCGCCGTGACGTCACCCACGGTGACCTTGGCCGCCGCCAGCGGAGCCGTGCCGTCGGTCACCGTACCCGCGACAGTGCCGCGCGGCCCGGCGGGCGTGGAGCGGAACGCCGCGAGCCCGTTCGGGGTGCCGAGCCCGGTCGGCCCGTCATACCCCGGCCCTCCGTTGCACAGGTACCCAGGCGTGCAACTTCCGTTGCTCCCGGACGTCACATCATTCAGCGCGGAGGGCTGGGCAGTGTACGGGTAGGAGTTGGGCGCCGAACCCGCCTCCGGCGTCCCGGCCAGCGCGTAGACCGCGGCGATGATCGGGGCGGACGCGCTGGTGCCGCCGAAAACCCTCCAGCCGCCGTCGTAGACCGCGACACCGGTGCTCGGGTCCGCGACCGCGGACACATCCGCGGTCGTACGGCGCGCGCAGCCGGTGTCCTGCTGGAAAGACGGCTTGGGCACGTACCTCGAGCAGCCGCTGCCCGCCAAATTCCATGCGCTCTCGGTCCAACCACGGGCGGTAGAAGTGTCCTTGAACAGCGAAGTGCCCCCGACCGCCGTCACATGCTGCGACGCAGCCGGGTACGCGACACGGTGACCGCTGTCACCGGTGGCGAAGGTGATCGCGACACCGGGGTGGTCGAAGTAGGCTTCGTTCTGGAGCTCGGTGGAAGACTCGGTACTGCCCCAGCTGTTGGAGATGTACTTGGCTCCTTGGGCGACCGCCTGGTTCACGGCCGGGCCGAGGTTCTTGAGGGCGGGGTCGTCGGCCTCGACCAGCAGGATCTTGCACGTCGGGCATGTCGCGCTGACCATGGCGATGTCCAGTGCGATCTCCGAGGCCCACGTGGAGTTCGTTGCCGGATAGTTGGTGGCGCCGCGCTGGTCGATCTTCTTGAAGCAGCCGTTGGCCGTGGTGCACGGCGGCAGCCCGTACTGCTGACGGTAGACCGCCAGGTCCGCCTCGGCTTTCGGGTTGTCGTACGCAGCCACGACGGCGACGGTCTCAGTGGATCCGGTAGAGGGCAGGTTGTACGCGCTCTGCAGGTCGGCCGGACCGAATCCGGCCGGAGCGTCATCAGCCTGGAGACCCTTCGCCTTGACGACGTCGGTGCGGACCATGGCGAAGCACGACATCTCACCGGCTTTTGACGGCTTGTCGCACACCTGATTGGCGGGGTGCCGGCCAGGCGACGTCGGGCCGGCGGCCTTCCCGGTCGGGACAGGATTCTTGGCGGAGGTAGCGGGGGCTGAGGCGGTGGAGGCGGAGGCGGTAGAGGTGGAGGCCGCGGCCGGTAAAGCGATCACCGTGAGTGCGGCGACGGCGAGCGCCACGATCAGCGTGCAGACACGTCCAACCAGTGTGGTCAACGCTACCGGACGCGACCTGCGGCGGAATGGTCGCGCGGAGGGGGGATGAGACATGTACAGCTCTCCTAAGCGGTGCATGAAAACCCGAATCGTGAATTCTTAGGCAGATCTCGGCTCATCCGTACTCCTTCAACTGCGACTCGTTTCCGCGGCGGCCAGCGTGCTTTAGCACTGACTGGCGTCGTGATCACGGGGAGCTTTTCGCCGGATGATTTCAGCCGCGATCGTGTCGGTCTTTCCGTCGCCGCCATAGTCCAAGTCAGATTCCAGTACGTGCTCACGAATCGTGACCCTCGCCGCCCCTCATGCGATAACGAAACGCGAGAATATGTTCATTACCGTGCTTCCAGAACCTGGATCAACCGGACGGGGTCGGCACTTTCCAGCCCCGAGGTGGTGCTCGTGGACACGAGGGGTTCGACAGGACACGGTGCACGAGACTTTGTTCGCCCCTTCTGCCGGGGTGACAGGTTTACGCGGACCTTATGGCCGACGGCACAGCTCCGTCATCGGTCGAACGTCGGGACAATCCCAGCGCCAGCCCGACGAATGTCGAATCGTGGTCGTCTTCACGCCAGACGGCTTTGTGAGGGCGATGCTCGAGATTTTTGATCTCCCAGTGCCGCCGGACGTAGCAGGGCTTCGGCGTAGTCGGATGACGTCCGGTTTGTGATCAGCCGAGGCCGAGGAGTGCGAGGGGCCCTCGGGGGTCACGGGCGTTGTGCCGCAGTCCGGCCGCGATATTGGTGACGCCGGTCAGCTTCATCGCGCCGACGGCGAGGTTGCGCCAGGTGGCCATCGCGCGGGGTACGTTGCCGGTCCGCAGCTGGGAGGCATCCTCGGCGAAGGTGGTGTCGCGGATGTGGTGCAGTGCCTCCATGCTCCAGTGGTCGCGGATCAGTTGGGCGAGTCGGGCCGGGGAGGCCTGCTCCGCAGTCGGACTGTTGACGGCGTAAATGGTCTTGATGGTTGTCTTGCCGGTCTTGCGGTCGGTACGGCGACGCTTGATCTGGATGGCCTGCCGGGCTCCGGGGAACAGCAGCTTGTTCACTGTGGCGACCTTGATCCGGCGGATCTCGGAGCGGCCGTGACCCTTGCCCCTGGCGCGGCCCTGAAGCGGGATGTCCTTCCAGGTAAGCGACTTGAGCTGCGCGCGCAGGTGCTTCTGGTTGCAGGCCGCCGGAGTCCTTCGGCCTCGGGCGGCTGTCGGCCGTCCGCGAGCCAGCGGCCGACAGCCCGGTCCAACGCGTCGCCGTCGATCCGGGCCAGCAGCCGACGCACTGCGGATTCGTAAAGCACCAGGCGGCGCGGCAGGAGCGGATCGGGCCGCAGGCCCAGCTGTTCCAGCACGTGGGGCGGCGCGTCGGCGATTCATTCGCCGACTGCCGGAAACGAGGTCGCCCCGGCCGGCACCGCGCAGGCGGCCAGGGCGAGCACGACCGCCAGAGCATGCCGCACCCCGCGCGGATCACGCGGGTCCGCCACCTCCGCCAACCGTTCCAGCAGGCCCGGTACCTCCCCGGCCACCAGCCGCGGGTGCTCGCGCAACTGGTCAAGGGCAGGCGGGATCGGCGATGACGCGTCGGCAGGCACGGTCTTCCAGTCGGGTCACGGAGCGAACTTGCCGAAGCACCGCGTGCTCAGCGCGGTGAACGGGGCTATCCAGGACGGCTGCGATGCCGTGATCACACCAGTCACGGCGAGATCCTCACACGGTTCCCGCTGGTACTGGCACGCTGATCACTTGCTGGACAGGCGCAGATCCCCGGCCCAGGTCTCGCATCGGACACGGCCGGAGTCGAAGGTGATCTCAAGCGCGAGCCGGCCGGTGTCCGGGTCCGTTTCTTCGCGTACCGCCCGGACCGTCTCGCCGAGATGGTCCGCAAACGGGGTCTCGCCGTGAACCGGCGCCACCTCAACGCGGCCCCACTCCGCCATCTCGTATCCCTCAATGGGGACCGATGTCTCCACGATGAGGCACCAGTCCGACCCGGTCGTCACGTGAGTGGCAGCCTGCTCACTGTCGATCAGCCACACATCCAGCGGGCCGGACCGGGGCTCCGTACCGTACAGGTGCCACGACGCAAGTACTCGTTCAAGACGCCGCCCGATCATGTAATCAGGACGCACACCGGCCCCGTGCAACGGGCACTCGTTCAACCGCTTCGACTCCACCCAGCGACCGTACCGTCAGGCAAAGCCTTAGCTCGCACGTTTATACGGGACATCGGAGCCCTTCGCCGGCCCGCGCAGGGCTCCGCTGGCGTCGTGCGGACCGCCGGTGAAGCCGCGGAGCTGGGAGACCGCCGCCGAACCTTTCCGGAACCGCCCGCCGCCTCGCCGACGATCGGGGGCAGTACCGCGCAGATGAGGCCGGTTACATCACCTGGGCCTCCGTTCCGGTTCGGTCGGAGATCCGATAGCCCACTGTGGGGCGGTTCGACGAGCTGAGTGCAAGCTGCTGTCTGTGCGGCCGTGTTGCATGCAGTGGTCACTTCCGCAGTGCGGCAAGCGCCCAATCTTACTTCGAGTAGGGGACCTTGCAGAGCGCGGTCCACTTTCGCTCAGCCTCGTGCACCCTCTCCAGCGCTGCTGCGCTGTTCTGTTGTCTTCGTAGCGTGGCCGCCCAGTCCTGGTGGGCGTATACCGACTCGCGCAACCTCCCGCGGAGCTCCGGCTCATCGGTTGCCTCCGCAGCCGTGAGCAACCTCTCGGCATATGCCAGGGCATTCACTTGCCATTCCTCTGACGTCACAGTGATCGTCTGGACATTGCGAGCAGCGACTGCCAGGGCGCAAGCTTTGGACCGGGCAGAGTCCTTGTCGTTCACCAGGTCATCGAAACTCGTGATGCCGAAGAAAGCCAAGACGGCGATCACGGACACCGCGATCCCCAGGCCCGTAGCGAATTTCTGCGTATCAGAACCGTCGCTCACCTCTGTGCCCCCCGCCACCCGAAAGCGTTGCTACCCCGAGCATAGGGTTAGGGCGGTAGTTGGCGGAGCGTTTGTCTGGCATCGGGCCTGGCCATGCAAACCGACAAGCTCACCCTCCCTTAAAACTCAACACCGTTGCGTTTGAGTCTTGCGTGGCGGGTCAAGCCCCGGTGAACCAGGCAACGGGACTCCCTGATAGAGGTCGTTACTCCTCGTGCGGCATGGGTGCCGGTTCAGCCTCCTCCATGCGGCGGTCAGTCCAGTACTCCTCTACGTCGCGCTGGTCGTGCTGAACCTCGGAGGTCGATGTGCCGCCCCCGGACTCAGGCGGAGAGGCGGGGGACTCGGACGTGTCCTGACGGAGTGCGACGACGGTGGACACAGCCGCAGCGACGCCTGCGGTGACGACGAGGGCGCGGATGCCGGAGCGCTTCATGGGGCGACCTCCTTGGCGAGTGCGGAGCCGTACGGGAACGGCGCTCACCCCGCCACGCTACTGGCTGTGCGGCGGGGTGAACACCGATCCGATGGACGTCAGGTGACGGAGCCCTGGTCGTCGAACATCCTCTTGACGCTGTCGCCGAAGTAGGGACTCCGGTTCACGCCGGCGGAGTCGACGAGAGGCTCTTCCACTACGGTCTCTGCCGCCGATGCGCCGGCGAACGCCGCCTACGGATGCTGCTGACGCCGCCGAACGGCAAGCCCCGACCCAGCTGTCCTTCAGCGGCTCCTTGGCATCAGCCAGTTCGCTGCCGAGCGCTGGGCCGCAGGCGCTGTCAGAGCCGCCTATGCCGCTGAGGTGGCCCGCCGATCACGACATCGCCGCTGCCGAACCTCGATTCTCCGCTTGGTTGAGCAGTGAACGATGAGGCCCGGGCCGCGCCCCGGACCGCCTTGGCTCAGCCCAGCGCTTCCATCAGGGCGGTGACATAGGCATCCAGCCGCTCCTCCACGGCTCGCGTCGTCAGCTCTGTCCTCCCTGACTCCCGCCATGGCTGCGCCACCAGCTGCACTTCTTCTGAGCACGCCAGCCCGTCCCGCACTTGCCAGTACAGCCGATCGCTCGCGGCCGTGGCCAGCACCCCGCCGGCCTCCTCATACGCCTCAGCGAACCGCAGACCCCACGCCGGGCCGTGCAGCAGCGCGAGATTGGTGGAGCAGTGCGCCACATCGAGATCCGCCGGGCCCCAGGAGGTAGCCGCCCAGTCGACGACGCCGGTGATCCGGGCACCTGTCGGCCTTGGGGGCTGCACGTCGAACAGCACGTTGCCGGGTTGGAAGTCCCGGTGCAGGAATCGCCCTTCATAGGCCGGCGCAGGCCTGCGGATCACGTCGATCGCCGCGGCCCACGCCGCCGCGTCGGCGCACTTCGGAGTCACGACGGTGTCGGCGGTCGTCAACGCCACATACCCCCGGGGCCGCTCGGCGGGTCGCAACGCGTGGATCGCCACGAGTTGACGGGCCAGCAGAGGAACGCGTGTCTCCAATCCCTCATCGTCGAGGACCGTCCGGCCTGGCAGATATGTCATCAGGAGCGATGGATACTCGCATTGCGCGGCGGTCGGATCAACCGCGACCAGTCCAGGTGCCGGCACGCCGGTCCCCGTGAGCAGGGACAGGGCGCCGGCCTCCCTGTTCAGCCAGTCCTCGGCGTGTCCCACATAGAACGGGTCGACGAAGCTCCGCAGCACCAGGTCACGGGTGCATCCGTCCCGCGTGCCGATGGTCAGCCTGCGCATTTCGGCAGTGATGCCGCCGTGCAGCGCGTCGGTCCTGACGATCCGTTCGCCGACCTCCAGTTGCCGGCTCACCCAAGCCAGTGTCAACGGTAGGACAGCCGCCGCCTCATCGTGGTTGGTCACCGTGCCACCTCATCATCCGGAGGGCGGCACGCGCGAACGAGGTGAGCTTGAAGGCATCCGTTCTTACGGGTGCCCGTTTCTCTCCCCCAACGCATTCGTTGTCGCTTTGGATGACCGTCGTCGAGTGTGCTGGGCTGGGGTTGTACTGGTGGAAGTCATTGATGTGCACCGCTGCTACGGGAAGCGGCGCGTGCTGCGAGGAGTCGATCTGCAACTGCCGAAAGGGTTACTGGCCGGCATCGTGGGAGAGAACGGTGCAGGCAAGTCCACCTTGCTGAAAATCCTGGCCGGGGAGCTGCGGCCGTCCGGTGGCCAGGTTCGGCACGACGGCCGGTTCGGGTACTGCCCCCAGCAGGTGGTGCTCAACGACGCGCTGACAGTGCGCCAGCACCTCGCCTTCCTCCAAGCGGCGTTCCGGCTGGATGACCTGCGACATGCCCAGGAGGTAATGGAGGTGCTCGGCCTGGCCGAGTACGCCGATGAGCGGGCCGCAGTGCTCAGCGGCGGCACGCGGCAGAAGCTGAACCTCACATTGGCGTTGATGCACGATCCGCAGGTGCTGCTGCTGGATGAGCCGTACCAGGGGTTCGATTGGGACACCTACCTGCGGTTCTGGGACCTGGCGGGCCGTCTGCGCGACCGGGGGCGTTCGGTCCTGGTGGTCTCCCACCTCGCCTACGACACCGAGCGTTTGGATGAGCTGTGGTGTTTGAGCGGTGGCCGGCTTCAGCCGCAGATGGCAGGTGCGGCATGAGGAATCAGATGATGCTGCTCGCTACGGCCACGCGGTATGCACTGTTGGAGCACGCCCGCAACCGCTTTGCCATGGTGCTGATCGCCCTGTTCCTGCCCGTGTGGACGCTGCTGGCCCACACTGCGATGCCGGATACCCCTGCCCGTCTGCAACTGCGGGCCACCGGGGAACTGCTGGCTCCTCGGGGCAACGAGATCACCGCGATCAGCGGCGCTCTCAACGCCGTCACTCTGATCACTGGTTTCCTCATGTTCGCCGCGACCTTCACCAGCAGCGGCTTCGACCGGCGCCTGGCCATGGCCGGCTATCCCCGCACACACCTGGTCGCGGCGAAGGTCACCGCGCTCAGCTTCGCCTGCGCCCTGATCGCCGCATACGCCACTGCGGTGACCTGCCTGACCTGGACACCCCGCCAGCCGGTGCTGCTGACCGCGGCGTTCTTCTGCGCCGGACTGACTTACGGCGTGCTCGGAGTCGGCTTCGGTGCCCTGCTGCGCCGCGAGGTCGAGGGCATGTTCGCCATCGTGATGACCAGCATTGTGGATCTTCTGCTGCAAAACCCGATCACGAGCTCCGGTGCAGGCAGCACCATCACTCGCTTCCTGCCGTCCTACGGCGCCATGCAGGCGGCCACCGCCGCGGGCTTCTCCAGCATCTCCGTACCCCGGTATGTGCTTTGGCAGCTGGCCTGGTTCACCGCGGCGGCTCTGCTTGGCCTGCTCGCCTTCCACCGGCGCACCCGCACTACCCTGACCGTGCCGCCGCGCGTGTCTGTGCCGGAGCAGCCCACCCGGCGTCAGCAGACCGCTGACCTGCTGTGACGTGCGCGACTGTGCCGCAACCGGATACCTGTTGGCATCGTTGGGCGCGATGTGACAGCCACGGATGAACACACCTCCCAGGTCCAGCAGCAATCCGCAATGATGACACCGGCGCGGCGCCCGGCGAAGTCTTCCCGGGCGGTGATCGGCGATGACCCAGCGCTGCAGGCGGCGTACCAGTACTGTCGGCAGCAGACAAAGGTGCAGGACCCGGCGGAGTACGCGCTGATCCAGCTGGTGCCCGCTGCGCTGCGCCCGGCGTGCTGGGCACTGTGGGCGGCGGCCAACGCCATCGACGACCTGGCCGACGACCACACCGTCCCTGCCGCCAAGCGGGCCGTACAAGTCGAGCAGTGGCTCACCGCGCTGGAGCGCGAGCTGACGACCGGAAGCAGCACGGACCCGGTCCGTCACGCGCTGGTGGACACCGCGCTGCGCTGGCGCCTGGACCTGAGCGAGCTGCACGATGCGATGACCCTGGTCCGGGACGACGCCCATGGCCGGCGCTTCGCCGACTGGAGCGCCTGGCGCGCCTGGGGCCGCAGCAACCTGCTGCCCTGGTTCGACCAGGTCCGCGACCTCTTCGACAAGGCCGGCGTACCCGTGGCGCTGCGCCTGGACACCCAGGAGGTCTATGAGGAGTTCCTTGACGGCGTCCGGCTCACCGACATCCTCACCGACCTGTCTGCCGACCTCGCCCAGGGCGATCTTCTCCTGCCCGACGACGCCCTCGACCGCTACCCGAAAGCCGCAGGCGACCTGGCAGACCTGCGCTGGAGCCCCGCTGTCAGCGGCTTGATCACCCACCTGAGCGGCCTGGCCCGCCAGTGGGGGACCCAGCCCGCCCTCACCCGGGGAATGCACCCCGGACCCGCCACCATCGTGAACACCATGGCCGACCTGCTCCGCGCCCAGCTCGACGCCATCGTCGCCGCCGGCCCCACCCTCCTGCGCACCCCGCCCCGGCCCAGCCTCCTCACCAGCGCCCGCATCCTCGCCCCCGCCCGAACCCGCGCCGCCCTGGCCTGGACCCTCACCCCCGTCACCGTGCCGCCCCAGCACCACCCAACCCGGCACAGTGCCCTGCCCGCCGCACGGGCAGCGCGAAACGGTACGTTCAGCGCACCGCCGCCGCACCCCGCCGGCCACCATCCTCCGCGCATTCCGGCCGAGCAGATGCCCGTCCACGTCGCCGTGATCATGGACGGCAACGGCCGCTGGGCCCAACAACGCGGCCTGCCCCGGTACGCCGGCCACCAAGCCGGAGCCGCCGCCGTGCGCGAGACGGTCCACGGCGCACTGGAGATCGGCCTGCGCCACCTGACCCTGTACACCTTCTCCACCGAGAACTGGAAGCGCGACGCCGAGGAAGTCGACGCGATCCTCGACGTCGTCCGCAGTGAGCTGACCGACAACCCCCTCCGCGATCTCGACGTCCACATGCGCTGGCACGGCCGCACCGGCAAGCTCCCCACCGATGTCGTCGACCTGCTCCGCCGATGCGAGCGCACCACCCGCGGCCGCACCGGCCTGACGCTGACCACGTGCATCAACTACGGCGGCCGCGACGAGATCACCCGCACCGCCGCCGCACTCGCCCACCACGTACGCGACGGACAACTAGATCCCGACCACATCAGCGAAAAGGACTTCGCCCGCCACCTGCCCCACTCCGCCATGCCGGACGTCGACCTGCTGTGGCGTACCGGCGGCGAACAACGCACCTCCAACTTCCTGCCCTGGCAAGCCGCCTACGCCGAGCTGCACTTCACCCCCGACTCCTGGCCCGACATCGACCGACGCCACCTATGGCACGCGATCACCGAATACAGCCGCCGTCAACGCCGCCACGGCGCCGCTCCCACCCCACCGTCCACCACGACATCCGTCTCCTGATCGGAACTGACTCGTTCCGATCTGGAGGGGCGCGTTCCTCAGTGTGCCGAACAGCGCGACGAATGGAAGCAGCATGCAAGGCACGAGGGCCAGTATGGCGGCGCTACAGGGACGGGTGGAGATGCCACAGGGGCGCGCCCCTCGCGTTCGCCGCGAGCGCCGGTGGGCACCGTGAGCGAAAATGTCTGGCAGATTGGGCGGATCACGGTGTCCCGATCAGGAACGTCAACGGGGCAACACAGCCCAAGACTTGATACCCAACTGCGGTGGTGAAGCCTCGCAGAAACCCCACTCCCCGCCCCAGTCGTCCACGACCGCCGTCAGCAGCCAGAGCGCCCGGCGACGTCGCGACTCGCAGAGTGTGGCCATGTCCGGTTCGGGGTGATGGGGGTGTTGGCCCCAGACGAGGAGGCGGAGCGCGTCGTCCCGGTGGCGCAGGGATACGTACAGCTCCCTGCCCGGGCTCATCCTGGCGGTCCCGGTGATGAGTTCGGCGACGGCGAGGGTGGCCGGCCAGATGTATGGGGCGAGCCCATGTGCCTTGAGAGCGGCGCCGATCGCGGTACGGCCGATAGGCGCACTGCGGATGTCGCCGGGGAGGGTGAAACTCAGAGCAAGCCCGCGCCCCGAGCCGCCCTTGGATCGCAGGTAGGGCTGGGGGTACTGCTGGGTGTTGGGATGCGGATACGGAACCGGCGTACGCGTCTCGGCGACGGCCGGGCAGAGCGCGGCGAGTGGAGATGAGTGCATGTCTGATTCCCCTTGTCAGGGTGTCGGGTTGGCGGCGTCTCTCTTTCGCGTGGGTGCGCACAGGTGGCTCACACGGTTGTGTTGCGGACGAGCAGTGGCTTGTCTCCCTGGCGCGGGACTGCCCCCTCCCAGGGCAGGAGGTTGCGGGCAGGACCGCGCGATGCACTTCCGGCTCATCGTCGCTGGGTGAGCGGTGCGTAACTTAATGTAGCCCGCTGAGGGCAAAATAACCCTCCACCCCTGGGAAATGAACCCTTTCGTGGCCGCGTCGCACGCGCACGCGGCAGACTGCCGGTGACCGAATGCGGAAAGGAACGGCATGGCAGCAAGGACGTCTCCTACCGAACGTCAAAAGCGGCTTGGTGCCGAGCTGCGGAAAATGCGCACATCGGCCGACGTCTCTGCCGAGTTCGCGGCCGGCTTGCTGGGCGTGGACCGTGGCAAGATCTCGAACATCGAGGCCGGCACACGCCCCATCAGCCCGGACCGCCTACGTACGCTGGCCTGCAACTGCGACTGCACAGACGAGAAGTACGTCGACGCACTCGTCGAGATGGCCCAGCCGCGCGGGCGTGGCTGGTGGGAAAGGTATCGAGGCACGTTGCCTCACGGTCTGCTCGACATTGCCGAACTGGAGGCGTACGCGCTCCGCATGCGAGCTGTGTACTCGATGCACATCCCGGGCCTCCTGCAGACCTCAGATCACGCCCTGGCACTTTTCCGGGTGGTGATCCCCCAGTTGCCGGAACGGGAGGTCGCGCTACGGCTTGCACATCGCGTGGAGCGCCAAGAGGTTCTGAACGGGGATACTCCTCCGCCGTACACAGGAGTCGTCCACGAGGCGGCACTTCGCATGCAGTTCGGCGGCCGCGCCGTGGCACGCGCCCAGCTCGATCACTTGCTGGAGAAGTCCGAGCAGGCGAATGTGACGCTGCTGGTCATCCCTTTCGAGGCGGGGGCCTTCCCCGGCGCTGGGCAGACCGTCCTGTACGCGGAAGGACCGGTGCCTCAGCTCGACACCGTGCAGATTGACAACTCGCACGGACCTGTCTTCGTCCACTCAGATTCTCAACTGGCGAAGTATCGGGCCCACTTGGATTGGATGGAAGGGATCGCGCTGTCGCCGGACAGGTCACGGGACTTCATCCACAGCATCGCACGCCAACTCTGAGGAGATGACCGATGTCGGACGTCAACTGGGAAGACTCATTCTGCGGCGAAGGAAACTCCTGCTACCGGATCGGAACCGATGAACAGGGCAACAGCTACATCGCCGTCACCGGCGCGGAGGAGCACTTCCTCACCGACAGCCGCGAGGCCCTCCAGCAGCTGATCCGCGACATCAAGGCCGGCAAGGCCGACCACCTGCTGTGACGGCACGGGCCCGGCCACCGCGACGCGCTCGCGGTGGCCGGGCCCGTATGACCTCGCGACCTCACCAGACGCCTCGGCGCCTCGGGCCGCATACGGCAAGATCCGCAGACCGCGGAACCTGCCACAACTCTGAGGAACAGGCTCCCGAAAGCCGTTGACCGGCGGCAAAGAAGGTAAGACTCAACAGCTCGCTGGCAACTGCGGTTTGACATTCGGCCCGCATCAGTCGAGCACCATCAACACCATCAGGACTCCTGCCAACTCCACCAGCAGCACGAGTGATCCGTATCCGAGGATCTGGCGAACAGACCGAACCGGGTAACCGGCATCCTCGCGCAAAACCGTTCTGTGCGCGGCCAGCGCGGCCGGTATGGAGATGCAGTAGAGGGCTGACGCGTACAGCGACCAGTCGAGGATGTCCTGCCATGAACTGAACACAGGTCCTCGTCCGTAGAAGGCCACGGCCAGCGGCAGGCCCACTACGGGCACCAGTACCAACACGGCCGCGGTCACCACCCACCACCAACACCTTCCGCTGCCCCAACGCTCCCCCATCCAATGGCCGAGGAAGACGGAAGGCAGTACGTACGCGGCAGATACCAACGAGCCGATAAAGAGAAGAGCCAGCAGAACCAGGGGCAGCACAAAGACTGACCTCGCCTCTGGCACTACTCCGAAGAGCGGCGTCGCTAGAAGCAGCCCAATGCCCTCCACCCACAGCACAGCCATCGAGATCGACGACGGTGCGACCCCCTGTTTCTGCCGAATGCCCCCACGCAACAGTTGCGTCATCTCGCCCCCCTGTTCGGCACTCATCATCAAGGACAGGGCTGATGCTGTCAGCTGCTCAGGATCTCGGCCTTCCCCCTCCGAGACCGTGTTTGAGATCTCGCGTTGTGGTCGGGTGCCGGAGACCAGCAATGCTCTCCGGCACCCGACCACACGCATTCACGAGAGAATCGTCTGGTGACTGTATCTATCGACCGTAGTCGGTCCCTTGAGGAGCTTGAACGTGATCGCTGGCAGGCGCCCCCGCCTGACGCCACCCGTCTCATTGCGACGGCGCATGCCCTGCGGAGTCGGCCGGTCGGGACTCTGACCGTTGAGGACCTGCGCCTGCTGATCGGGCAGGACATTGGGCTGCCGGTGCTTCTTCCGCTCGCGGTGGAGGTGCTTCGTGACAACCCGCTGGCCGAAGGCGACATGTACGAGGGCGACCTGCTGCGCGCGGTCCTGACCAGGAACTCAGCTGTCTGGAGCGCTTATCCGGAACTTGCGAGCCAACTGACCTTCATCGTCGGCGGCCTCTCCGACCTCTCGCCAGACCTGCGGAGCAAGGTCGAGCGGTTCGTAGGCGCCGTCCAGAATTCCTGACGCGTCGCAGGTGCCTGTCGTCTACTACGGGGCTGTCCACCGAAGACGCCGTGGTCCTGGCCGTTTGGCAGGGCAACCTCGGGTGAGCCGGCGGACCATAATGCCGACGCTGCGGCCGTCGGCGCCAGCCGGAGAAGCCGAACCAGCGATACTCGGCCCTGGATGTGCACGGACAGCGGCTCGCGCTCAGGAACCGAGGCCGCGATGCCCGCCCAAACCAAGCTCGGCGGGGGAACTTCATTCCGGCCTTCACCCGGCAACCGGGACGGCACTTTCGTGCAGAGCGGCTCGTAGTGCTTGCCGGGTACGGCGAAAAAGTGGGCCGACGCCGCAGAGCGGCGCCGGCCAGGAGAGAGCTGACTCAGCAGAGGTGTGGGTCAGCCGATTGCGGTAGAGAAGATGTGCATGACAGGCTCGCGCAGCCCAATCCCAGCGCTGATGTTGGGCAGCGTCACACTCACGACGGTCTTGCCCGCCTGCAGTGGCGCGGTCACTGCGTACACGTTCGCACGGTAGTCGCGCTTGCCGCCAGCGGAGTTGTTGACGTACGGAAGGGTGGTGAGGATGTCACTGTCGGCGGTCGGGCTCGTCGCAACCCAGTCGGCGTAGGACAGGGTGTAGGACTGGGTGGTGCCGTCGGTGTAGGTGATCGTGCCGGTGCCGGAGGTTGCACCGCCCACCGACATGTAGAGGAAGCCGAGCTTTGCGCCTGATCCGGTGACGGGGATCGTCTGGCCGCTGGCGATGGTGTTGTCGGGGTATCCCGGGGCGGCGTTCGGCCAGGTGTAGTTCAGACCGTCATGGGCGACGGTCGCACCCGGGGTGAGACCTGCGGCGGCCAGGGTCTGCGCCGACAGGCTATAGCCGTTGCCGTACAGGTCGGCCGTGGACATGTCGTTGTCGTCGCTGATGCCGATGTTGTTCCACAGTCCCGGCGGGTAGGGCACCGTGGTGCCTGCGGTCGCGACATCGGTGCCGCGCGCGCCCCGGTAGGTGGCCTGCGCGGACAGCTTGTAGGCGCGCGGCCTGAAGTTCTCCGGAACAGTCACCGACCAAGTCGTCTGCACCGACTTGCCGATTCCGATGCTCGGGAACGTGGCGGGCGAGGTCGCCTGCGCGGTCCAGCCCTTGGGCAGCGTGAGGTCGAGGGAAACGTCCCGCTGCACCGCGGGACTGGTGTTGTTGGTGTAGGTGGTCGTCATGGTGACGGTGGAACCGGCCGGGATGGACGAGGGCGCGTCGAGCGTGAACTGGTGGGGTGCGAAGTAGTTGGGCACGTACCACTTCTGGTGGAGCTTGCCGTCGCAGTCCCGGAGTTCCGCCGGGGTTCCGTTGGCGACCTTCGGGCCAGGGACGGTCAGGCAGCGGCCGGATGCCGGGTTGAGCAGGGAACCGTCGGTCCCGGGCTGCCAGGTCTGCGCGGGGGTGCCGTCACAGTCGGCTAGTCCGGCCTTCCCGTCCGCGGTGGCGGTCAGGCACTGGTCGGCGTTGCGGAGCGTGCCGTCCCCGTGCCTGACCCACTGCTGGTCGGCAGCGGATTCACAGTGCCACAGGCCGATCTCGCCCGGCTCCGCCGGGTTGGTGACGTGGTTCTCCAGGCATCGCCCGGCCATGCCCTGCAGGCGCTCGGTCTGCGACAGATCGAACGCGTCAGTGATCGTCGCGACGTCGGGGTCGGCCGTGTGGTTGATGTGGTCCAGGCCGTACATGTCCAGCAGCGTCTTGAGCACGTTGTAGTGGTTGATCTTCTCGTCGTACTCACCGGCCTTGACCATCGGCCCGACCATGATCGTCGGGATTTGGTTGACCGGGGTGAAGTTGTCCTCGTCCCAGGTCAGCACGAACATGCTGTTGTGCGTCTTGGCCCACTGGATGTACGGGTCGAAGGTCTTCTTGAGGAAGGCGTCGCCCTGCGCGAGGGTCCCGTCATGCATGCTCTGATGGGCGTTGCCCACGTAGAAGGAGACGGTGGGCAGGTTTTCGAACCCCTCCGGCGTGGTCGGGAACTCCTCCTGCCGCTTGTCCATCGGGTTCAGGTTCCCCGAAGTGCCCGGAATGTTCTTGTAGCGAAGCCACTGCGTGGGCTTGCCCTGGTTGGCGTAGTTCGCGAAGGTGTGCCCGTGGGTCACCAGCTGGTTGGGCAGGTTGTCGGTGTCGACCGACTGCGGAGCCGGCCACTCGCTGGTCTTCACGATGTCCGAGGCGGACAGCAGCGAGTAGTAGTTGGGCAGGCTCGGGTGCGTGAGACCGTACGAGTCGGTGAACGACGCACCCTGGGCTTCCAGGGACTTGATGTACGGCACCTGGTCCTGGGGCCTGGTGGACGGGTTGTGGAGGATGTCGTCGTAGCCCTTGTTCTCCATCATCACCATGACGACGTGGTCAGGCTTGGGAACCCCGGGCGGGGCCACAACCACCGAAGGCGCGGCGTCCGAAGACCCGGCGTCCGGAGTCGCCGCAGCCGCAGAAACCCCCGGGAGGGCGATACATGCCAGCAGGGCCGAGGCCAACAGGCCTCGGATGCTTGGGCGCGCTATGCGCATGCTGGTTCTTCCTTGTTAGAGCGACAGCACACGCGCAGACATCACAGCGAAGACCACCGCAAAGGCAAACGGTGATGTTTCCGTTGTGCTGTCGCAGCCATTCATGGCAGCCAGCAGCCTAGGTACGCCTCACTCCCACCCTTCCAAACCGCAGGTGAACACTTCTCAAATACGGCTGCACAGGCATAAGTTAACGATCCCGCTGCGAACGCTGCGTAACGGACGCAAAGGCTGCGGTCACCCCCAGGCGATCGCAGGTCCGGGTCGAGGCCGTCGCCGGTCATCTCGGGCACGCGCGGAGCACCCCGGCGATCCTCGGTCCCACCTGCGCACCCGCCCCTGCACGAAGGCGCCGACCGGGGGATCGCGATCGATCCCCCGGTCGGCGTGGCATCTCGTACAGAATCAGCCTCACCGCGACGCCCCGGGCCTGCATGGGCCGTGGAGCGGTCAGCGAGGTCCGCAGGTCACGGACGCCTCAGCGTCTCCGCGTTGAGGCGTCGGCGACCGAGGCCTCAGGAGGCCGTGGCCATTCCGAAGATGTGGAGATCGTGCGCGGCCGGGGTGGGCAGCTTGACCGTCTATCTGGTCTTGCTCGGGTCGATGGGCACCGAGGTCGAGAAGATGTAGTTGTTCCAGGCCAGTCGGCCAGATGCCAGGGGCAGTTGGTACGCGGCGGTCGGTTTCGCCGATACCGCCACCGGCCGCGAGCGTTCCCCCGGCGACCACTTTCGCGGGGCCAGCATCGCCAAGACGTTCATCGCGACCGTGCTGCTCCAGCTGGAGGCGGAGGGGCGGCTGAGCATGGACGACTCGGTCGAGACCTGGCTGCCCGGCCTGGTGCGGGGCAACGGGTACGACGGCAGCCGGATCACCCTGCGCCGACTGCTTAACCACACCAGCGGCATCGCGAACTACACCGCGGACCCCGAGTTCGTGCACAACGCGCGGGCCCCGGCTCGACGAAACACCCCTCCGCCCCTCTTCCCGACTCTCTTCCCGATTCGTTCGCCACGCTCTCCCGGTCCGAGGACTGACGAGCGCACCGAACGCCCTCCTCCGGGACCGGACGTGGTCAACTCGCCGTAGCGGCAGGGAACGGCCGGCGATTGTTTCGGCAATGACCGATGAGTCCCTCCACGATCGGCAGTCAGTGAGTAGGAGACAGTTGATGCACCGCAGCCACGTGACATGACCTCGGGAGACTCAGATGCGCACCCTGATCAGCACCGCCTTCATCTCGCTCGACGGGGTGGTGGAGGCTCCGGGTGGGGAGACCGGCTACCGGAACGCGGGGTGGACCCTCAAGAACGTGGAGTTCGTACCGGAGGCCTTCGAGATCAAGGGCCGCGAGCAGCAGGAAGCTGCCGCGATGATGCTGGGCCGGGTCAGCTACCAGGCGTTCAGCCCGGTCTGGCCGGACATGGCGGACTTCGCCGACTACAAGGTGATGCCGAAGTACGTCGTCTCCACCACCCTCACCGAGGGCGACCTGGTCCAGAACTGGGGCGAGACCACGATCCTGCGCTCACTCGACGAGGTCGCCGCCCTGAAGGAGACCGAGGGCGGCCCGATCATCGTCCACGGCAGCGCCACCTCAACCGCAGCCTCTCGGACGCCGGCCTGATCGACCGCTACCACCTCCTCGTCTTCCCACTCCTCCTCGGTGCGGGCAAGCGCCTGTTCAGCGACGCGGACAAGGACACCCAGAAGCTGAAGCTCGTCGAGCACGAGGCGTACCCCAACGGCCTGCAGAAGAACGTCTTCGACGTCGTCCGCTGACACCTCCGCCCGGCCCCCGCAACGCGCCGGGCCGGGCCTCGCCGGGCCTCGCCAGGACGGCTTCGAGGAACAGTGGGCACGGGCCCGCCAGGAAGACCTCGGCCCGCAGACCCGGATGCTGTGTGGTGTCATGGCTCCATGAACCGCGCCGTGGAGGAGACCAACCGCCGCATGCTGCGGGCGCGGGACGCGATGGACCGCGCCTATGCGCAGCCGCTGGACGTCCCGGCCCTGGCCCGTATCGCGCACGTGTCCCCGGCCCACTTCACACGTACGTTCCGGGCCACGTTCGGCGAGACACCCCACCGCTACCTGCAACGCCGCCGTGTCGAGCGCGCGATGTTCCTGCTGCGGGAGACCGACCACAGCGTGACGCGCATCTGCTACGAGGTCGGCTTCGGCAGCCCGGGGACGTTCAGCCGTACGTTCCACGACATCGTCGGCCGGTCGCCGAGAACGTACCGCAAGGAAGCGGCGGCCACGAGCGTCCCGACGTGCTTCACCATGGCATGGGTACGGCCGAGCACCTGAGCGGTTCTGGATAAGTTTTTCTCGACCGTGCCCCGTAGCGTGAGGCACATGTTCAACGCCATTACGCACTCGCAGATTTACGTCCTCGACCAGGACGAGGCCCTCGACTTCTACGTCGGCAAGCTCGGCCTGGAGATCAGCGCCGATGTGGACATGGGCTTCATGCGCTGGCTGACCGTCAGCGTCCCCGGCCACCCTGAGCGCCAGATCATGCTGGAGAAGCCGGGCGCCCCGGCCATGTCCGAGGACACGGCCCAGCAGGTACGGGAGTTGGTGACCAAGGGTGCGATGGGCGGCTGGCTCATCCTCACCACGGACGACTGCCGCAAGACGTACGAGACGCTGCTGGCCCAGGGCGTCGAGTTCACCGAGGAGCCCACCGACCGCCCGTACGGAACCGACTGCGGCCTGCGCGATCCCTTCGGCAACCGCATCCGCTTCACCCAGCCGAAGAGCTGAGCACATTCCCGATCGCGCAGCGGGGGCCGGAGCGAGGACGCACCGGCCCCCGCGTGCGTGTGTCCGGGGCGGCGAGCCTCTTGGGACGGCGGGGACACCGGTCGCGCCGGCGCCGCGTGCGTGCGACCGGGGCGGGGCGCGGACGGCCACCGCTGCGGCCTCGCTCAGGACACTGGCCGATCTGTTCGGCGGGCGGCCTCAGCGGGGCAACTGAACCCACAACTTGATTCCTTGCTGCGGCGGGTCGGCCTCGCCGGTTCCCCACTCCCCGCCCCAGTCGTCGACAACGGCCGCCAGCAGCCAGAGCGCGCGCCGACGCCGCGTTTCGCAGAGCGCGGCCAGGTCGGGTTCGGCGTGATGCGGGTGCTGGTCCCAGACGAGGAGCCGGACCGCGTCGTCCCGCTGGCGCAGAGACACGTAGAGGTCCTTACCCGGGCTCATTCTGGCGGTGACCGAGATCAGCTCATCCACGACATGCGTGGCCGGCCAGACGTACGGGGCAAGCCCGTGCGCCTCCAGTGCGGCGGCGACGACGGTCCGTCCGATGAACGCGCTGCGGACATCACCTGGCAGCGTGAAGCTCAGCCCGAGCCCACGCGCGGAGCGGCTCTTGGGTCGGAGGTAGGGCCGGGGATGCGACTGCGGGTTCGGTCGCAGGGCAGGATGCGGATACGAATTCGGGTGCGTGGACGGGACCGGCATACGTGTCTCGGCGGCGGCCGGACAGAGTGCGGCGATCGGAGATGAATGCATGACTGACTCCCCTGATGCAGATGGTGAGTTGGCGGCGTCTCTCTTTTCGCGTGGGCGCGCACGGGTGGCTCACGTTGTTGTGTTGTGGACGAGCAGTGGCCTGTCTCCCTGACGCGGGACTGCCTCTCCCAGGGAAGGAGGTTGCGGGCAGGACCGCGTGATGCACTTCCGGCTCGTCGTCGCTGTGTGAGCGGTGCGTGACCCAACGTAGCGCAGCGGTGGCACACGTGTCTCCCGATTGGAGGTAATTGCCTCCCATCTGTTGGACTGGGCGCGCGTGCAACGGCAGACTGTTCCCACAGTCCGTGGAAGAGAGGGCCTATGCCGAGCAGTTCCACTCCGACGGAGCGCCAGAAGCGACTCGGCGCCGAACTGCGCAAGATGCGCGTCGCAGCCGAGGCAACCACCGCGTACGCGGCCGGGCTGCTGGGAATCGACCGGACAAAGATCTCCAACATGGAAGGCGGGGTCCGCCCGATCGCACCCGCACGCGTTCGCACCCTGGCCTGCAACTACTCCTGTGCCCAGCCTCTTTACGTCGACGCGCTCGTCGAAATGGCCGAGCAGCGCGAGCGTGGGTGGTGGGAGCAGTACAGGGGCACACTCCCGCCGGGTCTCCTGGACATCGCCGAGCTCGAATGGCACGCGACACGTATCCGTACGGCGCAGACCGTCCATCTTCCCGGTCTGCTCCACACCGACGGATATGCGCGAGCGGTGTTCGGTGCTGTTCTGCCCGAGCTGTCCCGCTTGGAGATCGAACTGCGGGTCGCGCACCGCATGGAACGGCAACAGGTACTCGACCGCGAAGATCCGATCGACTACGTGGGCTACATCCACGAGGCGGCCCTGCGCATGCAGTTCGGCGGTCGAGACGTCACGCGCGAGCAGTTGTTGCACCTGTGCGAGATGTCAGAACGCAAGCATGTCGATGTACGGGTGATTCCGGTGGACCGAGGTGCTTTCCCCGGAGCCGGGCACGCCCTCCTCTATGCCCACGGTGTCGTTCCCCAACTCGACACCGTGCAGCTCGATTCAGCTCATGGCCCGGAGTTCATGCACGCGGATGCGCAGCTGACCAAGTACCGCGCACACCTGAACTGGATGGAGGGCGCCTCGCTGTCTTCCGCCGAATCCCGGGACTTCATCCGTGCCGTCTCTCGCCAACTTTAAGGAAGTTCAGCATGCCTGAGATCAACTGGGAAGAGCCGTACTGCGGTGAGGGAAACAACTGTTTCCGGCTGGGCACTGACATAGACGGCAACGGGTTCATCGCCGTAAGAGGCGAGGAGGATCGTTACATCGTCGACAGCCGCGAGGCCCTCCAACAGCTGATCCGCGACATCAAGGCCGGCAAGGCCGACCACCTGCTGTAACAGCAAGGGCCCGGCACCGCGACGCGCTCGCAGTGCCGGGCCCCTGTGTGTGCGGGTGCCTCAGGAAGAGGTGCCGCGCGGGAAGGAGACCTCCACGCGCCGGTTCTTCTTGCGGCCCTCTTCCGTGCTGTTGTTGGCGATCGGGTACTGCTCACCGTAGCCGCGGATATCGAAGCTGACGGTCGAGCCCAGCTCCTTGACCAGCACCGACTGCACGGCGTTCGCGCGCTGCTTGGACAGCACGTCACCGTGGGCCGAGGAACCGAGATTGTCGGTGAAGCCGAAGACACGCACCTTGGTCGCGTTCTGCTTCTTGATCTCGGCGGCGATGGCCGCGATACGCGCGTTGGCGGCAGAGCTCAGCTTGGCGCTGTCCTTGCCGAAGAGGACCTCTGCCTGGAGCGCGAACTTGATGTTCGCGTTGCTGTCCTCGCGACGCTCTTCACCGCCCTCGTCCTCGATCACCTGGACGATGTCGAGAACCTTGGCCGGGGCGAGCGTGCCGCCTTCGGGCATCTTCAGGTCGGGATCGTTGGGGTCGAGCTCTACCGACGGCACCGATGCCGACTCGGTGCCTGGCGGCACGCTCGGGCCGTCCTCAGCCAGAGCCGCCGTCGCGCCGAAGACGGTACTTCCGGCCAGCAGTACCGCTACAGCGATGGCCCGCCCTGCGGCATGGCGTTGCCTGTGCCGTGTACGAACGCATTCCATGTCGGCCATCACCCAGAAATCTTCAGCGAGGCAGTGGCGAACGTCGGTAGCGTGAAGTCGACTTCAGTGGTGGTTTCCGGCGGTGCCGGGAACTGCATGAAGACAGAGACCGACTTACCCTCCTGAATCGCTGTCAGCCCGGTCGTGCAGAGGCATCGCCCATCCGTGTCCCGAAGAATGTAGTAACGCTTCTTGCCGACCTTGTCCACAAGCGTGGCGCCTGCTACGGAATTCGGATTATTGATGACGATTTCATTCTCGCTACCCGCCCACTGACCGGCACTGCGAATACCGTCCCCGTCATTCTTGATCACGCCACTGACAGTAACGAACCCGCCGCTGTCGCGCTTTACCTCATTGACGACAAGAGTCAGCCCACTACGACCATTGACCTGCGCAAGTTTTACATTCGGGTCCACGTTTTCCCCGGCCGCAGTGTCCTCCTGCTTTGCGCCCTTGCCTTCTTCCGAGGGCGTGGACGGAGCGGAGGAGGGCGACGGACCGGCACCATTGGTCTTTCCGCCACCGTCATCGGTGCCGCAACCGACGACGGTCAGGGCCATTGTTGCCGCCAGCGAGACGGCTGCCACTGCCCTTCGGGACTTGGTGGAGCGCCGAATGCTCATGGGTTCTGATTCCTTTACTCGTCGTTCGCTGTCAATTGTCGACCAGGTGCACGTCGTAGAGAATCCTGCTCACCTTGGACCAAGGCGGGGGACTGCCCGGGGCGATTTCGACCACCCCGGCGCTCCCGCAATGGAAGATGTACAAGTCCTTGACGCCGTTATCGTCGAAGTCCAAGGCCTCCCACACGGGGCAACGGAACTCGACAATGGCAGTGGCCGTGGCTTTCGCGAACTTTCTCTCCGTGCCGGGAATCACCGACGAGTCCACCGGATTACGGCCCTTGACCTTAACCTCGATCTGGTCTCGATAGCCGCCAAGCGTCGGCCAGCAGCCGCTGAGTCTCGCCTGATTCTCTGCGGCAAATTTGCGAGCCGCGGGGCACCCGTTAACCAGGTGGGCCTGAAGGAACTGCTCCAGCATGTCATTGGGGAGCGACGCGAGGAAACCGGCCTTGAAGTCTTCACGATTCTGTTGAGCGGCAGCCAGTGCGGCAGCGTCCGCCGCGCCCTGGGCTCCATTGCGCAAGGCCGCGGCCTTGCCGACGGCAAAGAATGCGAACACGAGGAAGAGCAGGCCCGCCACCATCACTACATAGATGGGGAAGGCCTGCCCTGCATCGCGGCGACTGCGCTCGATCACTCGCCACCCGCGGTGATCTCGGCCACCATGTTGGTGATCCGATCCGAGATGTCGCCGCCGATACCCGTAGCCATGATCGCCCCGATGATCGCCACGACCACCAGGATGATGCCCAGGTACTCGAACGCCGTCTGACCCCGGTCCTTGGCCTCGTAGCGCTTCTGGATCGCGCTGACCGCGGTATTGGCCCAGCCGTTGACGCGCACGGCGGTCTTCAGGGTGATGTTCGACATGGAATTCCCCTCCGGATTCGGCCGACCGGTAGCTGGCCGACTCGCACGTTTCTTGGGTGTCGCCCGCGGTTCCGGCTTCCTCCTGGCCGGAGCCGCCGGCGACGTGAGAAACATACGGCGGCACGCCGTGCTCGCCGGAGGGTCCCAGGGCCCATTCCCGGGCCCAAAGCGTGAGTTGGGCCTCCCGCGCCGGTACGAACGGGGCCCCACGCCCCGCACGTACCACCATGCTTCCGCTGCGACGCTCAGCCACGGTGACCACCGGCCCCGTGCGCCCCTGGACCCGCCGCGGGGGCCGTGCCGAGCCAGCGGGCGATGGCCTCACTACGGCTGGCGCTGTGCAACTTGGTGAAGATGCGGTTGATGTGGTTCTTGACCGTCTTCTCGCTGATGAAGCAGGTGGCGGCGATCTGCTGATTGTTCATGCCGGACGCGATCAGCTCCATGACCTCCGCCTCCCGCGAACTCAGCCCGTACTGCCGCCTGTTGGGTGTCAGGCCCGACCCTCCGGTCAGGGAAGACTGTGCCACAACGGGTTGCAGATGCGAAAGACCCTGTGACGACCGGACCTGTCGCGCCACAGGTGAAGTCGGTTCGGGCTTGGGGGCATGTGCAGGCGCACCGTGTTGCTGTACGGAACTCGGGGCATGGCCGTCGTAGCCGGCCCCCGAGTACGGAACGCCCGCGTTCAGGGCGGCACCAAGCCCCTCCGGAAGTGGTCGTCCCTGCGGGCCGTGGCCCTGCCTCATGTGGGCGAGGAGGGCGTTGGCCGCGGTGGCGGTGAAGTGGGCGCGGCCGCTCTTGGTGTCGCGTACCGCCTGCACCAGCTGGTCGGCCGTGAACTCGCCGTGGACCAGATAGCCGCCCGCACCCAGGCGCAGGGCCTCGTGGACGATCTCGCTCTCGCGACTGTAGGTCAGCATCATGACCGGCGCGACCTGAACGAGGTGGGGCAGGGCGGAGATGCCGTCGACGCCGGGCATGCGGACGTCCAGCAGGACGACATCCGGGCGGTGTTGTACGGCCATGTCGTAGGCCTGGCGGCCGTCTGCGGCCTCGGCCACGACTTCGATGTCGTCGCGACCGGAGAGCAGGACGCCCAGGCCGGCCCGGACCACGGGGTTGTCGTCGGCGACGACGACCCGCAGGACACCGGGTACGGGCGTGGGCGGCGCCGCGGGGAAGGGATGCATGGACTCGGATGCCGCGGACTGCTGGGGGACGGGGGCGGGAACCGCGGGGGAGCTGGCCTCCGAGTTGAGCGGCGTGACGTGCGAGGACGTGTGCTGGGAGGCATGGTTCCGTGCTGCCCAGTTCTGGCCCGACGCGCGGGAGACGTCGTCCGGCATCTGCGACCTCCTCTCAGGGTTTTATGGGGGGTGAGGGTGGAGTTGGAGTGGTTCAGTTCGGTTGCTCAGTTGAGTTGCTCTGTGTCGAGAGCGGTGCGGTACTGAGTGCGGCGATCGGGAGTTCCAGGCGTACTTCGGTGCCCTTGGCCGCCTGGCCCCTTCCGATACGGATGCGGGCGCCGATGGATGCGGCGCGTTCGACCATGCCGACGAGGCCGAAGTGTCCGGCGTGCCGGAGTCCGTCGAGCGTGGTGCCCGGAGGCAGACCGCGCCCGTCGTCGTACACGCTGACGCACAGGACATCGCCCTTCACACCGACCAGTACGACGAGGTAGGTGGGGTGGGCATGGCGGTGGGCGTTCTCCATCGCCTCGGAGGCGACAGTGAGGAGCTGGCGCGCGACGACCTGGGGGACGTGCGGTATCGGTTCGTCGTCGAGAAGTCGAAAGGAGGCCGTGAGTCCGTGGCGACAGGTGAAGTCGTCCGCACGGGCCCGGAGTTCCCGTACGACATCCACACCGCCGTCGAGTCCGGTCTCTCGGCGCAGGTCGGAGAGGAGTTCGCGGGATTCGGCAGCGGCCCGACGGGCGGCGCGGGCGACCAGCTCGGCCTGGTGTTTGACGGTGAGCGGGTCCATGCGGTCGGAGGAACCGGCCAGGCCGTCGGCGGCCAGCGCCAGGCCGTGCAGGGTCTTGGCTACGGAGTCGTGCATTTCTCGGGCGAGTCGGGTGCGTTCGCCCTCCACCGCCTCACTGACTGCCAGGCGGGCCCTGGTCTCGGTGAGGGCCTGGCTGGCCGTACCGAAGCGGAGAAGCAGGTTGCGCAGGGTGACACCGACCGCACCCGCGATGACGCAGAAGCCGGGGAGGAGGATCGCCGTGGCGTCGGTCGGCTGCAGTTTCGGATCAGCGTTGTACACGCCGAGAACAATGATGGTCTGGAGCGCGGCGAAGACCGCCGCCCCTCGCCAGCCGGAGACGAGCCCGGCCAGCAGCGGGGTGCACACGGTGACGTACGCGAGGGTGGACTCGGGGCCGGCGGTGATCAGCAGCAGAGCACCGAAGAGGGCGTCCATGCCGAGCAGCCAGGGGTGGCGCAGGAGGACCGGGCCGAAGCGTTCCCAGTCGCGGAACAGGACGTACGAGCCCATGAAGGTGACAAGGATGGCCGAGCCGATCAGCCAGGAAGCCGGTCCCTTCGCGGTGTGGCCGATCGCGAACGGCGTGGCTATGGCGATCATCGCGAGCCGGAAGCCGAAGACCTGGCGACACATCGCCTGCAGCGCATTCAGCTGGATCGCGAACGCCGGGCGTGACCCGGGGTCGGCGATCGCCTGACGCAGCTCCGCATTCAGTCCGGTCTGGGTGCCGCCGAGTGGGAATGACACGAGCCTGTCACCTCCCTCCGACCGTCCAGCCCGCCGCCCGCCGAGTTCACGTCATCCGCCCGCGAGGGAGCCGAAGTCGATGTTCGCTCCGTAGACGAAGCCGACCGTCAGCAGCACCAGGGTTCCCGGAAGCAGGAACGTCGTGACGGCGAAGGTCGCCTTGGGCACGGCCCTGGCCGCCTTCCGGCGGGCGTTCTGGGCGTCGGTGCGGCGCATGTCGTTGGCGATCTGGATCAGCGTCTCGACGATCGGTGCACCCAGCTCCTCGCCCTGCTGGAGTGTGGTCACGAACATGGCCACCTGCTCCGAGTCGTTGCGTTTGCGCAACTGGTCGAAGGCCTCGCGGCGGCTGACTCCCATGTCCATCTGGCGCAGGGTGATGCGGAGTTCGTCGGCCCAGGGGCCCTCGTACTTCTCGGCGACGCGTCCCAGCGCCTGGCGGAAGCCGAGGCCGGCCGAGACGACGACGGCGAGGACGTCCAGGAAGTCGGGGAGGGTCCGGTCGATGTGGTCGCGGCGGACGCGGACCGCCGACCAGATGCCGACCTCGACCCAGAACAGTCCGAAGGCGATCAGCAGCAGCGCGAAGAGGATCTGGCCGCGCATGAGCATCGTGAAGGCGCCGAACGCGCCGAGTCCGCCGTAGACGGCGCGGCGGGCGGCGTAGCGGTCGATGGTCAGACCGCCCGGGTTGCCCGCCAGGTCGATCTGGCGGCGCTTCTTGTTGACGGCCTTGGGGCCCATCATCCGCAGGACCGAAGGGGCCCAGCGCATGCCGAGCCGGTCGATACCGGAGCCGACCGCGCTGGTGCGGGTGGAACCGACCTCCAGGGCGATCGCGAGGTCGCCGGGGAGCTTCGCGTCGCGCCGGTACATCCGTATGCCGGCGGTTATTCCGTACACCGCGAGACCCATGACGCCGGCGAGCAAGAGGCCCATATGCGCGCCGCCCATCAGACGTCGATCCGGGACATGCGACGGATCACGATGAATCCGATCGTGTACAGGGCGATGGAGATGACCACCGCGACCTGGCCGAGGAAGGCGCCGGTCATGCGGTCGAGGGCGCCGGGCATGACCGCGTTCATCAGGAGCATGGCGCCCAGGCCGAACATCGGAACGGCGTAGGCGGTGACGGTGACCTGGGAGAGCTGGGTCTTGACCTCGCGCCGGGTCTCCTTGCGCTCCTCCAGCGTTTCGGTGAGGTTGCGCAGGGAGCTGACGACCGTACCGCCGGCCCGGTTGGACAGAACGAGGGTCGTGACGAGGACGACGAGTTCGCGGGAGGGCAGTCGGTCGGTCAGCTCACTCATGGCGTCTTCGAGGGGTTCGCCGACGGCGAGGCGGCGCGAGACCCGGGCCAGTTCCTCGCCCGCGGGGTCCTCCATCTCGTCGGCCGCCATGCCGATGGACGTACGCAGCGCGAGGCCGGCCTGGGTGGCGTTGGCGAGGATGCGGGCGAGTTCGGGGAGTTGGTTGATGAAGCGCTCGGTGCGCTTCGTCCGCTGCCAGTTCAGGAAGGCGTTGGTGCCCCAGAGGCCGATGAGGGCGGCGACCGGGCCGAAGAAGCTGGCGAGCATGGACGAGGCGATCAGCCAGAGGCCGGCCATGGAGGCGAGCGCGTAGACGAGGAACTCGCCCGGGGTGATCTCGAGACCCGTGGCGGCCAGCTTCAGTTCGAGCTTCCGGCCCAAACCGGTCTTGCGCAGTCTGCTGTCGAGTGCCCGGAAGCGGCGATGTCGACCGGTCTCCGGGATGTGGCCGGTGTGCGAAAGGCGGTCCACCAGGGCGTCCCGGTCGGCCTTCCCGCCGGAATAGGCGTGCAGGCCCACGACGCCGGTGACGCCGGCGAGCAGCGTCACGCCGATGGTGAGTAGAGGAAGATTCGTCATGGCACGGTACCTAGTTGGCCTCTCGGGTGGCGAGCTGTTCGGCGGAATCGGCGACCCCGAAGGCCTGCGGGACGGGCTGGCTGGCCATGAAGAGGCGGTCGGCGATCTTGCGCGGGATCGGGAGGTACCTGAACTCGCCGTTGATCCGCCCTTCGGCGTCCATCGGCTGGGCGTCGAACCGGGCGACGGTCACGATGCGGTAGGGGTCGCGGCCGTGCGAGTCGAGTACGGCGATCTCGGTGATCTTGCGGGAACCGTCGGCGTGCCGGGTGAGCTGGACAATAACGTCGACGGCGCTGTTGATCTGGTCGTGCAGCGCCTCGAACGGGATCTTGATCTCGGACATCGAGGCCAGGGTCTGCAGACGCATGAGCGCGTCCTCGGCGTTGTTGGCGTGGACGGTGGCGAGCGAGCCGTCGTGACCGGTCGACATCGCCTGGAGCATGTCGAGCGATTCACCGCCACGGACCTCACCGACGACGATGCGGTCAGGTCGCATACGCAGGGAGTTGCGGACCAGGTCACGGATGGTGATCTGGCCCTTGCCCTCGACGTTCGCCGGCCGGGACTCGAGCCGGATGACGTGGCTCTGCTGGAGCTGGAGCTCGGCGGAGTCCTCGATGGTGACGATGCGCTCGCTGTCGGGGATGAGGCCGGAGAGCGCGTTGAGGAGCGTCGTCTTTCCGGTACCGGTGGCGCCGGAGACGATGACGTTGAGCTTGGCCTGGACGAGTCCGGAGAGCAGGATCAGCATCTGCTCGTCGAGCGAGCCGACGTTGATCATTTCCTGGAGCGTGAAGGCCCTGGGGAACCGTCGGATGGTGAGCGTGGCGCCGCTCAGCGACAGCGGCGGGATGATCACGTTGACACGCTCACCACTGGGTAGACGCGCGTCAACCATGGGGTTCGACTCGTCGACGCGGCGGTTGACGGTCGAGACGATGCGCTCGATGGTCTGCATCAGCTGTTCGTGCGAGCTGAAGCGCATCGGGAGCTGTTCGACCTTGCCGCTGCGCTCGACGAAGATCTGGTCAGGTCCGTTCACCATGATTTCGGTGATGGACGCGTCTTCGAGGAGCGGTTCCAGAATGCCGAGACCGAGGGCCTCGTCGACGACCCGGCGGATCAGCTGGGTGCGTTCGACAGTCGAGAGGACCGGGCCTTCGCGGCTGATGATGTGGCTGAGCACGCGCTCCAGCCGGGCCCGCCGGTCTGCGGCGGCGAGCGAGGACATCTCCGCCAGGTCGATCTCTTCGAGCAGCTTGGCGCGATAGGCGGCCACCATGTGGCTGTCCTCCCGCGCCCCGCCGTTCTTCTCGGGGGCGGTCATGCGTGCCCGCAGACTCATTCCGTAACTCCTCGTTCCCACTTGCTTGTTGATCCGCCGACGAGACAGCGGTGTGGTGCGCCGCGGGGTCAGGTGCGCGGCATCGTGGAACTGCGTTCGGCCGGACCCCAGATATGGACGCCCGGGATGATGTCGGGCACGTCGACAATGACGGTGCAGGTGACTTTGTCGAAGGAGGAGCGGGCGGGCTCGAAGTCGGCCCGTTCGGCGGTCCAGTCGCTCATCGCGTCCTTGGCTGCCTGCTCGTCGCAGTCGCCCGTCGACATGCTGGCCGTACGGGCTCCCGCCCGGGCCCCGGTCCCCGCCTGGTTGGCGGCGTACGCGGCGAGGCCCGCCTGGATCGCGAGGAGGCCGACCAGGAGCAGGAGGGGGAGGAAGCCCAGATACTCGATGGCGACCTGGCCGCGGTCGCGGCGAGGGGCGGCGGTGGTGGTGGTAGTGGCCGTCCGGCCGGGTGTGTGCGTGCGCTTGCTCATCGCTCAGCCCTCCAGCGGGAACGCGGCGTTGCCTTCGACGCGAAACGGCCAGTTGAGTACACCGGGCACCAGGACCGGCACTTGCAGCCTGACCTCGGCCGTGTACATGCCGGACCTGGAACGGCACTTCGTCTGCTTCATCGACTTCTGCCAGGCCTTCGGCAGGTGCTCCTTGGCCGCGTGCCGGCATTCCTGCACCCGCAGGCCCTCTGTGATGGCCCCCTGGTGCGCCGCCTTGTCCGCCGCGTTCCCCGCCAGGGAGAACGTGTAGCCGATCAGCGCGCACTGCCAGAGCACGACCGCCAGCAGGATGATCAGCGGTGTGACGCCCAGGGCCTCGATCGTGGTCTGGCCGCGGTCGCGCTTGCGGCCGAGCAGGTGGCCGTGCAGTCGGCCACGCGTCCGGCCATGCGCCGGGGACGGATCACCGTAGCGCCTTCCCCGTATCTCCATGTCTGTCGTCTCGGTAAGTGCCATTGGTCAACTTGCCCCCTTGGTCGTCGCCCGGTTCCGGGCGTCGCCGTCACGTCGGCCGACGCGTGGGCGCCCGATCGAGCCTCGGTCGTTCTTGAACATTCCGCTGCTCTTCGCGCCGCTCTTCTCGGCCTTGTCCGGAACCTTCACGATGCCGAGCTCGCCCGCAAGGGCCCAGAGGGCCTGTTTGACGGTGCTCTTGGAGTCGAGGTCGTGCAGACGGCCCGCGTCGACGACGCTCTGGAGTTCCTTGAAGTTCGCGGGAACGGCCGTGTTCGCCGTCCGGGTTCCGGTGATCTTCTCGATCAGCGGTGGCTGGATCTCGGTGTTGCGGATGAAACGGTTGACGACGGTGACCGTCTCCTCCGCCTTGCGGATCTGGAGCCGGTCCCACATCCGTACGAGGCGCTTGGCGCCGCGCACCGCGATCACATCGGGCGTGGTGACCAGCAGGGCCGTGTCTGCCATCTCGATGGCCGCGGCGCTCGCTCCCTGCAGCTGGCTGCCGCAGTCGATCACCACGACCCCGTAGCGCGAGCGCAGGGCACTGACGATCTGCCGGGCAGAGCGGTCGCTGACCTCCTCGGCGCTCTCGCCCTCGCCGGGTGCCAGGAGCAGCGCGAGGCCGGTGCCGTGGGTGAAGACGGCGTCGGACAGGACGCGCGGCGAGATGTCGGTGATCGTCGACAGGTCCACGATGGAACGCCGGAACTGCACATCGAGGTACGAGCCGATGTCGCCGGCCTGAAGGTCCATGTCGACGAGGGCGACGGTACGGCCGGACGCCTGTGCTGCCAGGGCGAGTTGTACGGCGGTGACGGTGGTGCCGACCCCGCCCTTGGCGCCGCTGACCGTGATGACCGTACCGCCGGGGCCGGTGAACACCTCGGCTCCGGAACTCAGGTGGCGGCGGACGCCGACGGACCACTGGGCGGCGGACTGGACCCGGTTGGCCAGTTCCTCGTAACTCAGCGGCAGGGTGACGACGCCTCGCGCCCCCGACTCCATGGCGGACGCGAAGAGGCCAGGGGTGACGTCGGCGGTGATCAGCACGACCCCGATGGCGGGGAAGCGCAGGGAGACCTCCCTGATCAGTTCCAGCGCCGGCACCGGACCGATCCGCTCGTGGACCAGCACGACCTCGGGCAGCTCGTCGAGGGACTCGCCCGCGAGCCGGGCGAGAGTGTCGATGAGCTGCGTCGAGTCGCTGACCGGAGCAGCCGGCTCGGCGTCGGGGAGCTGACTGAGCAGGGTGGAGACGGATCTGGCCGCGTCGACGTCACCGACGGCCGGGAGGATCCTGGTGGTCATGCGATCCTCACTTGTCCTTGTCGATCGTGTAGCTGCGGTCGCCCGGGCGGATGGTGCTGTCGCTGCCGGAGGCCAGGAGCGCGAGACGTACGTGCTCCGCGAAGGACTCGGCGTAGGCGATGCGCTGGGTGTCGAGCGTGTTGAGCGCGAAGGTGATCGGGACGGCCTCGGTGCCCATGCTGGACTTGCCGTCGCGGCTGGGCTCCAGGGCGGTCAGCTTGCCGACGTCCAGCACCTTGGCGTTGGAGACGATGACCTTCGACTGGGAGGGTTCGCCTTCGCGCTCACTGGCGAAGGTGGCGTAGATGTTGACCGTGGCACCGGGGGTGATCTTGCCCGCGACGCCGGTCGCGGCGTCGATCATGATGGCGATCTCCTGCTCCCCGGGCTGCAGTTCGGGGCGCTTCTGCATCATGTCGGACTGGAGCAGCGAGCCCTTGCGCAGCTGGGTGACGGCGATCTTGCCGTTGATCTCGGAGAGGTCGGTCACCGCGTTGGCGGAGAGCCAGCGCTTCGGCATCGAGATCTTCTCGAACTGCCCGGACGACAGGGCGGTATAGGGCGCTACATCGGATTTCAACTGGTAGGCCGAGACCTCGGGGCCCACCTTGGTGTTGACATCGCTGATCACCGAGAGCACGCCGGCGAAGGCGCCGAAGGCGCACAGAACCGACAAAAGCAGGAGTATCACGCCGCGGCGCTGGCGGGAGTTCATGAGCCGGACAACCTCGTTCGAATCGGATGCGTGGGGCAGCGGACGGGAGGGCGTCTGCGGAGGAAAGCGGAAGCGCTAGGACTGCGGTGGTGCGGGCACTCCATGGCTGACGACACCGGCGGAGTGCATTCGGCTCTCGGCTGCGGGTAGCGGGGAGGAGCAGAACCCGCAGCGGTCACCGATGAGGTCCATTCCGCACCAGTGGCAGTTCTCGCGACGTACGGAGGACACCAGTTGATACAGGACGGAGATGTCTGGCAGATAGGCAGCGAATTCCACCAGTTTCCCGGTTCCCCACCATGCCGGGGAATCGGAAGGAAGCGCGGCCTCATGAATGGTCTGGACCTGCCACGCGGGTGCGAGGGTCCGCTGCACCCACTCCGACTGCGACTGCCCTTTGGCGGTCATCAGATGGGTGGCGAATTCCGGGCCGGTCGGCGGGTCCGCCTTCGGGCCGACCCTGACGAGCTGCGGGGTCGGCCCCGCGACCGCGGCGAACTGGGAGCCCGGCACCCAGGACTTGGCGTGCGTCCTGAGGTCGACCGGCATCCGGTCGAACTTGGTGACCGAGTTCAGCAGGGCACCCGCGTGGATGTAGTGGGACAGCAGCCGGGCGGCGGAGGCGACCACTCCCGGACTGAAGTCGCAGATGGACAGCTGGCGCAGCTGCCTTACGAGTACGGCGACGCCCAAGGGGGGGAGGTCCACCTTGAGCAGGGCGATGCGGTCGCTCTCCAGAACGGACCGCACCGAGTACAGCCGGCGCTCGTGGGCGGGCGCGATGCTGGTCGGGTAGACGGCGACGACGTACCCGTGCTGTTCGAGCAGCACATGCATGTCGCCGATGGCCATCTCCAACGCCTGGGCGTCGGGAGCCTGCAGCAGGGCGGCTGTCGGCGTCTGCTGGTCGGTCGGAGGTAGTACCAAATCAGCACTGGTCACTGCTATTGCGGTCGGCACGCTCTTCCCCGTTTCGGCTCCGGCCAAACGCCGGTCATGACGTAGGCCGCAATCGCTCCTGCTCCGCGGATCTGCTTCAGCACTTTATCCACGTCCTACCTGGTAGAGAACACTTTTCGGAGGCCAGTACGGCAACGTGTGCGAGTCGCCCACGTAACGGCCCCGTGCTAAATCGGATCAAATCGAGAATCGTTAACCCCCGTACCACTGCGGAGGGTTACGAATCCACCCTGCGATTACCTGCGACCCGGAATTCATCTCCGCACGTCAGACCGGATGCGGAACCTGCGGACGCCCCTCCGACGGGCGCCGGGTCGTCACTGTCCGAGCACTTTCACCACATCACCCGCACGAGGGGCACACGAGGTCAACAAAACGTCAATTCCTCGGGGGACCGAGGCCGTTGCGGAGCGCGCGAGGGGCGTTCGCGGGTGGATGACGGGGCGGACGGGGACTGCGGGGCGCCGTGCCGTGCACGGTGGTGCGGTGGAACGGGTGCAGCAAGTGGATCAGCCGGGCACCGCGAGCGCGTCGATCTCGATGAGCAGGCCCTTGGGGAGGCCGACGTAGACCGTCGTACGGGCGGCGGGGGCCGCCTTGAGAGCGATCTTCTCGGTCATGGCCGTTCAGGCTTTCTTGGCTTGGTTGGTGCCGGAGTACTCCCGGCTGATGGTGTCGGCGGTGCGGCGCACCAGGGGGAGCAGGGTGAGGAGTTCCTCGGCCGTGACGACGACATTGGGTGCGGAGACCGACATCGCGGCGACGACCCGCCCGTCCGCACCCCGGATGGGGGCGCCGATGCAGTTGATGGACTCCTCGTGGCCGCCGAGGTCGGCGGCCCAGCCCTGTTCACGGACGACGGCGAGCTCCTTGAGGAAGGCACCGGCGTTCGGGGTCGAACGGGACGTGTACATGGGGTAGTCGAGCTTCTCGGCGATGGCGCGCCGCTCGGGCTCGGTGAGGTCGGCGAGGAGCAGCTTCGCCACGGCGGCGACGGTGATCGCGACGGGCTTCCCGATCCGCGAGTACATCCTGACCGGGTAGCGGCTCTCGACCTTGTCGATGTAGAGGACCTCGTGCTCCTCGTACACCGCGAGATGCACGGTGTGGCCGCAGCTCTCGTTGAGTTCGACGAGGTGGGGGTGGGCGATCTCCCGTACGTCGAGGTTCTCGACGGCCTCCTGCGCGAGCGCGAAGAGGCGGGCGCCGAGGCGGTAGCGCTGGTCCTGCTGGCGGTAGACGAGTCCGTGCTCATGGAGCGTACGGAGCAGACGCAGCGCCGTGGACTTGTGGACGCCGAGCCGCTCGGCGACCTGGCCGAGGTCGGCGGGCCCCTGGGCGAGCAGCGGCAGAATACTCAGCGCCCGGTCGACGGTCTGACTCATGTCGTACGTACCTCCTGGTCGTCCCCCGTCCACCCGGGGCCGAGACGAAGTCTCCCCCAGGCGTCGTCGTCCAGTGCGGCAAGGGCGTCGGCGTAAGCGCGAGCCGGAGGATCGGTGAGGTCGCCGGCGACGGTGAGGACGGCGGCGGCCATGAGGTGGCCGTGCCGGACGCGGTCGCGTACGGGGAGGCCGCGGAGGGTGGCGGAGAGGAACCCGGCGGCAAAGGCGTCACCGGCACCGACGGGGGCGACGACGTCGACGCGGAGGGCGGGGACGGTGGTGACGTCGCCGGTGCCCGAGAAGACCGTCGCGCCCTCCGCGCCCCGCTTCACGACCAGGACGGACGGCTCCGGCAGCGCCGTGCGGATCGCCTCCGCGCCGGTCACCCCCCATGCCTCCTCCGCCTCGTCCTCGCCGACGAAGACCAGGTCGGAGCGGCGGGCCAGGTCGAGGAGCACATCGGGGGCCGCGTCGGCGTCGCGCCACAGGCCCGGCCGGTGGTTGACGTCGAAGGAGATCAGCGGGCGACCGGGCCGGGGGGCGGTCAGCTCGTGGAGCAGGGCCAGGCAGTCGGCGGAGAGCGCCGCGGTGATGCCGGACAGGTGCAGGACCCGGGTCGCGGGCAGCGTCTCGTACGGAATGTTCTGCGGGGACATCGCGGACGCGGCGGACCCGGCCCGGTAGTACGCGACCTCGTGCACCTCGGTGGCCCGGTCCGTCGCCGTACGGAAGTAGATCCCCGTGGGCCGCGACGGATCGCGCCGCACGCCGGAGGTGTCGACCCCGTAGCCGACGATCGCCTCGACGAGATGGTCACCGAAGCCGTCCGCGCCGACCCGGCTGACCCAGGCCGCCCGGTGTCCGGCGGCGGCCAGCGCGCAGGCGACATTGGACTCGGCGCCGCCGATACCGCGGCCGAAGGAGGGTACGTCGGCGAGGCGTCCGGGCTGCGACGGCAGGAACGTCACCATGGACTCGCCGAGGCACACGACTTCGGCGGCCGTGGCGGCGTCGGCGGTCCTGGCCGGGATTGCGGACACTCGGGGCTCCTCGCGGGGTCGGCGGATTCGGTGATTCGGCGGATGTGCCGGGGCAGCGGTTCAGGGAGGGGCGGCGCCGGCTGTCGGCTCTCGGCTCTCGGCCGTCGGCTCTCGGCATTGACCAGGCGTCGGCTCGGATGTTAGACAGCGTTGAGCGATATGCGCAATGACTGTTGCGCATGACGCAACGAACACTTCGATCGAGGAGGCCCCCTTGGCCGCCGACCGTGCGTGGCATGCCGAACGGAGTCACGGCCGACTGGACACGCATCCTGTGGCCGGACTTGCCGACGAGCTGGTCGACCACCGCTTCAAGGCCCTCCCGCCCGACGCGGAGGGCCTGACCGTCGGCGCCCTCGCCGCCGAGCGACGCAATCTCTTCACGGGCGGTTTCACCACCCCGGTGCTCGCCCTGTCCGCCGAGTCGGTCGAGCACAACCTCGCCCTCCTGGAGACGTACGCGGAGCACCACGGGCTCGCCTTCGCCCCGCACGGCAAGACCTCCATGTCCCCGCAACTCTTCGCCCGCCAGCTGGAGCACGGCGCCTGGGGCATCACCGCGGCCGTGCCGCACCAGGCACGGGTCTACCGGGCGTACGGGATCCGGCGGATCTTCCTCGCCAACGAGCTCGTCGACGCCGTGGCCCTGCGCTGGCTCGCCGCTGAGCTGGACTCCGATCCGGACTTCCGCTTCATCTGTTACGTCGACTCGGTGCGCGGCGTGGAGTTGATGGACGAGGCGCTGCGGGCGGCGGGGGCTCCCCGCCCCGTGGACGTCGTCGTGGAGCTGGGCGCGGGCGAGGGTGCGCGCACCGGTGCCCGTACCGAGGCCGAGTGCGCGGCGGTCGCCGACGCGGTAGCCGCGACCGGGACCCTGCGTCTGGTGGGCGTAGCCGGATACGAGGGCGAGGTGCCGGACGCATCGGGCGAGCGGGTACGGGAGTGGCTGCGCCGACTCGTCGCGCTGGCCGTCGACTTCGACCGCGCGGGCCGGTTCGCGGCGTCGGCGGCCGACGAGGGGATCGTGATCAGCGCGGGCGGCAGTGCGTGGTTCGACGCGGTGGCGGACGTGTTCGCCCAGATCCCGGAACTCTCCGGCCCGGTGCTCAAGCTGCTGCGCTCGGGGGCGTACGTCTCGCACGACGACGGTCACTACCGCCACCTCACCCCGTTCAACCGCGTCCCGGAGGAGGGGGCCCTGCAGCCCGCCTTCCGGCTGTGGGCGCAGGTTGTCTCCCGACCCTCCCCCGAGCAGGCGTTTCTCAACGCGGGCAAGCGGGATGCGGCGTACGACCTCGACCTCCCGCAGGCGCAGGTCGTTCGGTCCGGCCGCGACGGCACGGTCCGGCCCGCGACGGGTCTCACGGTCAGCGGCCTGTCGGACCAGCACACGTGGTTGCGTACGGAGCCGGGCGCCGAGCTGGAGGTGGGTGACTGGGTGGGGATGGGTCTGTCGCACCCGTGCACGAGCTTCGACAAGTGGCAGCTGATTCCGCTGGTGGAGGCGGACGGCACGGTCACGGATTACATCCGCACGTTCTTCTGATCCCCACGCCTTCACCCACGCCGCCATGAACTTCGGCGTGAACAAGGGCAGGACGCCTCAGCTCCTCGCCCTGCTCGACGGCGCCCTCGACGCGGGCGCGGACATTTCCCTCGACACCTACCCGCACCTGGGGCGAGGGGAGGGCACTTGTGGGGGCCGCGCGTGTTCGACCTGCGCGGCAGGCCGCGGCTGGAGCCCGTCCGCGGCCACTTCGCCGACACCCTCGTCGCGGCATGTATGCGGGACGCCAATCGCGAACTGACGGGCGTGCACCCGGACTTCGAACCATGGCAGCGCCACGGGGGCGCGGCCAAAGAAGTCAAGACTCCCATCCGGACCAGGCCGGACCGGGCCGGACCGGGCCGCATCGGCGAGCGAAGTCCGGTGCCAGGGGTCGCGAAGTTCCCCTCTCCTCTGGAGCACAGGCGCGCCTGCCGCACCTATTCATCACGACGCGTTACCAATGTCTACGGTACGTAACCCCGCTTGCTGTTGGTGAAGTCTGCCCTGCTGGAGCCAGGCGGGTCATCTCATGAATTGGGAGAGGTAGTCGATGACTGTCGAGACACGCCCGTCAGAAGAAACGAAGGCGCAAGGGCAAGCACAGGAACAAGCACAGGAGCAGCTCAGCCTCGGCACTGCGGCGGCGCGGAATCTCGCGACCACCACCAAGTCCGAACCCCAGATGCAGGGGATCAGCTCGCGGTGGCTGCTGCGGAAGCTGCCGTGGGTCAACGTTCCCGGCGGTGCCTACCGGGTCAACCGGCGCCTGTCGCTCACGGTCGGGGACGGGAAGGTGACGTTCGAGAAGAACGGCTCCAAGGTTCGTGTCATCCCGCAGGAGCTGGCCGAGCTGCCCTTGCTGCGTGGGTTCTACGACGGCCCGGCGTTGGGCGCGCTGGCCGACAAGTTCGTCCAGAAGGAGTTCGAGCCCGGCCAGGTCATCGTGCAGGAGGGCCGGAAGGCCGATCACGTCTACCTGATCGTGCACGGCAGGGTGGACGAGGTCAGGCCCGCGAAGTACGAGGGCGAGGCCATCATGGGCCGGCTGTCGGACGGTGACAGCTTCGGCGGCAACGTGCTGGCGGGGGCGGACGGCAAGTGGGGTTCCACGGCCCGTGCGGTGACCGCGACGACGCTCCTGGCGCTGCCGCACAGCGCGTACAAAACGGTCGCCGACCAGTACGAGGCGCTGCGGTCGCACGTTCACAAGCGCAGCGCCGACGCGCAGAGGCCGACGAACAAGGCCGGTGAGGCCGCGATCGAGTTCCTGTCCAGCCACAAGGGCGAGCCGACCCTGCCGACCACATTTGCGGACTACGAACTCCACCCGCGTGAGTACGAGTTGAGTGTGGCGCAGACGGTGCTGAAGGTGCACAGCCGGGTCGCCGACCTCTACAACCAGCCGATGAACCAGACGCAGCAGCAGTTGCGGCTCGTCATCGAGGCGCTGCGCGAGCGTCAGGAGAAGGAGCTGGTCAACAACCCCGAGTTCGGGCTGCTCCACAACACCGACTTCGACCAGCGCATCCCGACCCACTCCGGCCCACCCACCCCGGACGACCTCGACGACCTGCTGAGCATGCGCCGTGGGACCAAGTACATCTTCGCCCACCCGCGCGCCATCGCCGCCTTCGGCAAGGAGTGCAACAAGCGGGGCCTCTCCATCAGCAGCACCGATGTCGACGGCCACCACATCCCCGCATGGCGGGGCGTGCCGATCCTGCCGTGCGGCAAGATCCCGATCTCGGAACACCAGACCTCGTCGATCATCGCCATGCGTACCGGCGAGGACAACGAGGGCGTCATCGGCCTCTACCAGACCGGTCTGCCCGACGAGGTCGAGCCCGGACTCAACGTCCGGTTCATGGGAATCGACGAGAAGGCGATCATCTCCTACCTCGTCAGCACCTACTACTCCGCCGCCGTCCTCGTCCCGGATGCGATCGGTGTTCTCGAAAACGTCGAGGTGCGACCCCGTGACTGAGCACAGGGTTCGGCTAGTGGAGGAGGGCTGAGACGGTGTCGTTTCTGTCCCCGTCGTTCGCCGCCTCCGCCATCCGTGAGGTGGCGGGCCCGGTGCGCGCCTTCCTGTCCGACCCGGCACGTCCCGGGCAACGGGATCTGTTCGCCCCGCCGCCGGAGCCGACGGCCGTGCGCGCCGCCACCCCGGCGAACCAGGCGGCGGCGTGGCTTCCCGGCGGCCCGACCGGCTTGGGCACATCAGCGGCCAGGGATCTTCTTCCGCCGCCCGCAGGCCAAAGCCGGTCCGCCCCCGCGGCCCGGCCCCGCGCCGGTGACCCGATTCCGGGCCTGCACTGCCCGCCCGCCGTGCCGGCCGACCCGGCCAAGGTCGCCGAGGTGGACCGGCGACTCGAAGCCTGGGCTCGTGAGCTCGCCCTGTTTCCCCCTGAATGGGCGGGGGACTTCGCCGGATTCCAGGTCGGCCGTGCGGTCGTCCTGCAGCACCCGGCGGCGGCCGACCTGGAGCGTCTCGTCGTCGCGGGCAAACTGCTGGTCGCGGAGAACGTCGTTGATGACTGCTACTGCGAGGACTACGGCGGATCTCCCGTCGGCCTGGGCGGCCGGCTCATCATCGCGCAGAGTGCCCTGGACCCCCTGCACACCGCGGACGGCTACCAGCAGCAGTGGCACGAGGGGTTGGGTGCGGACGCTCCGCTGCGCTCCTACGCCGATGCGATCCGCTCCTTCCGAGACATCGCCACTCCCAGCCAGGTCACCCGGTTCATCCACGACGTCGCGCGCCTGCACCTGGGGTATCTCGCCGAGGGCGCCTGGGCGCAGACCCGTACCACCCCACCGGTGTGGAAGTACCTGGTGATGCGGCAGTTCAACAACTTCCGCCCCTGCCTGTCCATCGTGGACGCCATGGACGGCTACGAACTGCCCGAGCCGCTCTACTCCCGCCCGGAGGTCCAGCGCGTCACCGCGCTGGCCTGCAACGCCGCCACGCTCGTCAACGACCTGTACTCCTTCACCAAGGAGATGGCCATCGACGAGCACCACCTGAACCTCCCGGTGGTGATCGCCGCCGAGGAGCGCCGCGGTCTGAAGGACGCCTACCTGAAGGCCGTCGACGTCCACAACGAGATCATGCACGCCTTCGAGGACGAATCCTCCACCCTGGCCGCCCAGGACCCGGCCCTGGCCCGTTACACCACCGGCCTCGCCGCCTGGGTCGCCGGCAACCACGAATGGCACCACACCAACACCTACCGCTACTCCCTGCCCAACTACTGGTGAGAGAAGGCAACCGCATGACCACCACAGCCCACCGCGCCGGCGTGGCAACAGCCCCGGCCATCAGCCACTACCAGGAGTCGGTGGCCGACTACTGGAACCGCGAGAAGAACCCCGTCAACCTCCGGCTGGGCGAGGTCGACGGCTTTTACCACCACCACTACGGCATCGGCGACGTCGGCTGGTCGGTCCTGGAGGGCCCCCAGGACACCCGCGACGAGCGCGTCATCGCCGAACTGCACCGCCTGGAGAGCGCGCAGGCCGACTTCCTGGCCGACCACCTCGGTGCCATCACCCCCAACGACCGCCTGCTGGACTCCGGCTGTGGCCGGGGCGGCGGCAGCCTGGTCGCCAACAAGCGGTTCGACTGCCACGTCGACGGGATCTCCATCTCAGAGACCCAGGTGGCCTTTGCCAATGCCCAGGCCAAGAAGCACGGCGTGGACGACAAGGTGCGCTACCACCTCAAAAACATGCTCGACACCGGCTTCGAGACCGGCTCGTTCCGCGCCATCTGGAACAACGAGTCCACGATGTACGTCGACCTGTCGACACTGTTCGGCGAATACGCCCGCCTCCTCGCACGCGGCGGCCGGTACGTCACCATCACCGGCTGCTACAACGACACGTACGGGCTGCCCTCCCGCGAGGTCTCGACGATCAACGCCCACTACATCTGCGACATCCCCCCCCGCTCCGCCTATTTCAAGGAGATGGCGAACAACCGGCTCGTACCGATCAGCGTGGTGGACCTCACCGCGGCGACCATCCCGTACTGGGAGCTGCGCGCCAAGTCCTCCCTGGGCACCGGCATCGAGGACACGTTCCTGACCGCGTACAAGAACGGCAGCTTCCAGTACCTGCTGATCGCCGCCGACCGGATCTGATCCCGTCGATCGCGAGCGGGACGCACCCCGGACACCCGGGCGTGCGTCCCGCAGCACCCCCGTCAAAAGGTCCAGATAGGAGGGTGTGTTCCCGATGGAACCGGCACAGTGGGTCCCGGACCTGCTCACCAAGAGGAAACACCACACCGCCGACGGCAGCTCGTGCACGGACTCCGACGGGGACACAGCACTCAGCCACCTCCCGGGCGAGTCCGAACCCCCGACGACCAGCTCGACGACGCGACCACCGAACGTTCTCCCTCCCGCATCGTCCAGCCGGTCGATGACGGAGCACCCCGCGGCCACTGAGGACCGGCTTCCCGCAGCAGCCCGTGTACCGGAGCTATAGGGCGGCTTCGGCTTCCACCCGCTGCTGTTGCTTCCTGGCCAATACCGGCGAGGCTAGGCCCGGTCCCGGCCCTCCGCCGCCCTCTCCTTCGCCCAGGCCAGGTCCTCCTCGGTCGGGGCGTCGTCCTGGGTGAGGCTCGCCCGCCAGTAGCCGCTGAACTCAACTGCGGCCCGGCGCACGGACGCGCCGTGACCCCACGAGTGCGTCGCCGCCGCGATGCGCGGTCGGCATCGCGGCGGCGCTGTGGCTCACGAACTCACGGCTTGGGCAGGGCACACCCCGGCCGGTCGAGGTCGAACTTGTTGCCGGTACCGATGCACGGCACGATCCCGTAGGTCTGCTGGGCATAGTTGATGCCCTGGCGCACCGTCACATTGCCGCTCTCGTCGACCTCGCACGGGTTGTTGTCCGTGCACCGCTGACCGTCCTCGTTTCCGGTGTTGTTGACGGCGACGACCTTGCCGGTCGCGTTGTCGATCACCGGGGAGCCGGACGTACCGCCGATGGTCCGGCAGGCGGAGGTGTAGCGGACCGAGTCCTTCCAGGTCCACTCGCCCTCCTTGAGGCGGTAGACGAAACCGTCCACATTGCAGGCGTACGTGCGCTTCCAGTAGCCGGAGACCACCGTGATCGCGGTGCCCTGGACCGGATGCGCGGCGTTGAGCTCCAGCGCCTTGATGCCGTAGCTGCTCTCGATCTGGGCGTAGGTGCGGGTGAGTTGGTACACCGATATGTCGGTGTCGGTCATCGTCCCGTACGCGATCTTGCTCGCCCGCAGGGTGCCGACACCACTGCCCGAGGCATTCAGCAGGGTGAAGCTCCGGGTGGACGGCTGGTCGAACACGACCTCACCGGGGCCCGGGAATCCCGTCTCCATGCAGTGCCCGTTGGAGAGCACAAGCGCGGGGTCGGAGGGCTGGGAGTCGGGCGTACGGACGACGGAGCCGGAACAGTTGCTGAGCGCCACGGTCCCGGCGAAGTTGACCGCCTTGGGCCTGACCTTCTCCTTGACCGCGGTGGGCGCCGTCGCTTCGTGGCCGGTTGCCGCGGTTGCGGGCGCGACACCTGCCCCGAGGAGCAGGACGGCGAACAGCGCACCGACGAGAGGCTTCTTCATGTGGGGGTCCCCTCAAGTGACTTGGGCAGGGTCCTGATGGCCCCCGCCCAACGAAGTTTCGTCAGACTTGACATGCGCATGCTGGCGCACTGAGGGGACCCCCACAAGGGGCGGTTTCAAGCCGTCCGGACCCGGGGCCGGTCAGACGGCGTCCGGCTCCACCGGGATCCACAGCTCGGCCGAGGCCTCCCCCGCGACCGGCGACGGCCCGACACGCAGGATCTCGGGACCGGGCCTGCTCAGGTACGGATTGGACGGGAACCACTGGGTGAACACGTCCCGCCACAGGTACTGGAGCGCCTCCGGGAAGGGCCCGGAGTTCTCGAAGACCGCCCATGTACCGGCCGCGACCACCAGCACGTCCAGGTCGTCCGGCGCGTGCGCACCGGTCACCACGGCGTGGTAGTAGTCGAGTTCGGTCCCCTCCGCGCGGCTCTCCGCGAGGTTGTCACTGACCTGGACGATGCCCTCCGGCTGCTGGTCGGACAGCGCCGCGATGCGCGCCACGGTCTCCTTGTCGATGCCCCGGACGAACTCGGCGATGGCCGGGTTGACCCCCTCGTGCACCAGGGGGACCCGCGCCTTCCTGCCGACCACCCGGAACTCGTCCTTCGTCACGATCCGGTACTCCATGCTGCTGCTCCCTTCGACCACGAGACGGAAGGACATCCGGGGCTGGGACAGCAAAGCCGCACCGGCCCGCCGGGCCTCGCCGGGACCGACGCCGTGCATGGCACGGAACGCCCGCGCGAACGCCTCCCCCGAGGAGTAGCCGTGGCGCACGGCGACCTCCAGCAAGGTCCGCTCCCCGTGGAGCACTTCGGCGCCCGCGAGCGTCAGCCGCCTGCGCCGTACGTACTCCGACAGCGGCATCCCGGCCAGCGCGGAGAACATCCGCCGGAAGTGGTACTCCGACGTCATGGCGATCCGCGCCAGCTCGGCCGCCTCGATCCGCTGATCGAGACGGCCCTCGATGTACTCCATGGCCTGGTTCAGCTTCTCCAGCACCTCGGCCTCCTTCCCTTACGAGCACCCACGCTAGGAACCACGCACCCCCGTGGGCCCGACATCCTGTGCCCGGTGCGGTCGGGTCGGGCGCGGCGGTGCGCCGAAGCGGGCCAGGCAGTGCCACACCTTCTTCAGCCTTACGGCGGGGGCGCCCGGCACGTCGTGCGATTTCTGATGGGGTGACTGTCATACCCGACTGACAGACTGATGCCGTGAAGGGTCCCGCCAGCTATTTCCCCTCGATCGAGAAGAAGTACGGCCGTCCGGTCGCGGATTGGAAGGACCTGATCCGGTCCTCGCCGCTGGCCAAGCACATGGAGATCGTCGGCTGGCTCAAGTCCGAGCACGGCCTGGGACACGGCCACGCCAACGCCCTGGTCGCGCACACCCTCGCCGAGGACAAGGGCGAGTAACCCCACCTGCCCCGCCCGCCTCCCGCGTCGTGGCGCATCTCACCCGCCCGTGTCCGTCACGCCCCTGTCCCGCCGCTTTCGAAGCCCCGTCGCCGTCACCGCCTGGCGTTCCCTCGGTGCCGGACCGGTGGGGGCATGGCTATGGAAGACGGGGAGGTTACCCAGGTGGGGCAACCGGAGGGGAAAGGTCGGGCGGCGCGCGCAGCGCGGTCGTAAGCTCCCGGACATGCAGGTCATCCAGTCCACGAAGCTCGCCAACGTCTGTTACGAAATCCGGGGACCCGTGCTCGAGGAGGCGATGCGGCTGGAAGCAGCCGGTCACCGCATCCTCAAGCTGAACACCGGCAACCCTGCCGCGTTCGGGTTCGAGTGCCCGCCCGAGATTCTTGAGGACATACTGCGCAACCTCTCCGGGGCGCACGGCTACGGCGACGCGAAGGGGCTGCTGTCCGCGCGGCGGGCGGTGATGCAGCACTACCAGACCAAGGGGATCGACCTCGACGTCGAGGACATCTATCTGGGCAACGGCGTCTCCGAGCTGATCCAGATGTCGATGCAGGCGCTGCTCGACGACGGCGACGAGGTCCTCGTACCAGCCCCGGACTATCCGCTGTGGACCGCCTCGGTGTCGCTGGCCGGCGGTACGGCCGTGCACTACCGGTGCGATGAGCAGGCCGACTGGATGCCGGACCTCGCCGACATCGAGCGGAAGATCACCGACCGCACCAAGGCGCTCGTGATCATCAACCCGAACAATCCGACGGGCGCGGTGTACGACGACGAGATGCTGCGCGGGCTGACGGAGATCGCCCGGCGCCACAATCTGGTCGTCTGCTCCGACGAGATCTACGACCGGATCCTGTACGACGGCGCGACCCACACCCCGACCGCGACGATCGCGCCCGATCTGATGGTGCTCACCTTCAACGGGCTCTCCAAGAACTACCGGGTGGCCGGGTACCGCTCGGGGTGGCTGGCGGTCTGCGGTCCGAAGACGCACGCCTCCTCGTACATCGAAGGGCTGACGATCCTCGCCAATATGCGGCTCTGCGCCAATATGCCGTCGCAGCACGCCGTGGCCACCGCGCTCGGCGGGCGGCAGTCGATCAATGATCTGGTGCTGCCGGGCGGGCGGATCCTGGAGCAGCGGGACGTCGCGTACGACCTGCTGACGCGGATTCCGGGCGTGACCTGTGTGAAGCCGAAGGGGGCGCTGTATCTCTTCCCGCGCCTCGACCCCAAGGTCTACAAGATCAAGGACGACCGGCAGATGGTCCTCGACCTGCTGCGGGCCGAGAAGATCATGGTCGTGCACGGTACGGGGTTCAACTGGCCGGAGCCCGATCACTTCCGCGTCGTTACGCTGCCCTCGACCGAGGATCTGACGGACGCGGTGACCCGGATCGCGAACTTCCTGGACGGATACGCCCAGCCTTAACGGGCGGCCGCACCCCGGTCGACCATAGACAACTTTAGACTAAATCCAAGCTAGGATGGTGGCACAGCAACATCAGGAGGCCATCCATGTACGAACCGATCCGCACCAAATCGGTCCACACACCGGCTGACCACGCCGACGACTTCCCGCACCGTTCCCGCGAGGAAGAGCTGGACATCCAGCTCGCCGGACACCTGGCCGCCCTTCTCTCGGTCACCGACGAGCTGGACCTCGGCGAGGCGGGCGACCGCATCGCCGAGCAGGTGACCAGGCTGCGTGGTGCACCGCCCGCCCGGCACGCCGGTCGAACCGATGCACCGGCACTCACGCTGCACCGCCGTGCGCATGCCCTCGCGGGTCGCGCACTGGTGGTGGCCGCGTCCCGCGCCGACACGGCCGTCGCGATTCTCACGGCCGAGCGCATGGACGCCCACGCGGCGGCGGTCGCCGCTGCCACCGCCCCCGCCGCTCCGGCACGACTGGTCGGCGCCCTCTGACGGCCCCGGTCCACGGGCCACCGGGACACGTGGACCGGGCGCCATCCGTTCATACTCGCCGGGCTTTTGGCCAACGCCGCGAGCGTACGCGCTGGGCGGCACGACGGGGCCAAGCTTGCCGCGAGGGCACTAGTTGCGGACGCGTACCGTCGCCGACGCCGTCGATGCGCTGTGCAGGTCGTCGCCCGAGTAGCCGACCTCGTACGTCACCTGGCCGGCGGCCCGGGGCAGGTCGTTGATCGTGAAGGTGCCGTCGGCCGCGACGGCGGCCGAGGTCAGCGTGCCGGTGCCGCTTTTGTCGGTGCGCTGTACGGAGAGGGTGATGCCGGCGGGAAGCGCACGCCCCTGACCGGTCAGAGTGCCGTTGATCGTGAGGCCCTCGCTCTTCGTCGCTTCCGCGGGAGCCGTGAGCGTGATGGTGGTCGGGGCCTTGGCAACCGCAACGGTGAGGGCGACGTCCTCGGCCGGGCGGTGGGTGACATCGCCGGTGAAGGAGACGGTGTACGTGGCGTCGCCGACCAGTGACGGGACGTCGAGAACGGTGAACGAACCGTCGGCGTCGACCTCGACGGGAGCCAGCTCGCGGTCGCCGTTCGCGTCGTGCCGTACGGCCGACACCCGGACCGGCTCGGTGGGCGCGGTCCCGTCGAGCTCCAACCGGCCCCGGATACCGAGGGGTTCGCCGACGACCGGCTGCCCCGGGGTGGTGGAGAGAGCACCGGTGAAGCGGGAGTCGTACTGGGCGGCGGGGGGCTGGATGACATGCAGCCAGTACTCGTTGCCGGACGTGTTGGCGGTGACGGCGAACAGGCGCGACCCGTCCTTCGACCAGCCGAGCCCGCGCGGTGCGATCCGGTCCCCGTCGAGCGCGCCTTCGAAGGCGAACTCCAGCGGAGCCGTACCGTCCGCCGGGTCCGCGGGCTGCACCAGCAGGTCGGCCGTGGACCCGGTCGCGGCGGCGCCCCGCGCGATGTACTTGCCATCGCCGCCGAAGGCGACCGCGGACGCCTTGGCCCCATCGGGCAGCGGCTGGTACGCGGTCGCCGCGTCGGACAGGTCGGCGGCGTCCAGGAGCCGGGTGCCGGCGCCATAGGCGGCGTCGGCGACGGCTATGCGCCGGCCGTCGGCGGACTGCGCGATGTCCTTCATGTCGAGCGCGCCCAGGCCCTCACTGTCCGCGAACCGGCGCTCCGGGCCGCGCACAAGGGTGTCGCCGCTCGCGTCGAACGTGGTGAGGAACGGGTTCGGCTCCCCCGCGCTGCGGGACTGCGCCATGACCAAACGGTCGGGCGCCTCGGGGCCGCTCGCCAGCCGCAGCCGGCCCGCGGCGTTCCAGCCGGTGTTGACGGCCTGGGTGGCGTTCGTGCCGTACAGCCAGGTCCGGTACGTGTCGCAGTCGGAGTAGGTCGGCGTCCCGGTGTGCCAATCCTTGCCGCCGGCGAAGGCGACATCGCGCGGGCAGCCCACGTCGGCGGTGGTGAAGGCGAAGCCGGTGCGCTCCTGTGTCACGGTGTCGAACGCGAGGATCCCCGAGGACTGCGCGACATAGAGCGTCCCGCTGTCCGTGCTGAGGGCCATCCCGGACGGCGCGGTACCGGTGGGCAGCGAACCGACCTTCTGCCCCTCGAAGTTGTAGACGTGAACCTGGTTCGCGACCCGGTCCCTGCGGTCGTCCGTGATGTAGACCCGTTCGTGCACAGAGTCGACGACCATGGCCGAGTACGAAGCGATCGGCAGCTTTGCCACGGTGTCGCCGACCACGGGGCCGTCGGCCGCGCGGGCTACGGGCGGCGCGAGGGCGGTGAGTCCCGCGGTGGTGAGTGTCAGCGCGGCCAGTGTCGCCGCGATGCGTCCATGGTGCCGGATCTTGTTCAACTGAGTCCCCCACAGGCCCGGTTGGCCTCCGGTCGACCGATCGGAGGCGATGTGAAGGATCATCAAAGCCTTGTGGAGATGTCGTGCGCAAGGATACGGCGATGCTTGGACGTTCTTTATAAAAGGGGCGGGAAAGGGCGACCCCCGGAACCGTAAGGGGATTCCGGGGGCCGTACCGCGGCGGGTCGTTGACCCCACAGGTCAGGGCGGATGTCCGGAGACCCGGCCGCGGGGTGTGTGGGGGCGCACCCGCACGGGGTACGCCCGGGGGCGTCAGCCCAGGCGCTGGACCAGCGCGCGGTACTCGTCCCACAGTTCCTTCGGCGCGTGGTCACCGAAGGTGTTGAGGTGCTCGGGGATCAGCCCCGCCTCCTCGCGCCAGACTTCCTTGTCGACGTTGAGCAGGAAGTCCAGGTCGGATTCGGAGAGGTCCAGGCCGTCAGTGTCCAGGGCGCCCTTGGCCGGCAGGATGCCGATCGGCGTCTCGACGCCCTCGGCCTTGCCCTCCAGGCGCTCGACGATCCACTTCAGTACGCGGCTGTTCTCGCCGAAGCCGGGCCACACGAACTTGCCCGCGTCGTTCTTGCGGAACCAGTTCACGTAGTAGATCTTCGGAAGCTTCGACTGGTCCGGCTTGTCCGCGCCGACCTTGATCCAGTGGTTCATGTAGTCGCCCATGTTGTAGCCGCAGAACGGCAGCATGGCGAACGGGTCGCGGCGCAGCTCGCCGACCTTGCCCTCGGCGGCGGCGGTCTTCTCGGAGGCCACGTTGGCTCCGAGGAAGACGCCGTGCTGCCAGTTGAAGGACTCGGTGACCAGCGGTACGGCCGAGGCACGGCGGCCACCGAAGAGAATGGCCGAGATCGGCACGCCCTTCGGGTCCTCCCACTCGGGCGCGATGATCGGGCACTGCCCGGCCGGGACGGTGAAGCGGGCGTTGGGGTGGGCGGCCGGCGTCTCGGACGCGGGCGTCCAGTCGTTGCCCTTCCAGTCGGTGAGGTGGGACGGAGCGGTCTCCGTCATGCCCTCCCACCAGACGTCGCCGTCGTCGGTGAGCGCGACGTTGGTGAAGACGGAGTTGCCCCACATGGTCTTCATGGCGTTGGCGTTGGTGTGCTCGCCGGTGCCGGGCGCGACGCCGAAGAAACCGGCCTCGGGGTTGATCGCGTAGAGGCGGCCGTCCTCGCCGAACCGCATCCAGGCGATGTCGTCGCCGATGGTCTCGACGGTCCAGCCGGAGATCGTGGGCTCCAGCATGGCGAGGTTGGTCTTCCCGCAGGCGCTCGGGAACGCGGCCGCGACGTACTTCGCCTCACCCTGCGGCGGCGTGAGCTTGAGGATCAGCATGTGCTCGGCGAGCCAGCCCTCGTCGCGCGCCATGACGGAGGCGATGCGCAGCGCGTAGCACTTCTTGCCGAGCAGGGCGTTGCCGCCGTAGCCGGAGCCGTACGACCAGATCTCGCGGTCCTCGGGGAAGTGCGAGATGTACTTGGTGGAGTTGCACGGCCACGGAACGTCTTCCTGGCCCTCTTCCAGGGGTGCGCCCAGCGTGTGGACGGCCTTGACGAAGAATCCGTCGGTGCCGAGCTCGTCGAGGACGGCCTGTCCCATGCGCGTCATGGTGCGCATCGAGACGGCGACGTACGCGGAGTCGGTGATCTCGACGCCGATCGCGGAGAGCGGGGAGCCGACGGGGCCCATGCAGAACGGCACGACGTACATCGTGCGACCACGCATGGAGCCGCGGAAGACACCCTTCTCACCGGTGACGCTGTTTCCCTCTTCCCCGGTAAAGATGGCCCGCATCTCGGCGGGGGCCTTCCAGTGGTTCGTCGGGCCCGCGTCCTCCTCCTTCTCGGAGCAGATGAACGTACGGTCCTCGACGCGGGCGACGTCGCTCGGGTCGGACGCGGCGTAGTAGGAGTTCGGGCGCTTGATCTCGTCCAGCTTCGTGAACGTGCCCTTGGCCACGAGTTCCTCGCACAGGCGCTCGTACTCGGCCTCGGAGCCGTCGCACCACACCACCCGGTCCGGCTCGGTGATGGCTGCGATCTCGTTCACCCAGGAAACGAGCTCCTGGTGGTTGGTGGGGGCAGTGAGGGGAGCCGCGATGTCGCGCGCCACGATCGCTCCTTGATGAGGGTGTCTGTTTGGTAGTTGCCCCGTGGGGGCTGCGACCCGGATGCTTCGACCCCTTCGAATCTCGTTGGCGCTCATCCGGTGCCGACCGCACTCATTTGATCATCCGACCGATCTGCCCATATGTCCAGGGGAGCGCCCACGTGAGCATTGCCACTCATGGCTGCTACCTACGGTGGCGTAGGTACGATGCGGGGATGACTGCCGCCGCCGCGCCCGAGCCAGCCGGGCTGGAAACAGCCGAGTCCGACACCGCCCCGGTGAAGCCACGGATGCGTGGCTGGCTGCACGCCGGAATGTTCCCCGCCGTGATCGTCGCGGGGATCGTGCTGATCGCACTGACGGACAGCGTCCGCGGCCGGATCGCCTGCGGCATCTACATCCTCACCGCGTGCCTGCTGTTCGGCGTGAGCGCGCTCTACCACCGCGGCACCTGGGGTCCGCGCGGCGAGGCGGTGCTCCGCCGGCTCGACCACGCGAATATTTTTCTGATCATCGCGGGCACCTACACCCCGCTGACCCTGCTCCTGCTCCCCGAGGCCACCGGGACGCCGCTCCTGTGGGCCGTCTGGGCGGCAGCGGCGGCGGGCATAGCCTTCCGGGTGTTCTGGGTCGGCGCCCCGCGCTGGCTCTACACGCCCTGCTACCTGGCGATGGGCTGGGCCGCGGTCTTCTTCCTGCCGGACTTCATGCGGACCGGCGGGATCGCGGTGCTGGTGCTGATCGTCGTCGGCGGGCTGCTCTACAGCGCCGGCGGTGTCATCTACGGCATCAAGCGGCCCAACCCGTCACCGCGGTGGTTCGGCTTCCACGAGGTCTTCCACTCACTCACCCTGGCGGCCTTCGTCGTGCACTACGTCGGCATCTCGCTGGTGGCCTACAACTACGGCTGAGCGCAATCACAGCTGCGCGCCCCCTTCCGCCCCTCCCCCGCAATGGCCGTGGCTTGAAAGCCGCGGCCATCCACCATGTCGGGCCCGGACAGGGGCAGCCAAGTGAAACCAACCATCTTTTGAGAGTTGATTTCACTTGGCTGCCCGCTGGTCGCGAGCGGGCTCGTCCTCGGATTCGACACGACGATCCTCGACGAGGCGCTGCCGATCACGGCCGAACAGCTCGGTGCCACCACCGATGAGCAGCAGTGGATGGCCGACGCCTACGTCGTCGCCTCGCCGCGCCGATGCCCCGGGCCGGATCGCTCGGCGACCGTTCCCGAAGCTCTCGGGGTGCCGGCGCCCGTCGATGCCTGACAATGGCGACCATGGCCGCCACCTCTCGTACCCCTTCCGTTTCCGCCCCTGGAACGCCTCCCACGATGGGGCTGCGCGAGCGGAAGAAGCTCAAGACCAGGATCGCGATCCGTCGGGCGACGTACCGGCTGATCTCCGAGCAGGGGTACGACGCGACGACGATCGAGCAGATCGCGGAGGCGGCCGAGGTGTCGCCGAGCACCGTCTTCCGGTACTTCGCGACCAAGGAGGACATCGTCCTCACGGACGAGTACGACCCGATCATGGAGGCCGAGCTGCGCAACCGGCCGGCTGACGAACCTCCGCTGGAGTCGCTGCGGTTCATCATGGCCGAGGCGCTGACGGCGTTCCTCGCGAGCGAGGAGGAGGAACTGCGGCAGCGCACCCGGCTGATGGTGGAGGTCCCCGCCATCCGGGCACGGATGACGGAGACCATGTCGGACACGGCGAAGGTGCTGGCCCAGGCACTCGCCGACCGCAGCGGCCGCAGCCCCGACGACCTGGAGGTCAGGGTGTTCATCGCGGCGGTGCTGGGGGCGCTGCGCGAGGTGACGCTGTACTGGGGCGAGCACGGTCAGGAGGGCGACCTGATCGCGCTGATCAACCAGGCGCTGGACACGCTCGAAGGCGGGCTGACGCTGTAGCCGGGGCTTCACCCTCAGTCCCCGGACGGCTCCGCCCTCAGCCCCCGGACGGCTTCACCCTCAGTCCCCGGACGGCTCCGTCCTCAGTCGTCGGACGGGCCCGATCCGAGGTTCCGCGCCAGTGCCTCCCGGTCCGTCGTCGGCACATCGCAGACGAAGTGCCTGCACACATACGCCGTCGGCGCCCCGCCCACCATCGGCCGGTCCGCCAGCAGCGGGAACTCCGTCCCCGCCGTCTCCCCCGCCGCCACCACCGCACCGGGCGCCCGCCCCAGCAGCGCCGTACGGTGCAGTTCGCCGCCGACCGGCCCGGCGACCGCGACCTCGCGCGGCCCGTCGAGCAGCGCCTCGGCGACCGCGAGCCCCCAGCCGATGAACCGCGGTACCCGCGAGCCGAGCGCCTTCACCACGCCCAACGCCCCCTCCGCTGCGGTGCGATGGGCCTCCGAGCCGGTGTATGCGGCGTACGAGAGCAGCGCACCGGCCGCCGCCGTCCAGCCTGCCGGGGTCGCGCTGTCGGTGGGGTCCTGCGGACGGCGGATGAGCTTCTCGGCGTCGTCCGCCGTGTCGTACAGCTGCCCGCCCTCGCCGGTGAAGTGCTGGAGCACGATGTCGAGCAGGAAGCCGGCGAACTCCAGCCAAACGCCTTCGCCGGTGACCGCGGCCAGGGCGAGGAAACCCTCCGCGACATCGCCGTAGTCCTCCAGGACCCCGGCGTGCCCGCCGGTCCGCCCGTCCTTCGACGTACGGGCCAGCCGGGCGACGTCGCCCATGTGGACCCGTACCAGCAGATCCGCGGCCTCGGTGGCACGCTCGACGAGATCGGGCCGGTCGAAGTACGCCCCTGTCTCGGCGAGCGCGGCGATCGCCAGGCCGTTCCAGGCGGCGACCACCTTGTCGTCCCGGCCGGGACGCGGGCGCAGCTCGCGGGCGGCCAGCAGCTCGGCCCGTACGTCGGCGACCCGGTCCGCGTCCACCACGGCGCCCGCCCGCGCGAGCCGGAGGACCGAGGTGCCCTCCTCGAATGTGCCCTCCTCCGTCACCCCGAGGTACTCGGCGGCGAAAGCCGCGTCCTGATCGCCGAGGACCTCCCTCAGCTGTTCGGGCGTCCATACGTAGTACGCGCCCTCGGCATGCCGGCCGGTCCCGCCGTCGCTGTCGGCGTCGAGAGCGGAGGCGAAACCGCCCTCCGGCGTGCGCAGCTCGCGCACCATGAAGTCGGCCGTCTCCAGAGCGATGCGGCGGGCCAGTTCCGAGCCCGTCGACCGCCACAGGTGTGCGTACACGCGACAGAGCAGCGCGTTGTCGTAGAGCATCTTCTCGAAGTGGGGTACCAAAGGCCCACCAGTCCTCGGCGTGAGTACGTACCGGTGGAACCCGCCTCCCACCTGGTCGTACAGGCTCGAACGAGCCATCGCGCCGCACAGCCCTTCTGCCATCTCCAGAGCCGCCACGGAACCGGCGCGCGCGTGGTGGCGCAACAGGAACTCGATCACCATCGACGGCGGGAACTTGGTGTCTCCCTTGAACCAGCCGCTCGCGGGATCGACGTCCCTGGTCAGTTGGAGAAGGGCCAGGACCTGAGTCTCCTCGGTGGGCGTCCCGGCATCCCCGGTGCTCAGCTCCCGCCCGGCAAGGTCCCGAGTGATCTTCCCCGCGACTTCTCCCACCTCGTCCCGTCGGCTCGTCCAGGTGTTGTGCACACCTTCAAGCACCTGGCGGAAGGACGGCATGCCGTGGCGAGCCCCGGGCGGGAAGTAGGTGCCGAAGTAGAAGGGCTCCCCGTCCGGCGTCATGAACACGGACATGGGCCAGCCGCCCTGCCCAGTGGCGGCCTGCACGGCCTCCATATAGACGGCGTCCACGTCGGGACGCTCTTCACGGTCCACCTTGACGGACACGAAGTGCTCGTTCATGTACGCGGCGGTGTCGTCGTCCTCGAAGGACTCGTCTGCCATGACGTGACACCAGTGGCAGGCGCTGTAGCCGACGCTCAAGAACACGGGGACGTCGCGCCGCCGGGCTTCTTCGAACGCGTCGGTCTCCCATGGCCACCAGTCAACGGGGTTGCCCGCGTGCTGGAGGAGGTACGGGGACGTGGCCTGCGCGAGTCGGTTGGGCATACCCCCATCCTTGCGCACCCACCGAAGCCCCGCCCATGTGCCACGGGGGCAGCACACGAACGGGGCGAAGGGCTGCCGGCTGTGCCGGCTCAGTGCTCGCGCGGCCGGTACGGCGACTGCGCGGCCCTGCCTCACCACGGTTCGCGACCGGGACATGGCGGGGGTGCCGGAGGGGCGACGGGCTCGCCGCACGGCAGGCAGAAAGGCCACCCCCGATTCGGGGTCCGTCACACACTCGGCGCGGCAGCGCGGGCACTCTCGCGCTGCCGCGCCGTACGCAGGACACTGGGCGGCGATGCCGGCTGAGGCAGTTGCATTCGTCGTATCCGGAGGGGGACGCACATGCGGGACAGCCATCGGGCGGAAGCGGAACGGCTGTTGGTACGCGCCGTGGAGGAAGAGGTGCGACAGTCGGGCGGCCGGGCCGACGCCGGTGCGCTGATGGCGCGCGGGCGGGCCGCGCTCGATTCCCTGGCGGCCTGCGCGGGCGACGAGTACGCCGCGTATCTCCAAGCGCTGGACGCGGCGGAGGCCGGACAGCAGCCGCTGTCGCAGCGGTTCAACCGAGCGGCCATGGGAACTCCTCTGCTGGTCACCGGAGTTGCCGCGGTCGCCGCCTTCGGTGCGGATATCGCGTTCGGTACGGCGGCGGGGCCCGCCCTCGGCGCGGGCGCCGTCGTCGCGGTCGCGGGGGCCACGGCGACCGTCGCCAAGGTCACCGCATCGCACTGGCCCGCCGCCCACCGGCGGGCGGGTGCGCTCGGGCAGCCGGGCGGCGCCGAACAGCTGCGGCTGCAATGGCTGGCGGCACTGGAGGTACGGGGCATCCGCCCGTTCCTTGACCAGCAGCGGATGCTCACCGCATCGTCGCGCACACCGACGAAGAAGGTTTCCGCGCAGTCACGGACCGCCCCGTCGCTGCGCGGCCAGGACCGCAGTGCAGCGGCCCGCACGCGCGCACTCCTCGATCAGTCGTTCGGCCATCTGCCCACCACCGAGGGGCCGTTCGCCGGGCGGCGGGCCGAGCTGGCACAGATCGCTCAGTGGGTGCGCGAGGCCCGTGCGTCGACGGAGACCAAGCCGACCGTCGTCGTCCTGCACGGCACGCCCGGCTCCGGACGCACCACGCTCGCGGTACGGGCGGCGCACAGCCTGAAGGACCAGTTCCGGGGCGCGTGCGTGGTGGACCTGCGCGGCGATGTGGCCGGGGAGACACCGCTGCCGACCCGTGACGCGCTGCTGCATCTGCTCAACCGGCTGGGCGCGCCCCGCGAGCAGCTGCTGTTCCGGGATGGGGGCTCCCCTGGCCGAGCGGGATCGAGCGCTCGGGGAAGAGCCTCCGCCGAGCAACAGGTGCGGCGGCTGAGCGAGCTGTACCACCAGCATCTGACCGGCACCCCGGTGACGATCGTCCTCGACGACGCCGCCGACGCGGCCCAGGTCCGCACACTGGTTCCCGAGCGCTCCGACAGCCTCGTCCTCGTCACCGCCCGCGAGCCCCTGGAGCTGCCCGCCGACATCCCGGCCCGGGTCCATCAGCTGCCGGTCGGCGCACTGGACGCGGCCGGCGCGGAGGAGCTGCTGCGCGAGGCGGCCGGGGCGGCGGAACAGGGGCCGTACGACTCCCGGTCGACGGACACCGTCGCCGAGCTGTGCGGCGGGCTGCCGCTGGCGCTGCGCATAGCGGGCTCCTCGCTCGGTCCACGGACCCGGAGCGCTCTCGCCACCGGCCTCGCCGCGTACGGCCCGGTCGCACCGGTCGAGCGAGCGCTGTGGCTGCGCTACACCGACCAGCCCGAGCAGACACAGCGGCTGCTGCGCCGACTCGCGCTGGCCGGGCGGGCCAGCCTCGGCGCCGCAGCGGCGGCCGCGCTGCTCTCGACCGAGGAGCAGGAGGCCGAGCAGCTGCTGAGGGCCCTGGCCGGGGCCGGGCTCCTGGACCATGTGCGGGGCTCGCGCTACCGGCTGCATGATCTCGTGCGGGGCTTCGCCCTGGCCCGGCTGCGGGACGAGGAGACCGCGGCGGACCGTACGGCGGCCCAGGAGCGGCTGATCCAGAACTACGCGGAGCTGGCCGGTGCCGTGATCCGCATGGTGGACGGCAAGATGTCCACCCGGGTCGGCCAGTTCGGCCCGCACGGGTTCGGTTCGCTGGACTCGGCGCTGCGCTGGCTGGACGACGAGTCGAGTTTCATCACCTCGGCGCTGCGCCACGCGGAGGGCGTCGACCAGCAGGCCGTACTGGATCTGCTGGGCGCGTTGTGCGACTACTGTCTGCTGCGCGGCGACCTCTACCGGCTGGGCGAGATCAGCGAGTTGACGCAGGCCGTGGACAAGGGGCTGCTGGAGCGGTCCGTGCAGTGGCGTACCGGCATCGCGGCGCGTCAGCTCGGCGAGCTGGACAAGGCGCGCTCCACCCTGTCGTCGGTCGTCGGGCTGTACCGCGAGGCGCAGAACGATTCGGGTACGGCGCTGGCGCTCTGCTCGCTCGGCATCACCCTGCACCACCAGGGCAATCTGACCGAGGCGGCGGCGCGGCTGCGCGAGGCGATCGAGCTGCAGTCCTCCGAAGAGCAGGCCGGGGACCGGGCCTGGTCGCTGCACGCCCTGGCCGCCGTCGAACGCGACCGTGCCCATCCGGCCCGGGCGCTGACCCTCCTGGACACCGCGCTGGCCCTGCACCGGGAGGGCGAGTCGCTGCACGGCGAGGCGTGGACCCAGTTCCAGCTGGGCCAGACCCTGCTGCGGATGGGCGATGTGGAGCGGGCGGAGGACGCGCTGCGTACGGCACTGGAGCTGTACAGCCGTACCCGGGACGAGCGCGGCGAGGCGTGGGCGCTGACCCAGCTGGCCCGCGCCCGGCTGCTGGACGGCGACCCGGGCCCGGCGGCCGAGGAGCTGTACCTGGCCCTGGCCCGCCACCGCGACAACGAGGACGCGCGCGGCGAGGCGTGGACGCTGTACTACCTGGGTCAGGCCCTGGAGGAGAGCGGCGACACCGATCAGGCGGTGCGGCAGCTGGAGCGGGCCCGCACGATGTTCTCCCGGATGCGGGACGCGTACGGGCTGGCGTGCGCCCGGCACCACTCGGGCCGGGTCACCCGCGACCAGCGGGCCGCCCAGACCGGAAACCTGCTCAATTCCGGCTTCGCCCGCCAGCTCCTGGTCGACGCCCGGGCCGACTTCCAGCGCATCGGGGTCCCCCACGGGGAGGCCTGGACGTGCCTGGAGCTGGCCCTGATCGACGCGGGCAACAACCGCGCCCCGCAGGCGCTCGAGCTGTGCGACGAGGCCACCGGGCTGTTCGACTCGTACGGCGACACGCGGGGCGCGGACTGGGCCCGCTTCCTGCGCTGCACACTGCTGCCGTACGCGTCAGCGGGCGGCAGCGAGGTGGGCACGGTGGTGGCCCAGCAGGAACTGGCCGATCTGCTCCGGGTCGGCCGTTCGACGCGCGACAGCAAGCTGGAGGACTGCGCGGAGGCGTTCACAGTGGTGCTGAACCGCGGCGTGGACCTGGAGGACGGCTGGCAGGCGTGGCGCCTGGGCATGACGCCGACACGCCATGCCCGGGAGGTGATGGGCGTACCGGCCCGGCCATGACCGGCCCGTCCAGCGCGTGGCGACCACAACCGGCCCGTCCACCGATCGAGGACGCCTTCGAGCCGAGCGGGCCACAACCGGCCCGTCCGCCGATCGAGGACGCCTTCGAGCCGAGCCGGTCACAACTGGCTGGTCCGCCGATCGAGGACGCCTTCGAGCCGAGCCGGTCACAACTGGCTGGTCCAGCGCGAGCCGGCCATGACCGGCCCGTCCAGCGCGTGGCGGCCACCGGACGCCCCGGTGCCCGCCCGCGCCTACGCCTTACTTCCGCTTCGCGGACCCCGCTCCCGCGGCAGCGGCGTCACCAAGCGCCGCCTCCGGGTCCGGGGCCTCCTCGAAGTCGACCTTGCCCATGTGCCGGTTCATGGACTTCATCAGCAGCCACACGGCGCCGGCGAGCGCCGCGAAGACGAGGAAGCCGAGAACGCCGGGGGTCACCTTGTCCTCGTCGAGCTCCTGGGCAAGAGGGACGAGATGGGTCAGTGCCTGAGTCGCGTACATATCAGGCATTGTCGCGGATGCCCGCGAAGAGGTCGCTCTCGGGGAGGGAGGTATCGACGAGAGACTTCGCCAGCTCGTACTCCTCGGTCGGCCAGACCTCCTTCTGGACGTCCATCGGCACACGGAACCAGCCGCCGTCGGGGTCGATCTGCGTCGCGTGCGCGATCAGCGCCTTGTCCCGGATCTCAAAGAAGTCCGCACACGGAACATGCGTGGTCAGCGTGCGTTCGACGCGCTCGAACTCCTTCCAGCGCTTGAGCCACTCGCCGTACGGGGACTCCAGGCCACGGGCCAGCAGGGCCTCGTGGAGCGCCACCGTGCGCGGCCGGTTGAAGCCCTGGTTGTAGTAGAGCTTCTGCGGCTGCCAGGCCGGACCGAACTCCGACTCGGGGAAGGTCTCGGTGTCCGCCGCACCGTCGAACGCGATCATCGTGATCTTGTGGGTCATGATGTGGTCGGGGTGCGGGTACCCGCCGTTCTCGTCGTACGTCGTGACGACCTGCGGCCGGAACGCACGGATGCTGCGGACGAGACGCCCCGCGGCCTTCTCCTCGTCCTCCAACGCGAAGCAGCCCTCGGGCAGCGGCGGCAGCGGGTCGCCCTCGGGCAGACCCGAGTCGACGAAGCCGAGCCACTCCTGCTCGACACCCAGGATCTCCCGGGCCTCGTCCATCTCCTTCTTGCGCACCTCGTGGATGTTCTCCTCGATGTACGCGTCGCCCTGGAGCTTCGGGTTGAGGATGGAGCCGCGCTCGCCTCCCGTGCAGGTCACGACCAGCACGTCCACCCCCTCGGACACATACTTGGCCATGGTGGCCGCGCCCTTGCTCGACTCGTCGTCGGGGTGGGCGTGAACGGCCATCAGTCGCAGCTGCTCAGTCAAAGCTCGATCCTCAGTGATTCGTCGCAATTAGATGGTGCCGTCCCGAAGGGACGTCGGTTCGGGGTGGCGGTCGGGTGGCGGGTAGGCGGCTTCTATAGTGACCGAACCGGGGGGTGGAAAATTCCTCGATCCCCGGTACGGGAGGAACGATCATGACTGCGGTGCGCGAAGCGCTTCCGGAGAACCGCTACGGCCGCCCCGCGGACCGTCGCGCGGACCGCAAGCTCAAGATCATCGGCTCGGTGCTGGGCGTCGCTCTGCTCGGTATGACCGGCTGGATCGGATACGACTACATCACCGGCCAGAGCATCAGCGCCGAGGTGATCAAGTTCAAGGTCGTCTCGGACGAGCGGGTCGATGTGCACCTGGAGGTGCGCAAGGACACCGACGCCAAGGGCTACTGCACGCTCCGCTCGCAGCACGAGGACGGCAGCGACGTGGCCCGCAAGGACTTCCGCTTCGACGAGCACACGGACCGTATCGACCGCGTCGTGTCGTTGCGTACGACGTCCAGGGCGACCACCGCCGAGCTGCTGGGCTGCACCGAGGACGGCGGGGCGGCACAGTGACCGCAGCACGCCGACACTGAACCGTTGTTTTAGCCGCTGACCTGCACATACGCGGTTCTGACGGCTTATCTTCTCCCCCTTTTCCCGGGGAATTGTTAGGCTCGTGGTTTCGCCCACCCGTGGAGGCACATGCTTACGGGTAGGGCGATGCTTTGTATTCCCAGTACCGACGAGGAGCACCCTGTGACCCAGACCAGCGAAAACGTCACCTGGCTCACGCAGGAGGCGTACAACCAGCTCAAGGCCGAGCTGGAGTACCTGTCTGGTCCCGCGCGCACGGAAATCTCCGTAAAGATCGCGGCGGCCCGTGAGGAGGGTGACCTCCGAGAAAATGGCGGGTACCACGCGGCCAAGGAGGAGCAGGGCAAGATGGAGCTGCGGGTGCGCCAGCTCACCCAGCTCCTGGAGCACGCGAAGGTCGGCGAGGCGCCTGCCGACGACGGCGTGGTCGAGCCCGGCATGGTTGTGACGATCGCCTTCGACGGCGACCCGGACGACACGATGACCTTCCTGCTCGCCTCGCGCGAGTACGCAAGCTCGGGCATCGAGACGTACTCCCCGCAGTCGCCGCTCGGCACCGGCGTGAACGGCAAGAAGATGGGCGAGGACGCCGATTACGAGCTGCCGAACGGCAAGACGGCCACCGTGAAGATCCTCGCGGCGAAGCCCTACACGGGCTGATCCCGCACCGGACATGCGGGGAGCCTCCGGCCCGTCGGGCCGGAGGCTCCCCGCATGTGCGGAGGCTCCCCGCATGTGCCGCGTTCCCTCGGACCGCGACCTGCCGGTACTTGCGCACCGCCGGCGTGCGGAAGGCCACCGGGATCAGCAGCGACCGGAGCAGCGACGCCCGGACCGCGATACCTCGCGACACACAGGCTCAGCTCATCACCAGATAGCCCGCGTCGTGCAGCGCCGCCGAGACCTCCTCGCAGTGCTCCGGGCCCTTCGTCTCCAGGTGCAGCTCCACCTCGACTTCGGTGAGCCCGAGCCGGGGATCGGTCCGCACATGGCCGATGTCGAGAACGTTGGCGTCGACCACCGAGAGCACGGCCAGCAGCGTGGCCAGCGCGCCGGGGCGGTCCGTCAGCCGCAGCCGCAGGCTCAGATAGCGGCCGGCCGCCACCATGCCGTGGGTCAGGATGCGCTGCATCAGCAGCGGGTCCACATTGCCGCCCGACAGCAGCGCGACCACCGGCCCCCGGAACGACTTCGGATCACTCAGCAGCGCCGCGACCGGGCTCGCACCGGCCGGTTCCACCACCAGCTTCGCGCGCTCCAGACAGAGCAGCAGCGCACTGGACAGCTCGTCCTCGGAGACCGTACGAACCTCATCGACCAGCTCCCTGACCAGCTCGAACGGCACATCGCCGGGGCGCCCCACCTTGATGCCGTCCGCCATCGTGTTCAGCGAGCCGAGCGACACCGGGTGCCCTGCGGAGAGCGACGGCGGATAGCAGGCCGCGCCCGCCGCCTGCACGCCGACGATCCGTACGTCGGGCCGGACCGCCTTGACCGCCACCGCGATGCCCGCGGCAAGACCGCCGCCGCCGATCCCGACGACGATGGTGCGCACCTCGGGACACTGTTCGAGGATCTCCAGGCCCACCGTGCCCTGTCCGGCGATGATGTCGGGGTGGTCGAACGGGTGGATGAAGACCGCCCCGGTCTCCTGCGCGTACTCCTGGGCGGCTGCCAGCGTCTCGTCGACGACATGGCCGTGCAGCCGGACCTGCGCCCCGTACTCGCGGGTGGCGGCCACCTTCGGCAGCGGCGCGCCGACCGGCATGAAGACCGTCGACCGTACGCCGAGCAGAGCAGAGGCGAGTGCGACACCCTGCGCATGATTTCCGGCACTCGCGGCTACGACTCCGGCCGCCCGCTCCACCGGGGACAGGCCCGCGATCCGTACATACGCGCCACGCAGTTTGAACGAACCGGTCCGTTGCAGGTTCTCGCACTTGAAGTGGACCGGCGCGCCCACCAGCTCGGTCAGGTGGCGGCTGCCTTCCATGGCGGTCACCCTGGCCACACCGGAGAGCATCTTCTGCGCCCCACGGATGTCGTCGAGGATCACCGGGGGAAAGTGGCCGGGCGCGCGGAACTTCATAACGTAAGTCTCGCAGCTCGGCAGGGCATCGGACTCCTTGCGCGGTCCCGTCCTGCGCCGTTGTCCACAGGTTTGTGCAGCGCTGGTACGCGTTGCCCCGTGGCCGCGTACTCTGTCCCCCACCCATCCGACACCGCACGAAGAGAGCCCCCGGCCATGCCCCCTCAGGACATGACGACAGCTGCGTCTCCTTCCGGGGGCGCCACCCCCGAACCCACGGGTTCCGACCACGTCCTCGATTCGCTGCAGCACCAGGTCGCGGTATTCGCCCGCCGTGCCGAGCAGACCCGCCTCGGCGGTATCGGCCAGGTGCGCAATTCCATGGACCGGGCCGCCTATCTGCTGCTCAACCGGCTGGACCGGGAAGGCCCGATGGGCGTCAAGGCACTGGCCGCGGGCATGGGGATCGACTCCTCGACCGTGACCCGGCAGGTAGCGCCGCTCGTCGACACCGGTCTGGTCAAGCGCACCTCGCACCCGGAGGACGGCCGGGCCGTCGTGCTCCACCTGTCGCCGCGCGGCCAGGCACGGCTGGACGAGGTCCGCGCATCCCGGCGCGAGCTCATGACACAGGTGACGGGCGACTGGACGGCCGAGGAGCGCGAGACGTTCTGCACGCTGCTCACCCGGTTCAATCTGGCACTTGCCGCCCGCCAGACCTCGCCCCAGGTGCCCCCGGCCAGCTAGCAGGAGCGGCGACGCCTGACGGTGCTGCGCAGGCTGTCGGGCGCACGCCTCTTGACCGGGCGGCCCCGCAGCGGCTCGGATAAGGACCGTGCGAGAGCGCCAGGCGGGCCGGGAGCGGCGCCGCGCCCAGGAGTTCGAGACCTTCGTGGCGGGCGCGGCCGGCCGACTGCTGCACACGGCCACACTGCTCACCGCCGAGCCCATGCAGCCGCCCGGAGCGAACCCCCGGGCCCAGCGGATGCTCACGGCCGCGCTGGCACGCACGTACGCACAGTGGGGACGGCTGCGTGGCGAGGACCCGTACGACCGCACGCGACGGGAGCTGGCCGTCCGGTTCGCCCATGAGGTCTGGCGGCACCACCGGCCGCGCGGCGGTCTGCTGGACCGGCTGACACCGCAGGAGCGTCTCGTTCTCGTGCTGCGGCTGTACGAGGGTGTCGCGGAGGAGCAGGCCGCGGCGCTGCTGGGGCTGCCGGTGGAGCGGATCCAGGCGATCTGCAACCGTTCGGTCGCCACGATGCGCGGCACCCGCCGGCCCACGGCGCGGTGCGGGCCGCAACGGACGCTGGGGGTCGCACCGTGAGCCGTAACGGCAGCCGGGAGGACGAGGTCCGGCGCATGCTGGACGGTCCGCATCCGCAGGTGCCCGCCGATCTGGCACAGCGGGCGACGGAGCGCGGCGGCCGGCTGCTGCACCGGCGCCGTATCGCCCGTCGGCTGGTGCTGCTGGTGGCGTTCGCCGCGGTGGTCGCCTTCGCGGTGTGGGCGGTCGCGGCGCAGCCGTGGCAGGTGCCGCCCGCCGAGACGACACCGCCGCTGGACGGCTGGTGAGGGCCGATCCTGGGCGAACTATTCTGGAACGGAGCGTCCCGGGGAAACCGGCCGAGGAGGCTGCGATGACCAGGAAAGTCGCTGACTGCCGCAAGTATCCGAGCGTCACGAACTGCTCGCTCACCATCTCGGGCGAGGAAGAGGAAGTCGTACGGGCCGCGGCGGAGCACGCCGTCTCCGTCCATGAGCACACCGACAGCCCGGAACTGCGCGAACAGATCCGGGCATCACTGGATGACGAGAAGGCCAGCGCCTGACGTTGAGGCGGGCGGACGGGCCTGAGCGATCAAGCCCGTCCGTCCGCCTCTTTCGGACCCAGATCCGTCCGACACCGATCCGTCCGACACCGATCAGTCCGACACCGATCAATCCGGCGCCGATCCGTCCGACGCCGATCAGTCCGACCCCGATCAGTCGAAAGGCCCTATCCGAGCGCCTGCGTCAGATCGGCCATCAGGTCGTCGGCGGACTCGATGCCGACGGAGAGCCGGACGAGGTCGGCCGGCACCTCCAGCGGGGAGCCCGCCGCCGAGGCGTGCGTCATGCGGCCCGGGTGCTCCACGAGGGACTCGACGCCGCCCAGGGACTCACCGAGGGTGAACAGCTTCGCCCGGTTGCAGATCTGGACCGCCGCGTCCTCGCCGCCCACGACCCGGAAGGACACCATGCCGCCGAAGGCCTTCATCTGCTTGGCGGCGACCTCGTGGCCCGGGTGCCCGGGCAGCCCCGGGTAGAGGACCTGGGTGACCTTGGGGTGCCGGGTCAGCAGATCGGCGATCTTGGTGGCGTTCTCGCTGTGTCGGTCCATGCGGACCGCGAGGGTCTTGATGCCGCGCAGCACCAGCCAGGCGTCGAACGGTCCGGCGACCGCCCCCATGGCGTTCTGGTGGTACGCCAACTCCTCGCCCAATTCGGGGTCGTTGACGATCAGTGCGCCGCCGACGACATCCGAGTGGCCGCCCATGTACTTCGTGGTGGAGTGCACCACGACGTCGGCGCCCAGGGCGAGGGGCTGCTGGAGGTAGGGGCTGGCGAAGGTGTTGTCGACGACCAGTCGCGCACCCGCCGCGCGGGCCACACCGGCGATCGCGGCGATGTCGGTGATACCGAGCAGCGGGTTGGACGGGGTCTCCACCCAGATCGCCTTGGTGCGCGGGGTGATCGCCGCCCGCACCGCCGCCACGTCCGAGGTGTCGGCGACCGAGAACTCCACGCCCCACCGCGAGACGACCTTCGCGAACAGCCGGAACGTGCCGCCGTAGGCGTCGTTCGGGATGACCACATGGTCACCGGGGGTGAGCAGCGTACGGAGCAGGCAGTCCTCGGCGGCGAGGCCGGAGGCGAAGGCGAGTCCGCGGCGACCGCCCTCCAGGGCCGCGAGGTTGTCCTCCAGGGCGGTACGGGTCGGGTTGGCGCTGCGGCTGTACTCGTAGCCGCCGCGCAGTCCGCCCACACCGTCCTGCTTGTACGTGGACACCTGGTAAATGGGCGGAACAACGGCGCCGGTGAGGGGATCGGCGGTGTTTCCCGCGTGGATCGCGAGAGTCTCGAAGCTGTGCTGGTCGCTCATGGGGCCCGAGCGTAGTTCGTCACGAGGGCGCTCACCCGGCTTCCGGGCCGTCCGGTGACAATGGGGGCATGGAGATTCTCTGGATCCTGATCGCACTGTGCATGCTCGCCGCGATAATCGGCCCCTTCGTGCTGCGCCGCCGCGGCGGCATCCGTCAGGTCGCGCCCGGTTCACCGGACGCCGCCGATCCGGACACCTACGGCTTCGTGCGCCAGGAGGAGCTGGACATCCGGCTGCCCGGACCGGACCAGGATCTTCTCGATGTGATCGATGTCGTGCAGCGCTCCCAGGACTGGCGGGCGGCTTCGCAGCTGCTGGCCGGTACGCCCAAGGAGGACGAGGTGCGGTGGCAGCGGGTGCAGGCGTTCGCCGGTGCCGCCTCGCTGGAGCTGGCGCAGCAGCCCGGTGTCGGTGGTGCGTGGCTGCGTATGTGGCGGGCCGAGGCACCGAAGGACGCGGGCGGTGCGGCGGTGCACGCGGAGTTCCTGGTGCAGCAGGCGTGGCGTTCGTCGACCGCGGGGACGGACGACTTCCGGATCATCCTGGAGGAGGCCCGTACGGTCTGCGGGGAGGCGGCGCTGCTGGCGCCGGGCGACCCCGTTCCGTACCTCGTCGAGCTGGCGGTCGCCCGTGGGCTCGGCTACTCGCACGAGGAGTTCGATCAGCTCTGGGCGAAGGTGATCGACCGAGCCCCGGCCCACATGGGCGCGCACATCGCCGCGCTGCATTACTGGTGCGAGAAGTGGCACGGCTCCCGCGAGGAGGCAGACCGCTTCGCCACCACGGCCGCCGCCCGCGCCCCGCAGGGCTCGCTGCTGGCCGCACTGCCGCTCTTCGCGGTGTACGAGCATCTGCCCGAGGTCAATCTCGTGCAGGGCTTCTACCGGAGCGCGGTGGTGACCAAGGCGGTCGAGGGCGCCCTGTTCGCGGTGCAGGCGGCCCGGGCCGACGACCCGATGCTCGCGCACGTCCGCCATCTGCTGGTGCTGTTCCTGGTCCGGATGGAGCGCTGGTCGGAGGCGATGAACCAGCTCGTCCACATCGACGGCCATGTGGGCGCGCTGCCCTGGACCCAGAGCCCCGACCCGGCCGCCGAGTACACGGTCTACCGGGCGCTGGCGGTGGCCGGCTACGAGGCGAACGGCGGCAGCCCGGCGACGCTGCCGCGGTAGCCGGGTGCGGAATCCATGACGTTGCGGGTGCGTTGCACCAAGGGCAAACCGACCCCAGGAGGAGCCCCCGCATGTTCCTGCAACGCCGTACCCCCCAGCTCCCCACCCCCGAGGAGGCCCTGAAGGGCCGCCCCACCCCCGAATTCACCGTCCCGTCCCGCCACACGGTCCTCGGCAACCCGCTGCTGGGCCCGTACCCGGAGGGCCTGGAGGTCGCGGACTTCGCGCTGGGCTGTTTCTGGGGCGCCGAGCGCAAGTTCTGGCAGAGGGACGGCGTCTGGACGACGCTCGTCGGCTACCAGGGCGGCTACACGGAGAACCCCGCATACGAAGAGGTCTGCTCGGGCCTGACCGGCCACACGGAAGCGGTCCGCGTCGTCTTCGACCCGAAGACCGTCTCGTACGCCGAGCTGCTGAAGCTGTTCTGGGAGTCCCACGACCCGACGCAGGGCTTCCGCCAGGGCAATGACGTGGGCACGCAGTACCGCTCGGCGGTCTACACCCATTCCCCCGAGCAGGCGGCGGCCGCGGCAGCCTCCCGCGAGGCCTACCAGAAGGTCCTGACGGGCTCCGGCTACGGCGAGATCACCACGGAGATCCTCCCGGCCGAGGGCCGCACGTTCTGGCCCGCGGAGGGGTACCACCAGCAGTACCTCGACCGCGACATCAACGGCTACTGCGGCATCGGCGGGACGGGCGTAGCCTGCCCCATCGGCATCGCCGAAGCGCCCGGGGGGGGGGAGTGAGCGGCGCCCTGCTCCCCGACCCGGCACACGAGCGGCGCACCCGGACGGCGAGGCGTGCGTGACCCTCGCGAAGATCGGGCCGGACGCGTGGGCGATGGGCGACAGCAAGCGTCCGGACGGGAGTGTCTGTGGCGGGGATGTGGGGGCGGGCCGGTAGATTGTGGGTCCCGGGCCCTGCTGGTCCGTGTCCCTGACAGGCGCGGTCTGGAAGGGCCTGGCCTGGTTCTTGCGGTGAGATATTGTCAAGAACTGGTTCAGGTTTCGTGCTGCTGGCCGGGCTGCCGGGCGGAAGGTCCTCTATGGCCGTTGCGAGGGCAGCGGTTGAAGCTCGGACCAACGGGTGAGCATGCTCTTGCGCATGGCCGTGGCGAGCCTTCCGAGATCCTTCAGCTCGCTGCTCCCAGCGGTCATCTGGCTGACGATCCGGAGACGGTGTACTAGCCGCTGGCGGGCGGTCGCGGTGCCCCACTTCCAGTCGCGGTTCGGGATTTTGCCCAGGTGGTCGACGGTCCCGCGCTGGGCTCGCTGGACCAAGGCGTCGCCCCGTAGCAGCCAGCCGGCACACGCGTCCGTGAGATCGCCTTGGACCTCGGTGCCGATCGCGTTGCGCCATGCCGTGCGGTAGGCGGTCTCTGCCGCGTCCAGCATGTCGGGGTCGGGAGCGGTGGCACACCAGCAGGTCGGGAAGCCGATGCGCAGGTAGGCAAGTTCCACGAGCCCGTTGCCCAACGCGGCCTGTTCGAAGTCGATGAACCGCACGCCGGTGCTGGTGTGCATGTCGTTGCCGGGACACGGATCGCCGTGCAGCAGGGCATGGCCCTCCGCCCGGGTCAGGCGGTTCACCAGGCCGTCCACCTCGGTTCGAGCGCCGGCCGGCACCACCACGCCGAGCGTCTGGGCAAGCCGGAGGAAGGAGTCGACATCATCTTGGGTCGGGCCCGACCAGGTCGGAAGACTGCCCGCGGCGTCAGCGCTGGGGGCGGCGTGGAGCCGGGCCAGCGCCGCCGCGTAGTCCACCATCCAGTCCTCGCCCGGCTCCTGATGGTCCAAGTACTCCAGGACCAGCACCCGTTCGCCTGGATTGGTGCCCAGGAGCATCGGCACCACGGGCGGGTCGACCCTGGACGCGAGCTGCAGGGCAGCCACCTCGCGCGCATACCTCTCGGCTGCTTCCGGGCCGTCGATGAGCTGCTTGACCACCACGGGTGTGCCCGACAGCTCGGCTCGCCATACTCGTGATCGCGGGCTGCTGCCCAACCTGCGGGCTCGTCGGGGCGAACCCAGCTCAGCCCTGAGCTTCTCTCCTAATGGCAGTCGTGACCACACGGCTTCATCTTTCCATGCGTTGAGCGCAATTACTGTGGCCGCGCAGCGCCCGGCCGCAAGGGGCGGCCGGGCGGTGTCGGACCGGCCGGGTCAGATGAGACCCTGCGCCAGCATCGCGTCCGCGACCAGTTCGAAGCCGGCGATGTTGGCGCCCACCACGTAGTTGCCGGGGCTGCCGTAGCGCTCCGCGGTGGTGTAGCAGGAGTCGTGGATGTGGCGCATGATCGCCGCGAGCCGCTCCTCGGTGTGGGCGAACGTCCAGGAGTCGCGTGAGGCGTTCTGCTGCATCTCCAGCGCGCTGGTGGCCACGCCGCCCGCGTTGGCCGCCTTACCGGGGGCGAAGGCGACGCCCGCGTCCTGGAGGACGCGTACGGCCTCCGGGGTGGTGGGCATGTTGGCGCCCTCGGCGACCGCCTTCACGCCGTTGCGTACGAGGGCCAGGGCGTCGGCCTCGTGCAGTTCGTTCTGGGTGGCGCAGGGCAGGGCCACATCGCAGGGGACGTTCCAGAGACCGGCGCCGGGGACGTACGTGACGTGTTCGCCGCGGCGCTGTGCGTAGTCGGAGACGCGGCCGCGGCCGGCCTCCTTGATCTCCTTGAGCAGGGCGAGGTCGATGCCCTTCTCGTCCACGACGTACCCGTTGGAGTCGGAGCAGGTCACCACGGTCGCGCCGAGCTGCTGGGCCTTCTCGATCGCGTAGATCGCGACATTGCCCGAGCCCGACACGGCGACGCGCTGGCCGTCGAGGGACTCACCGCGACTGCGGAGCATCTCGGCGGTGAACAGGACGCAGCCGTAGCCGGTCGCCTCGGTGCGCGCCTGGGCGCCGCCCCAGCCGAGGCCCTTTCCGGTGAGTACGCCGGACTCGTAACGGTTGGTGATCCGCTTGTACTGGCCGAACAGGTAGCCGATCTCCCGGCCGCCGACACCGATGTCACCGGCGGGGACATCGGTGTACTCGCCGAGGTGACGGTGGAGTTCGGTCATGAACGACTGGCAGAACCGCATGATCTCGGCGTCCGAGCGGCCCTTGGGGTCGAAGTCCGCGCCGCCCTTGCCGCCGCCGATGGGCATGCCGGTGAGCGCGTTCTTGAAGATCTGCTCGAAGCCGAGGAACTTCACGATGCCGAGGTTGACCGAGGGGTGGAAGCGCAGCCCGCCCTTGTACGGTCCGAGCGAGCTGCTGAACTCGACGCGGAAGCCGCGGTTCACATGGATGTCGCCGGAGTCGTCGGACCACGGCACCCGGAAGATGAGCTGGCGCTCCGGCTCGCAGACACGCTCGATGATCCGGGCGTCCACGAACTCCGGCCGCTGTTCGAGGACGGGGTCGAGGGTCTCCAGGACCTCCCGTACCGCCTGGTGGAATTCCTTCTCGCCCTGGTTGCGGCGGAGAATCTCCGCGTACAGCGGCTCGATGACACTCATGTGGTCATACCTTCCGTGGGTAGGCATCGCGCGCGTGGGTGCCCCGTCCCGGGGCACCAGCGGTCCCCCTCCCCATTGAGGGCGTCGCCCAGACATCGCACGCTCTGCGGCTCACGAAAGCGACGTACAGAACCGTTGTGGCATATCGATTGTCCCAATGGCCCCGGAGACTCGTTCACCGCGTCCGTATTCTGAGCCGGGTCTACGACTCGGCCGGGCGGCGCAGCATCCACAGCCCCGCTCCGGACGCGAGGACGACCACGCCGGAGACGACGCTCAGCGCAGACATCGCTCGTCGCCATCGGCATCTCGCCGCTGAAGGGAAACAGCAGGGTGGCCAGTCCGACCACGACCGCGGGCAGGGCACACAGCACGGCGGCTCTTCGCACGTCTCGATCCAGCAGCCAACCCGCGCCCGCGACCAACAGGAAGAGTCCGGCAACTGGACTGGCCATAGTTGCCAGCGCGCCAAAGACACCGGACAGGACCAGGCGGCGTGAACCCCCTACGAGCACCAGGCAGGAGACCAGGGCGAGGGCCACCCCAGAGCTCCATTGCTACCGTGCATGGACGAGTCGAGCGTTGTCCGGATAGCACCGATTCGCGGTCTTGAGCTGATGGAAGCAGGCCGAGTGTTCCTTGCCGGCAGGCACAGCCCGGACGGTTCAGTCGGTGACGCCGAGGTCCTGACGCATCAGTTCCCGCATCGTGTCGAGGCAGGGGTCGGCCGCTCTCAGGCCCTCAAGGGCCCGTTCGACGCTTTCGCCGTCACGAGCGAGGCCCCGGTCCAGGCGTTTGATGGCGGCGTCACCTGCGGCGAGGAACCGATTGAGGTCGCGGGAGGCCTGGAGTATCCGTTCGGGGACGATCATCTGAGCCTCGGCGTAGCGGTCGCGGTGGTCGAGGCGGGCCTCTTCGAGCTGGGCACGTTCCTGCTCGGTGTAGACATCGTCGCGGATGCGGTGCAGAGCGTCCTTGAGGAGTGTGTGGAACTGCCGGGAGGCCCGGTTCATGGCCGTGTACTGAGCACGTCGCTCTTCGAACTTCCGCTGCTCATCGGCCAGTCGGGCTTCTTCGGCGCGCTGGCGTACGGTCAAACGCTGTGCGAGCACCGGGGAGAAGAGGGTGCCGAGCACCCCGACTACTGCGGTGATCATGGCGGTGATGGCGGCGGTCATGACTGCGAGACTAATGCGGTGTATGGGGCAGCAGGAGAGCACACGTACGAACGCCGAAGGCGGCGGCACCGTGGATCCGAGGGGATCCGGGTGCCGCCGCCTTCGTGCGGAATTCGGGACTGCGGGAGGGGAGGTGGTGCGTGCGGGTCAGACCGCGGAGCCCGCCGTCCACTCCTCCCAGCTCATGTTCCAGCCGTTGAGGCCGTTGTCCGGAGTGATGGTCTTGTCCGGGGAGTTCTTGACGATGACCACGTCGCCGATCAAGGAGTTGTTGTAGAACCAGGCGCCGGGCTGGTTGGGGTCGTTCGCGCCCTTCACATCGGCGAGGCCGACGCAGCCGTGGCTGGTGTTGGCGCTGCCGAACGGCGCGCCCCAGTAGTTGCCGTGGATGAAGGTGCCCGAGGTGGACAGCCGCATGGCGTGCGGCACGTCCTTGATGTCGTACTCGCCCTTGCCGTCGTCGTCGGTGAAGCCGACCGTCGCACCGTTCATCCGGGTCTCCTCGAACTTCTCGGAGATCACCATCTCCCCGTTGTAGGTGGGGTTTTCGGGAGAGCCGGCAGAGATCGGGATGGTCTTGATCGTCTTGCCGTCCTGGGTGACGGTCATCATCTTCGTGTTGGCGTCGACCGTCGAGACCTGGTTGCGGCCGACCTTGAAGGTGACCGTCTTCTCCTGCACACCGTAGACGCCGTCCGCGCCCTCGACGCCGTCCAGCGCCAGCTTCAGCGTGACGGTGGAACCGCTCTGCCAGTACTCCTCGGGACGCAGGTCGAGACGCTGCGAGTTGAACCAGTGGCCGACGACTTCCTGACCGCTGCTGGACGTCACGGTGATTGCGTCCTGGACGGCCTTCTTGTCCGTGATCGGCTTGTCGAAGTTGATCGAGACCGGCATGCCGACGCCGACCGTGGAGCCGTCCTCGGGCGTGAAGTTGCCTATGAAGCTGTTGGCGGGCGAAACGGTCGTGAACGAGGAGTTCTCGTGCGCCTCGCGGCCCTTGGCGTCCTTGGCCGTCGCATTGATCTTGTACGTGGTCGAGCGCTCCAGCTGGGCGTCCGGCTTCCAGCTCTTGCCGTCGGCGGCGACCGTGCCCTTGACGCTCGCACCGGCCGACGTGGTCATGACGACCTGGGACAGCGTGCCCTTGGCAACGGTGACCTTGGCGTCGTTGTTGATGCTCGCGTTGGTCGCGCCGTTCTTCGGCGAGATCGTGATCTGCGCTTCCGACGCGTCCTGGGCGGCCGCCCTGTCGACCTCGGCCGCCTGCGAATTCGTCGAGCTCTCGGCGCTGCTGCCGCTCTTGTCCCCGCCGCCGCTGCAGGCAGTGAGCACCAGAACGCCGCCGAGCAGTGCGGACGCGGCCATGAGACGCCTGCGCCGCTTACTGTCCGTCATCACACGCTTCTCCATCGTTGCCGAATCCCCAAAACCCCGAGCAGAGTCGCCGCCAGCCGGCGAAACCCGTCAATGTTCCTAGAACCCATGGAAGGGCTCCTCCGTTCCACATCCACGAAAGATGTGGGGAACAACACTCATCGACGCATCCGCGGCAGCGGTGGTTCCCGCTGCCGACCGCGTATGCGCGACCCGATACGCACCACGGCACTGGCCCGGCCCGCGGAAAGCGGGCCGGGCCAGTGCTTTTCACCTGGCTAGGCCCGCCGCTGCGCACCGCCGCTCACGCCGCTGTGCTCGTCGTCGTCCTCCCCATTGTGCGGGACGCCGCCGTCGCCCTCCTCGTCGAGGTCCCAGCCGCCCGGGTCGTCCGGGTCGTACTCGACGGTCTCGCTGCTCCAGGACGCCTGGGCGAGCTCGACCCCCGGCACCTCGCTGATCAGGTCGAACGGATCGACGAGGGAGGCGAGGGCTTCCGCGTCGTCCTCCCGTACGGCCGCCTCGGCCTGCATGCGTTCCTCGGCGGACTCGCCGCCCGGCTCCCCGTATTCGGCGGCGATGGACTCCAGTGCGGTACCGCTGAGGGCGGCGGGGTCCGTGATCTCCAACACCATCTCGACCCGAAGTCGAACAAACCGTGATGTCTCAGCAGTGCTCATGTGCTGGAGCGTAGGCTCCCCGCCCTCCCGGCTTTCCTGCGACCCGCCGCTTTCACTAGCATCGGTGTACACGCCTAACTCACGGCTGTGACAAGGAGGATCGATTCCGTGGCCACTGCTCGCCGCCCGCTTCTGACCGCCACCGCTGCGGGCACGTTGCTGGCCGCCCTGTGGTTCGTCCCGTCCGCCAACGCGACGGACGAGTCGGCCGGCGCACCGGGCTCACGGAGCAGACAGGTCACCACCGCCGTGGACACCTCGACCGGTCCGAAGCTCGCCGACACCGGGGTCGGCGTCGACACCACCCCGTATCTGATCGGCGGCACGGCGTTCCTGGGCATCGGCGCGGCCTTCGTCACCTACTCGATGCGCCGCGCCGACGCCCTGTCCGCCTGAATCCCACGCTCTAGGCCAGCGCCCCGGTCACCGGCTCGACCGCCGCGACCAGCTTTCCCGCACGGACGAACGCGTCCGCCGCGGCCAGGTCCGGCGACAGGAAGCGGTCCGGCCCCGGCCCCTCGACGCCTGCCGCACGCAGCGCCTCGATGGCGGCCCGCGAGGCGGGCGCGGGGCTGAGGCCCTGGGCAGCGCGCAGTTCGATGGCACGGGTCGCCGCGTACAGCTCGACGGCGACGATGCGGGTGAGGTTGTCGACGGCGGTACGGAGCTTGCGCGCCGCCGACCAGCCCATGGAGACGTGGTCCTCCTGCATCGCGGAGGACGGGATCGAGTCGGCCGACGCGGGGACGGCGAGTCGCTTCATCTCGCTGACCAGGGCGGCCTGGGTGTACTGGGCGATCATCAGGCCCGAGTCGACACCGGCGTCGTCGGCGAGGAACGGCGGCAGCCCGTGCGAACGGTTCTTGTCCAGCAGCCGGTCGGTACGGCGCTCGGTGATCGAACCGAGGTCGGCCGCGACGATCGCCAGGAAGTCGAGCACGTACGCGACGGGCGCGCCGTGGAAGTTCCCGTTGGACTCGACCCGCCCGTCGGGCAGCACGACGGGGTTGTCGACGGCGGAGGCCAGCTCGCGGTCCGCGACGATCGCGGCGTAGTCGAGGGTGTCGCGTCCGGCGCCGTTGACCTGGGGCGCGCAGCGCACCGAGTAGGCGTCCTGCACGCGGGGCGCTTCGTCCTGATGGTGACCGGTGAGGCCCGATCCGGCGAGCACCCGCAGCATGTTGTCGGCACTGACGCCCTGGCCCGGGTGCGGGCGGATGGCGTGCAGCTCCGGGGCGAGCACCTTGTCCGTGCCGAGCAGCGCCTCCAGGGTGAGGGCGGCGGTGACGTCGGCCGAGGTGTAGAGGTTCTTCAGGTCGGCCAGGGCCATGACGAGCATGCCGAGCATGCCGTCGGTGCCGTTGAGGAGGGCGAGGCCCTCCTTCTCGCGCAGCTCGACCGGGGTGATGCCATGGGTGGCGAGCAGCTCACCGGCGGGGCGCACGGTGCCGTCGGGGCCCTCCGCGTCGCCCTCACCCATCAGCGTCAGGGCGCAGTGGGAGAGCGGGGCCAGGTCGCCGGAGCAGCCGAGCGAGCCGTACTCGTGGACGACGGGGGTGATGCCCGCGTTGAGGATGTCGGCCATGGTCTGCGCGACCTCGGGGCGTACGCCGGTGCGCCCGGAGGCGACCGTCTTCAGCCGCAGGAACATCAGGGCGCGGACGACCTCGCGCTCGACCCGCGGGCCCATGCCTGCGGCGTGCGAGCGGACGATGTTGCGCTGGAGCTGTGCGCGGAGATCCTGGCTGATGTGCCGGCTGGCCAGCGCCCCGAAGCCGGTGGAGACGCCGTAGACCGGCTCGGGCTTGGCGGCGAGCGCTTCCACGATCTCGCGGGCGGCGGCGAGTGCGCTCACGGCGGCCGCGGAAAGCTCGACGCGAGCGTTGCCGCGGGCCACGGCGATGACGTCCTGGGCGGTGGTACCGGACGTCCCCACCACGACGGTATGCATATCCATATTCAGAAGCGTACGGATTGAATCCCTTCATGTCACTAGTGGTCGTACGGTGGACCCCTTACCGATCCGGTCACACGGTCAGGGGCTGCTGCCGCGCAGGTGGCGGCGGTCGTGCGGGGACCTGGGCGGGGCGTCGGCCAGCCGGATCACCTCGCCGTCACGCCCCGCCACCACCGGCTTCGTGGAGCAGGCCGCCTTCGCCCGGTACTGGGCGGCGTCCGCCAGCCGGAACAGCCGCCGCGCCGATGCCACCGGGCCGATCGGATCACCGGTCGACGCGATACCGCAGGCCACCCCGTCACCGAGCTCCAACTCGGCCGCCCGTTCGCAGAGTTCGGTGGCCACCCGGATCACGTCGTCCGACTCGGGACCCACCGCGAGCAGACAGAACTCATCGCCGCCGAGCCGGGCCGCGAGCGCGCCGGGCAGCATGGCGCCGCAGCGGGACAGCACCGAGCCGAAACGTTCCAGCAGACGATCGCCGACCGCATGACCATGGGTGTCGTTGACCCGCTTCAGACCGTTGAGGTCGCAGACGACCAGACTGACCACGGAACCGTCCGTCCGATGCTGCTCCACCGCCTCGTCGAGCCGCACATCGACGGCGCGGCGGTTGGCCAGCCCGGTCAGCGGATCGGTGAACGCGAGCTTGCGGACCTCTTCGAGCCGCTCGGTCTGGGAGATCCCCGCGGCGACGACCGCGGCCAGCACGGTCGCGAAGTCCGCGTCCTCCCGCCCGAACACCGGCTCCCCCACCGGGCGGGCCACATACAGCTCGCCCCAGGCCCGCCCGTGCAGCACGATCGGCGCGACCACGCAGCAGCCCCGCCCGCGCCGACGCAGGGCGGCCACCCGCTGCCGGCGGTACACACCCCCGTACCCCCGCACCTCCGCGTCCCCGCCCGGCACCCGGTCCACCGGGCCGTCGGCGGTCTCCACCCAGGCGTCCGGCTCACCGCCACCGGCCCAGCGTTCGTGCAGGAACTCGGTGATTTCCGGGAACTGGTACACCGGGTACGTCTCCTCCTCGGGAAACTCCTCCTCCCCTTCGGCCCGTTCGCCCGCGTTCACCAGCACGCGCAGTTGTCCGCGCCCGCGCTCCCACACGGAGAGCGCGGCGAAACTGCCGCCCAGCGCCTCGCACACCCCCAGCGCAGCCGCTCGCCACGACCCCCGCGGGGTGTGCGTCGCCGCCATCGTCTGCGCAAGCGAAACCACAGCCCGCAGCCGCGTATCATCACCACCCATCGCTACAGCTTATGCAGTTTTGTGGTGATCTGATCAGCTCGGGACATCGAAAGGATTCGCTGCGTGTCCCTTTGGGCACACAACGTCACTCGCCGGGCCAGTTCGGCTTCCTCTTCTCGTTGAACGCGGCAACACCCTCGGCCCGGTCGCCGGAGAAGGCCACCGACCGCCAGGCGGCGTCCTCGACTTCGAGACCGGCCCGCAGATCGAGGCCCTGCCCGAGCCGCAGCGCCCGCTTGGCGGCCCGCAGCCCCACCGGGGAGTTGGCGGCGATCCGGCCCGCGAGCGCCAGCGCGGCCTCGCGGTCCTGCCCCGCCTCCACCAGCTCGTCCACCAGCCCCGAATCGCGCGCCTCGGCCGCCTCGACCCGCCGGGCCGTGAAGACCAGCTCGGCGGCGCGCGCCGCGCCGATCCGCCGCGGCAGCAATTGCGTACCGCCACCGCCCGGGATGACACCGACCGACACCTCGGGCAGGCCCACCACGGCCGTGCGGTCGGCGACGATCAGATCGCAGGACAGGGCCAGCTCGAATCCGCCGCCGAGCGCGAAGCCGTGCACGGCCGCGATCGTCGGCATCGGCAGTTCGAGTACGCCGGTGTACGCGGCGCGGGCGGTGGGGCGCTGGCGCAGCAGCTCGGCGTCGGTGAAGGAGTTCCGCTCCTTCAGGTCCGCGCCCACACAGAAGGCCCGCTCATGGCTGGAGGTCAGGACGGTGACCCGTACGTCCGGGTCGGCGGCGAGCGCGGCGCAGGCGGCGGCGATCGAGCGGGCCATGTCCGTGGACACGGCGTTCATTGCCTCGGTCCGGTCGAGGACCAGCTCGGCGACGTGTTCCTGCCCCTCGTGGACCCGTACGACGACGAATTCCCCGAACCGCTGCTCGGACGTGACGGTCATGACTGCACCCCTCCGGTTAACGATCGTTACCGGAGGGATCCTATGGCGCGCCCAGGACAGCGGTCCCGGGTGAGGTCAGGATGCGCCCCGGCGCGCCAGCAGCCAGGGCTCCACGACGCCGAGTCCGCGCACCGGCCGCTGCCACATCGGCTGCAGCCCATAGCGGTACTTCGGCACGTACGCCGGCTCCACGCCTTCCTGGCGCTCCTTCTCCGCTGCCGCGGCCTCCTGCGCCGCCTGCGCCTCGGAGGCCGGGGCGTCGCCGGTACGGGTCAACTCCTTGGCGAACGCCCCGTCCACCAGCACGGCGTCCTTCGGCGCTATCGAGGTCAGCCGGCTGGCGAGGTTCACCGTCGTACCGAAGACATCGCCCATTCGGGTGGCGACCGTGCCGAACGCGATGCCGACGCGCAGCTCGGGCATGGTCTCGTCCTGGGTCATCGCCTCGATCAGGCGCAGCGCGATCTCGGCCGCGGTGCCCGCGTCGTCGGCGGCGAAGAGGACCTCGTCACCGAGGGTCTTGATGAGCCGGCCGCCATGGGCGGCGACCAGGTCGGCCGAGGTGGTCTCGAACGTTTCGACCAGCTCGCCGAGCTCCTCCTCCTCCAGCCTTCGGGTCAGCCGGGTGAACCCGACGAGGTCGGCGAAGCCGACGGCCAGACGCCGGTCGACCATCTCCTCGTCGTCGGCGGCCTGCACGACCCGGCCGGTGGCGGCGGCGAGCTGGCGCCGCCACACGTACACCAGAAACTCCTCCAGCTCCGGAAGGAGCAGCTCGATCAGCGGATACGTGACCTCGGTCCGGGTCATTCCGGGCTCGGGCGGCTCGGTCAGCCCCTCCAGGAAGGAGTCGATCTGCCACTCCGCGAGCCGGGCCGTGGTCTGCCCGGTGGACCGGGCCACCTGGATCGCCATCGGCTCGCTGAGCAGCCCCGCCTCGACAAGACCGGCGAGCCGGCGCAGCGCCAGCACATCGGCCTCGGTGAGCGCCCTGGCCTGCCCGATGTCGGCGAAGCCCATGGCCCGCCAGAACCGGGAGGCCAGATCCATCGAGACACCGGCGGTACGGGCCGCCTGGAACGGCGTGTAACGACGGTCGGCGCCCAGGATCAGCTGTTCCAGCCGGATCGCGAGGGGATCGTCGGTCGGTTCCGCCGTATGGTCGACTTCGTGATGCGGTGTCGGGTGGACCGAGGGGCCCGACGGGGGCTCCTCGCCCGCGCCGGAGGTCGTGTCGTCGACGGTCACCAGCCGCCTCCTGCCCGTTCCCTGCGCACTGCCCTGCCGATCTGTCGGTGGATCGCCTCAACGATACGACAGGTGTGCCGTAGCTCACGTCCGTCGGTCGTCCGGGAACGCTCGGTGGGCCGGGGGCGTGGGCGGTCTCAGCCGGTGGGTGCTTGCCGGGAAGGCATGGATCCATGCCCCCGGTACGTGTCCACCCGGTCGGAGGTCACCCGACAGGCAGGCTCTCAGGTCAGGCCGCCCTCGATCCCTCGTAGGTGCACGATGTCGCCCGCCGATACGGGTTCCTGGAGGCCGTCGTCGGTGGACAGCACCAGTCGGCCGTCGCCGTCGATCGCCACGGCCTCGCCGGTGAGCGTGCGGTCGCCGGGCAGCTGGGCCCGTACCGTCCGGCCGAGCGTCGCGCAGCCCGCCGCGTACGCCTCCTGGAGGCCGCTCGCCGCAGCGTTGCCGTCCGCCGCGCGCCACTGGCCGTACCAGTGCTCCAGCGAGCGCAGTACGGCCCGCAGCAGCGTCTCCCGGTCGGTGGAAACGGCTCCGGCCAGGGCCAGCGAGCCGGCCGCGGGGACGGGGAGTTCCTCGGCGCGCAGGGAGACGTTGAGGCCGATGCCCACGACAACGCCGTTCCCGGCGCGCTCGGCGAGGATGCCGCCCGCCTTGCGTTCCTCGCCCTCCACGGTCACGAGGAGGTCGTTGGGCCACTTCAGGGCCGTGTCGACGCCCGCCGCGCGAGCCAGACCCGTCGCCGTCGCGACGCCGGTGAGCAGCGGCAGCCAGCCCCACCGCTGGACGGGCACATCGCCCGGGGTCAGGAAGACGGAGAAGAACAGGCCCGAACGGGCAGGAGCCGTCCAGGTGCGGTCGAGGCGGCCGCGGCCCGCGGTCTGCTCCTCGGCGACCAGCACGGCGCCTTCGGCGAGCCCCGCCTCAGCACGCCGGGCAAGATCGGCGTTGGTGGACCCGGTGGTCTCCACGACATCGAGCGAGGTCCACACTCCGCCCGGCCGCAGCAGCCCGCGGCGCAGTGCGGGAACGTTCAGGGGTGGTCGGTCCAGGTCCGACCAGCGACTGTGTGGCGCATCCGAAGGTGTCATGCAAGCCAGACTAGGTGTGGCAAACGACGCACTGCCGAACCGTATCCACGCCTATACCCTACGGATCAGTAGGTGCTCAGCACCTGATCAGCAGCACAGTCGTCCCCTTGACCAGGCAGGGAGCCGCCACCCGATGTCCGAGCCGGAAGAGATCGACATCCATACCACCGCGGGCAAGATCGCGGACCTGCAGCGCCGTGTCGACGAAGCGACGCACGCGGGTTCCGAGCGCGCGGTCGAGAAGCAGCATGCCAAGGGCAAGTTGACCGCCCGCGAGCGGATCGACCTCCTGCTCGACGAGGGTTCCTTCGTGGAGCTCGACGAATTCGCCCGGCACCGATCCACCAACTTCGGTATCGAGAAGAGCCGCCCTTACGGGGACGGCGTCGTCACCGGCTACGGCACGGTCGACGGCCGCCCCGTCTGCCTGTACTCACAGGACTTCACCATCTTCGGCGGCTCGCTCGGCGAGGTCTACGGTGAGAAAATCGTCAAGGTGATGGACTTCGCGCTGAAGACCGGCTGCCCGGTCATCGGCATCAACGACGGCGGCGGCGCCCGCATCCAGGAGGGTGTGGCGGCGCTCGGTCTGTTCGCCGAGATCTTCCGCCGCAATGTGCACGCCTCGGGCGTCGTCCCGCAGATCTCGCTGATCGTCGGACCGTGCGCGGGTGGCGCGGTCTACTCCCCCGCGATCACCGACTTCACCATCATGGTCGACCAGACCTCGCACATGTTCATCACCGGCCCCGACGTCATCAAGACCGTCACCGGCGAGGACGTCGGCTTCGAGCAGCTCGGCGGCGCCCGCACCCACAACACCACCTCCGGTGTGGCCCATCACATGGCGGGCGACGAGAAGGACGCCATCGAGTACGTCAAGTCGCTGCTGTCGTACCTCCCCTCGAACAACCTTTCTGAAGCGCCGGCCTTCCCGGAGGAGGCGGACCTCACCACGACCGACGAGGACCGCGAGCTCGACACCCTCATCCCGGACTCGGCGAACCAGCCGTACGACATGCACACCGCCATCGAGCACGTGCTGGACGACGGCGAGTTCCTGGAGACCCAGGCCCTGTTCGCTCCGAACATCCTGACCGGCTTCGGGCGCGTCGAGGGCTACCCGGTGGGCATCGTCGCCAACCAGCCGATGCAGTTCGCGGGCTGCCTGGACATCAACGCGAGCGAGAAGGCGGCACGGTTCGTCCGCACCTGCGACGCCTTCAACGTGCCCGTCCTGACCTTCGTCGACGTCCCCGGCTTCCTGCCCGGCGTCGACCAGGAGTACGGCGGCATCATCCGCCGCGGCGCCAAGCTGATCTACGCCTACGCGGAAGCGACCGTCCCGCTGATCACGGTGATCACCCGCAAGGCCTTCGGCGGCGCGTACGACGTCATGGGCTCCAAGCACTTGGGCGCCGACATCAACCTCGCCTGGCCGACCGCGCAGATCGCCGTCATGGGGGCGCAGGGCGCCGTGAACATCCTGCACCGCCGTACGATCGCCGCCGCCGAGGACCAGGAGGCCACCCGCGCCGAGCTGATCGCCGACTACGAGGACACGCTGCTCAACCCGTACGTCGCGGCCGAACGCGGCTACGTCGACGCGGTGATCATGCCGTCCGACACCCGCGCGCACATCGTGAAGGGGCTGCGCCAGCTGCGTACGAAGCGGGAGTCGCTGCCCCCGAAGAAGCACGGCAACATCCCCCTCTAGAAAGGGTCCTGGCCATGATCAAGGTCGTACGGGGCAACCCGACCCCGGAGGAGCTGGCTGCCGCACTGACAGTGGTCCGGGCGCGCGCCGCGGCGACGACGACGGCATCCGATGCGTCGTCCGGCGCGCCGGCGCTGCCCGGACAGTGGTCCGACCCGGAGCGTATCGCCCGGCGTGAACGCCGGCTGCCGGGGCCGCGGGCCTGGGCGCGGACGTACTGGCCCGGGTAGCAGCAGAAACACCTGTTCGCGTGTGCACCCGTCCGCCCGTTCGCGCACGTTTTCGGAGGCTCAGGCCCCTTGGTGGTTCCAGGGGGCCGGGCCTCCGGCGCGTCCGGGCGCGATCTGGTCCGTAGGCACCACCGCGCCTGAGTACCTGTACTCAGGCGCGGTATCCGCCGCCGCAGCAGGATCGGTCCCATGCTGTGGTCCGACCCGGAGAACAAGCCGCCGAAGGAACTGCGCGATGCCCAGGACATGATGCGGCGCGCAGGGCTGGTGCTTGCGCTCGCGATGGTGGTCGCGATGTTCGCGCTCGGGACGCGGTGAGGCGTGCGGCGTGGGGCGGGGGCTGCTGCGCGGGGCTTGTTCCCCTGCCCGCCCCCTCCCGTAACCGGGGCTCGGCCCCGGACCCCGGTCCTCGAACGCCGGACGGGCTGAAAAGCGCCCGGACGGGTCGGATGCCGGCCAGGCCCTTCTACGATGGCGCGTATGACTGATCAGCGCCGTCTCGTGCTCGCCTCCGCCTCCCCCGCCCGTCTCGGTCTGCTGCGGCAGGCCGGATTCGCGCCCGAGGTGATCGTCAGCGGGGTCGACGAGGACGCGCTGAGCGCCCCGACGCCGGCGGAGCTGGCGCTCGTTCTCGCCGAGGCCAAGGCCGCCGCGGTGGCCGGTCGGCCGGAGGCGGCGGGTGCCCTGGTCATCGGGTGCGACTCCGTGCTCGAACTCGACGGCGAGGCACTCGGCAAGCCGGCCGACGGCGAGGAGGCCATGGCCCGCTGGAAGTCCATGCGCGGCCGGTCCGGTGTGCTGCGGACCGGCCACAGCGTGATCGACGCGGCGACGGGACGCATGGCCTCGGCGACCGCCTCCACGACCGTACGCTTCGGCGAACCGACGGACGCCGAGATCGCCGCCTACGTGGCCTCGGGCGAGCCGCTCCACGTTGCGGGCGCCTTCACTCTGGACGGCCGCTCGGCACCGTTCGTCGACTCCATCGAGGGCGACCACGGCAATGTCATCGGGCTCTCGCTGCCGCTGCTGCGCCGGCTGCTGGGCGAACTGGGGATCTCCGTCACCGAACTGTGGGTCTGAGCTGAGAGCCTGTCGGGCGAGCCGGACCGCCTTCGTCCGGCCGCCTGAACCGGGCCGTCCCCGTCCGGCCGCCTGAACCTGACTGTCCCCGTCCGGCCGCCTGAATCGGACCCGTCCGAGTCAGGCCGGAGCCGGAGCGCTCGGTTCGGCGTCATCCACGGGTCGGCCGGCCTCGGGGCCGTACGCCACCAGGGTGAGCACGATCAGCCCGAGCACCACCATCAGACACGCGAACGCGGCCCAGCCGACCAGTCCCACCGTCAGCGCGCCCAGCACCCCGTGCGCCACGGCGCAGGTGATGAGGGCGATCCGGCCAATACGGCCCGGGGCCCGGTCGCGGATGCCGACCAGCAGGAGGACCAGCCCGCACAGCAGCAGATACAGGCCGAAGACACCGCCCATCGCCCAGGTGCCGTTGGACATGGCGGCGGGTTCCAGCCCGGCCAGTGACATGTCCTGGTTCTTGACGACCGTCGCCAGGATGCCGTTGATGAGCACGATGCCCACGGCTTCCACGAACAGCACGATCGCGGCCACGAACGCCACCGGTCTGCGCACCACGGTGCTCACCCCCTGTTACCTGCAGTACGTGCGATAGCGCGGACCCTACTAATGGGTAACGCTCCGAACAAGGGTGCGGCTGCCTTCGCCGCCACCCGCACCTCTGACGCATGCCCGCGCGCTTTCTCCGCACCCCCCTTGTCGCGCCTTTGGTGCATTGGGCAAAGAATCGTTCGCCCATTAGTGGGGACTCGACAAAGAAACACGAGGCGCGGCTACTTGCGCGAACAGAGACCTGGACCACACCTCGTGGCTACTGTGCGGTCATGAATCCCGGCGTACCGTGGTGCCACAAGGGATTTCGCGACTTGAGCAAGCCTCGAATCACACTCCGTGTGGGCAAGCTCACCATTGGGGACGGGTCGTAGGGCCGTGTCGGTTGTCCCTAAACTCAGCTTGTTTCAAGGAGGGAGCCATCGTGCGCAAGGTGCTCATCGCCAACCGTGGCGAAATTGCTGTCCGTGTTGCTCGGGCATGCCGGGATGCCGGAATCGGGAGCGTGGCCGTCTACGCCGACCCGGACCGCGACGCTCTGCATGTACGCGCGGCCGACGAGGCATTCGCTCTGGGCGGTGACACACCGGCCGCCAGCTATCTGGACATGGGCAAGGTGCTCCAGGCCGCCAAGGACTCCGGAGCGGACGCCATCCATCCGGGTTACGGCTTCCTGTCGGAGAACGCCGACTTCGCCCAGGCCGTCATCGACGCTGGTCTGACGTGGATCGGCCCGCCGCCGCAGGCGATCCGGGACCTCGGTGACAAGGTCGCCGCCCGTCACATCGCGCAGCGCGCCGGCGCTCCGCTGGTGGCCGGTACGCCCGACCCGGTCGAGGGCTCCGCCGAGGTCGTGGCGTTCGCGAAGCAGCACGGGCTGCCGATCGCGATCAAGGCCGCCTTCGGTGGTGGCGGTCGCGGGCTGAAGGTGGCGCGCACGCTGGAGGAGATCCCGGAGCTGTACGACTCCGCGGTCCGTGAGGCCGTCGCGGCGTTCGGCCGCGGGGAGTGCTTCGTGGAGCGCTACCTCGACAAGCCGCGCCACGTCGAGACGCAGTGCCTGGCCGACACCCACGGCAATGTCGTCGTCGTCTCCACCCGTGACTGCTCGCTCCAGCGCCGCCACCAGAAGCTGGTCGAGGAGGCCCCCGCGCCGTTCCTCTCCGAGGCGCAGAACGCGGAGCTGTACGCGGCGTCGAAGGCCATCCTCAAGGAGGCCGGTTACGTCGGTGCGGGCACCGTGGAGTTCCTCGTCGGCACGGACGGCACCATCTCGTTCCTGGAGGTCAACACCCGCCTCCAGGTCGAGCACCCGGTCACCGAGGAGGTCTCCGGTCTCGACCTCGTACGCGAGATGTTCCGCATCGCCGACGGCGAGAAGCTCGGCTACGACGACCCGGCCGTACGCGGGCACTCCTTCGAGTTCCGGATCAACGGCGAGGACCCGGGCCGCGGCTTCCTGCCCGCTCCGGGCACGGTGACCGCGTTCGCCCCGCCGACCGGCCCCGGTGTCCGCCTCGACGCGGGCGTGGAGTCCGGTTCCGTCATCGGCCCCGCCTGGGACTCACTCCTGGCGAAGCTCATCGTGACCGGTGCGACCCGCGAGCAGGCGCTGCAGCGGGCGGCGCGTGCGCTGGCCGAGTTCAATGTCGAGGGCATGGCCACCGCCATTCCGTTCCACCGTGCGGTCGTCGCCGACCCGGCGTTCACCAGCGCCCCGTTCCAGGTCCACACCCGGTGGATCGAAACCGAGTTCGTCAACGAGATCAAGCCCTTCACCGCCACCGCCGATGTGGAGGCGGAGGAGGAGGTCGGCCGCGAGACCGTCGTCGTCGAGGTCGGCGGCAAGCGTCTGGAAGTGTCGCTGCCCTCGTCGCTGGGCATGAGCCTGGCCCGTACCGGACTCGCGGCGGGCGCCAAGCCCAAGCGCCGCGCGGCGAAGAAGACCGGCTCCGCGGCCTCCGGTGACACCCTGGCGTCCCCGATGCAGGGAACCATCGTCAAGATCGCCGTCGAGGAGGGCCAGCAGGTCCAGGAGGGCGACCTCGTCGTCGTCCTGGAGGCCATGAAGATGGAGCAGCCGCTGAACGCGCACCGCGCCGGCACCATCAAGGCACTCGCCGCCGAGGTCGGCAGCTCGGTCTCCTCCGGCGCCGCGATCTGCGAGATCAAGGACTGATCGAAGCGGGACCCGTTGTTCGACCGGGGCCCCTGCGGAGTCGTACGACTCCGCAGGGGCCCCGGTCGTCGGGTCGGCGGCGCGCGTCGCTCCTCGGCGGGCGGTGCGGCTGCCGTCCTCGCGGTGAGCGGCAGGACCAGGGCCGGTCGGTGAACAGTCCCGGCGCGCGATCGCGTTCGGGCCCTGCGGCGACGCCCCGAAACGATGCGAAGGCATCCTCCGGATACGCAATGGCATCCTGGACCCTGGGGCGGAAAGAGGGAGGACTGCGCAATGGCGATGAGCACGGCACAGACGCCGGCCCGGCCCATGCGTGCCGACGCGCGCCGCAATTACGACCGGCTGCTGAGTGAGGCCCGTACCGCCTTCGCGGAACACGGCACCGATGCGTCCCTGGAGGACATCGCGCGACGCGCGGGCGTGGGCATCGGCACGCTGTACCGGCACTTCCCGAACCGGCACGCACTGATGAACGCCGTCTTCCAGGAGGCCCTGACCTCTCTGATCACCCGTTCCCGCGAGCTCGCGGGGGCGGAGCAGCCGTGCGGTGGTCTGGTGGAGTGGCTGGGCGCGATCATCACCCATGCGGGTGAGTACCGCGGGCTCGCCCAGGCGCTCATGTCGACGTCACGGGACGAGACTTCGGCGCTGTCGCAGTGCAATGTCCCGCTGCGCGAGGCAGGGGCGGTGCTGCTGTCGCGGGCGCAGGCGAGCGGGGCCGTGCGGGCGGATGTGTCCATCGACGACCTGATGCAGCTGACGAACGCGATCGCGCTGGCTGCGGAGCAGTCGCCGGATGACCCCGAGTTGGCGGGCCGACTGCTGATGCTGACCCTACAGGGACTGAAGGGGCCTGATGCGGAGCGGGGTTGAGGGCCGGGTGCGGGCGGCGGGCAGGGGAAAGGAAAATCCCCGCCCCCTACCGGCGTCGTAGATCCGCCACTCTCCCCCGATCCCCCTGCCCCTGTTCCGCCAGCGCCGCAGCGCTCCGCAGCTGCTGCGGGCCCGGCACCCCGGGGCCACCCCCGCGCGTACGCCGCTGCCCGGGCAGCGGCATGTCCCGGCGGGCCTGGCGGCCCGGCGGGAGGGCATCGGCCGGTGCGGGGCCGCTCCCCGCGCCGGCCACCGCGATCTGCACCCCCTGGTCCGCCAGGGCCTGCAGTTCGGTGGCGGCACGGTCGTCGTGACCGGGCGGTTCGTCCGTCACCAGGCGGGTGATCAGATCCGTCGGCACCGTCTGGAACATGGTGTCGGAGCCGAGCTTGGTGTGGTCGGCCAGGACCACCACCTCCGCCGCGGCCTGCACCAGCGCCCGGTCCACGCTCGCCGAGAGCATGTTGGACGTGGAGAGGCCGCGTTCCGCGGTGAGTCCGCTCCCGGAGAGAAACGCGCGCGACACCCGCAGCCCCTGGAGAGACTGCTCGGCCCCACTGCCCACCAGGGCGTAGTTGGAACCGCGCAGTGTGCCGCCGGTCATCACCACTTCCACCCGGTTGGCATGGGCCAACGCCTGGGCGACCAGCAGCGAGTTGGTGACGACGGTCAGACCGGGGATCCGCGCGAGCCGGCGGGCCAGCTCCTGCGTGGTCGTACCGGCACCGACGACGATGGCTTCGCCCTCTTCGACGAGACCGGCGGCCAGGTCGGCGATGGCCGTCTTCTCGGCGGTGGCGAGATGGGATTTCTGCGGAAAGCCGGACTCCCGCGTAAAACCGCCCGGCAAAACCGCACCGCCGTGTCGGCGGTCGAGGAGTCCTTCTGCCTCCAGCGCCCGCACGTCCCGCCGTACGGTCACTTCGGAGGTCTGGACGACGCGGGCGAGCTCACGGAGCGATACCGCCCCGTTGGCACGCACCATTTCGAGGATCAACTGACGACGTTCTGCAGCGAACACAAAACTGACAGTAACGTGACCGCCCGAGTGTTTTCAGCAGTTTGCGCCGAATAGTAGAAGTTGTACATACAAGGGGCCGCCAAGTGGTATAAGCGGCCCTGTTGTTGTTTGGTACTGATCGCCCAACAGTCACTCGACCGCCTGAATTGCCGGGAGTTGCCGGGGATTGCCGGGATCCCGAAGGCCCCTATGCCTCGCCCGTGAGCTTACGGGTGTGCAACTGACGGGCCACTTCCGCGATCGATCCCGACAGAGACGGATACACGGTGAAAGCGTTTGCGATCTGTTCCACCGTCAGATTGTTGTCGACCGCGATCGAGATGGGGTGGATCAGCTCGCTCGCCCGCGGCGCGACAACGCAGCCGCCGACCACGATGCCGGTGCCGGGCCGGCAGAAGATCTTGATGAAGCCGTCGCGGATGCCCTGCATCTTGGCGCGCGGGTTGCGCAGCAGCGGCAGCTTGACCACCCGGGCGTCGATCTTGCCGGAGTCGACGTCGGCCTGGCTGTAGCCGACGGTGGCGATCTCGGGGTCGGTGAAGACGTTCGAGGAAACCGTCTTCAGGTTCAGCGGCGCCACCGCGTCACCGAGGAAGTGGTACATCGCGATCCGGCCCTGCATGGCGGCGACCGAGGCGAGGGCGAAGATCCCGGTGACGTCACCGGCCGCGTACACACCGGGGGCGCTGGTGCGGGAGACCTTGTCGGTCCGGATGTGGCCGGACTCCTTGAGCCGGACCCCGGCCTCCTCCAGACCCATGCCCGCGGTGTTCGCAATCGCGCCGACCGCCATCAGACAGTGCGAACCGGAAATGACCCGGCCGTCGGCGAGGGTGACCTCGACCCGGTCGCCGACCCGCTTCGCCGCCTGGGCGCGCGAGCGGGCCATGACGTTCATGCCGCGGCGCCGGAAGACGTCCTCCAGCACGGCGGCCGCGTCCGGGTCCTCGCCCGGCAGCACCCGGTCACGGGACGAGACGAGGGTCACGCGCGAGCCGAGCGCCTGGTAGGCGCCCGCGAACTCGGCACCCGTCACACCGGAGCCGACGACGATGAGCTCCTCGGGGAGCTCGTCGAGGTCGTAGACCTGGGTCCAGTTCAGAATGCGCTCACCGTCGGGGAGCGCGTCCGGAATCTCCCTCGGGTGGCCACCGGTCGCGATCAGCACGGCGTCGGCGGTGAGCGTCTCCTCCGTGCCGTCGGCGGCGGTCACCACGACCGTGCGGGAGCCGTCGGCGGCCTGGAGGCCCTTGAGGCGGCCACGGCCGCGCATCACGCGCGCGCCCGCACGGGTGACGGAGGCCGTGATGTCGTGGGACTGGGCGAGCGCCAGGCGCTTCACGCGCCGGTTGACCTTGCCCAGGTCGACGCCGACCACCCGGGCCGCCTGCTCGTTGTGCGGCGTGTCGTCGGCGACGATGATCCCCAACTCCTCGTACGAAGAGTCGAAGGTGGTCATCACCTCCGCCGTCGCGATCAGGGTCTTCGAGGGCACGCAGTCGGTGAGCACAGACGCGCCGCCGAGGCCGTCACAGTCGACGACGGTCACCTCCGCGCCGAGCTGGGCGCCCACCAATGCCGCCTCGTACCCGCCGGGTCCACCGCCGATGATCACGATCCGGGTCACGAAAAGTCCGCCTCGCGTGTGTCATCCCGCGGCCGTCTGCTGCCCCGGCCGGGGGTCCGGGGGGTCGCCCCGGGGAATGCAGTACGTACTTCATTGTCCCGCACGTGCCAAGGTGCTTCGCCCCGGGGCCCTTCATGTGTACGCCGGGGCGTTCTCGACGGGGCTCCGGGGCGGGCAGCGGAACCCGTACGGAACCTCGTACGAGGTCTTCCGCGCTGGAATCGACGTTCCTCCCGCCACCTCCCGTACCCTCGATCCCATGTCGCTCTACGCCGCGTACGCCGGCAACCTCGACGCGCGGCTGATGACGCGCCGCGCACCGCATTCCCCGCTGCGCGGCACCGGCTGGCTCAACGGCTGGCGACTGACCTTCGGCGGGGAGCAGATGGGCTGGGAGGGCGCACTCGCCACGTTGGTCGAGGCCCCGCGCTCCCAGGTCTTCGTCGCGCTGTACGACCTGGCGCCGATGGACGAGGACTCCATGGACCGGTGGGAGGGCGTCGGCCTCGATGTCTACCGGCGCATGCGGGTGCGTGTGCACACCCTGGACGGCGAGGAGCCGGCCTGGATGTATGTGCTGAACGGGTACGAGGGCGGGCTGCCGTCCGCCCGCTATCTGGGCGAGATCGCGGACGCGGCGGAGTCCGCGGGCGCGCCGCACGACTATGTGATGGAACTGCGCAAGCACCCCTGTTGACCCGGCGGACCAGCACTTTCGTGTGAATGCACGAGGAAGCGTGTGCAGACTCCGTGCGTAGACATCTACGCGCGTAGGGAATCACCGGCTACCCTCATCCGCGTGAACGCATCTGTTATTCCGGACAACACCCAGGGCGACCCGTACGCCGCCGCCGCCGACGCCGCCGCCCGCCTGCGCGAGCTGACCGGCGCCGAGACCCACGACGTCGCCCTCGTGATGGGTTCCGGCTGGGCACCTGCGGGCGATGCGCTCGGCGCTCCGGAAGCCGAGTTCCCGGTGACCGAACTGCCCGGTTTCCCGGCGCCCGCCGTGCAGGGGCACGGCGGCACGATCCGCTCGTACCGGATCGGTGAGAAGCGTGCCCTGGTCTTCCTCGGCCGCACGCACTTCTACGAGGGCCGCGGCGTCGCCGCCGTCGCGCACGGGGTCCGTACCGCCGTCGCCGCGGGCTGCAAGACCGTCATCCTGACGAACGGCTGCGGCGGTCTGCGCGAGGGCATGCGCCCCGGGCAGCCGGTCCTGATCAGCGACCACATCAACCTGACCGCGGCGTCCCCCATCGTCGGCGCCAACTTCGTCGACCTGACCGACCTGTACTCGCCGCGGCTGCGCGCGCTGTGCAAGGAGGTCGACGACACCCTCGAAGAGGGTGTGTACGTGCAGTTCCCCGGTCCGCACTACGAGACCCCCGCCGAGATCGACATGGTCCGTGTCATGGGCGGTGACCTGGTCGGTATGTCCACCGTGCTGGAGGCGATCGCCGCACGGGAGGCGGGGGCCGAGGTGCTGGGCATTTCCCTGGTCACGAACCTGGCGGCGGGGCTGAGCGGGGAGCCGCTCAACCATGAAGAGGTGTTGCAGGCCGGGCGGGATTCGGCGACCCGGATGGGGGCGTTGCTGGCGCGGGTGCTTGAGCGGATCTGAGCCGGGAGAGGGGTGCGGGTTCGGGTGGGCGTGCGTGGCGCCTGCGGCAGGCCTGCTCCCCGCCCCCACCCCTTCCCGGACCCGGGCTCCGCCCCGGACCCCGCGCCTCGAACGACGGCGCGGCTGAGAAGTAAGCCCCCCGGCGATCGAGGAGCAGTCAGGCCGGGGGCAGCGCCCCCGTAACCCACCCCACCCCGCAGAAAGGCGGACACCGTGCAGCAGGACCTCATCGCGCAGGCCAGGACGTGGCTTGCGGAGGACCCCGATCCCGAGACCCGGGACGAACTCGCCGAGCTCATCGACACCGAGGACCTCGACGAGCTCGCCGCACGCTTCGCCGGCACGCTGCAGTTCGGCACGGCCGGGCTCCGCGGTGAGCTGGGGGCCGGGCCGATGCGGATGAACCGTGCCGTCGTCATACGTGCCGCGGCCGGACTCGCCGCCTACCTCAGGGCCCAGGGACAGACCGGCGGGCTCGTCGTCATCGGGTACGACGCCCGCCACAAGTCCGCCGACTTCGCCCGCGACACCGCGGCCGTGATGACCGGCGCGGGCCTGCGGGCCGCGGTGCTCCCCCGCCCGCTGCCCACTCCCGTGCTGGCGTATGCCGTACGGCACCTGGGCGCCGTCGCGGGCGTCGAGGTGACGGCCAGCCACAATCCGCCGCGCGACAACGGCTACAAGGTCTATCTCGGCGACGGCTCGCAGATCGTCCCCCCGGCGGACGGCGAGATCGCCGCCGCGATCGCCGCGGTCGGCCCGCTCGACGGCGTGGCCCGCCCCGACAACGGCTGGGAGACCCTCGGTGACGAGGTCCTGGCGGCCTACCTGGCCCGTACGGACGCCGTGCTCGCCGCCGGATCACCGCGTACCGCCCAGATCGTGTACACCGCGATGCACGGCGTCGGCACCTCCGTGCTGACCGCCGCCTTCGCCCGGGCCGGGTTCCCCGAGCCCGTACTCGTCACCGAGCAGGCGGAACCCGACCCGGCGTTCCCCACCGTCGCCTTCCCCAACCCGGAAGAGCCGGGCGCGATGGATCTCGCCTTCGCCACCGCACGCCGTACGAACCCGGACATCGTCATCGCCAACGACCCGGACGCCGACCGCTGCGCCGTCGCCGTCCCGGACCCGGCCGCCGACGGCGGCTGGCGGATGCTGCGCGGCGACGAGGTCGGGGCGCTGCTCGCCGCCCATCTGGTGGACCGCGGTGTGACCGGTGTCTTCGCCGAGTCGATCGTGTCGTCCTCGCTGCTCGGTCGGATCGCCGAGAAGGCGGGCCTCGGGTACGAGGAGACGCTCACCGGCTTCAAGTGGATCGCCCGCGTGGACAGCCTGCGATACGGGTACGAGGAGGCGCTCGGCTACTGCGTCGACCCGGACGGCGTACGCGACAAGGACGGCATCACGGCCGCGCTGCTCGTCGCCGAACTCGCCTCCGTACTCAAGGAGCAGGGGCGTACCCTTCTCGATCTCCTCGACGACATCGCGGTCGACCACGGGCTGCACGCCACCGACCAGCTGTCGGTCCGGGTGGAGGACCTGTCGGTCATCGCGGATGCCATGCGGCGGCTGCGCGAGCAGCCTCCGATCACGCTCGCCGGCCTCCCCGTCACCTCGGCCGAGGACCTTTCGCAGGGCACCGCACAGCTGCCGCCCACCGACGGGCTGCGCTACCACCTCCGCGGCGCCCGGGTGATCGTCCGTCCGAGCGGCACCGAGCCGAAGCTCAAGTGCTACCTGGAGGTCGTGGTGCCGGTCGGTTCGGCGGACGAGCTGCCCGCGGCCCGTGCGAAGGGCGCGGAGCTGCTGGCCGGGATCAAGCGGGACCTGGCCGCCACTGCGGGGATCTGACCGGTTGTTATCGGCTTTCGCGCGGACGTTGCCCCTGGGGTGCCCCGCATGCACGGATGCATTCCGCTCGGGTGCCTCGGCCGGTCGGCACGATGCCTACTGGCTGCGTCCCGTGCCCGGCGCAGGGGCGATCGTCCGACGCAGGGGCGGTTGGCGGCGAAGGCCCGGTCGGTCAGTCCGGCGGGGTCCTCGGCACCGTCACTGCCGCTCCACCGTTGCAGCACGGCGTCGAAGGCGGCCGGCGCCGCCATCCCGGCACCCAGCTGCGGGTACAGATCGATGTCGGGGTCGGTAACCGTGGCTTCCCTGCGCTTCGTCGAGTTCGACCCGAAGCCGGCTGCGGGTGCGGGTGCGGCCGGTGCACGGAGACATCCCGGTGCCGGTGCCCGCGGTCCTCGAACTGTCCGCGGGCCGAAAGCTGATGAGCCGGCCTTCGGTGGCGCGGGCGTCGCACCAGCGGATGCAGGCAGTGGTCTCCCGGCCGGCGAGGGACGTCCGGGCGATCAGTCGGACGCGCTGTGCTCACACACTCCGCCGCTGATCGTCTTGGGCCGCCCCCCGCTCCGTTTCGGGTCCACCACATCGGCTACTTGATGTTGAGCAGCTGCTCCAGCGGGTCGATGGCGAAGTAGACCAGGAAGAGCGCCGCGGTACCCCAGAGCAGCCAGTGGACTTCGCGGGCCTTGCCCAGGCACGCCTTGATGACCACGTAGGCGATGAAGCCGGCACCGATGCCGTTGGTGATGGAGTAGGTGAACGGCATGACGGCGATGGTCAGGAAGGCGGGGATGGCGAGTTCGTACCGGTCCCAGTCGATGTGTTTGACCTGGGTCATCATCAGGAACCCGACCGCGATGAGGGCGGGGGCCGCAGCCTGGAGGGGCACGATGGTCAGAACGGGGGTGAAGAAGAGGGCGAGGGCGAACAGGCCGCCGGTGATGAGGTTGGCGAAGCCGGTGCGTGCGCCTTCGCCGACACCGGCGGCGGACTCGATGTAGGTGGTGGCGGACGAGGCGGAGGCGGCGCCGCCGGCGACGGCGGCTGCTCCGTCGATGAGCAGCACGCGGCCCAGACCGGGGACCTGGCCGCGCTCGTCGAGGAGTCCGGCTTCGGACGTGACGCCGACGATGGTGCCCATCGTGTCGAAGAAGTCGGACAGGATGAGAGTGAAGACGAGCAGGACGACGGTCAGCGCGCTGACCTGACCGAACGACCCGAACAGATCGAACTCGCCCAGGAGCCCGAAGTCGGGTGCGGCGACGGGATTGTCGGGCAGCGAGGGCTCGGTCAGACCCCAGGACTTGATGTCGGCAACCCCGTTGATGACGATGGCGACGACGGTCATCACGGCGATGCTGATGAGGATGGCGCCCTGCACCTTGCGGGCCAGGAGGACGATCGTCAGCAGCACGCCGAGACAGAAGACGAGCATGGGCCAGCCGGTGAGGGTGCCTGTGCCGATCTGAACGGGCACGGTGGTGTTCGCGGCGTCCGGGATGCGGGTGACGAACCCGGCGTCCACGAAGCCGATGAAGGCGATGAACAGGCCGATGCCGACACTGATGGCTTGTTTGAGAGGTTGCGGAATGGCGTGCATGATGGCCTCACGCAGGCCGGTCATCACCAGTACGCAGATCAGCAGGCCTTCGAGTACGATGAGGCCCATCGCATCGTCCCAGCTCATCAGAGGCGCAATCTGGAAAGCGGCGACGGCGTTGAGACCAAGGCCCGCGGCCATGGCGAGCGGCAGGTTGCCACCCACACCCATGATCACGGTCATCACGGCTGCCACCAGGGTCGTGGCTGTTGCTAGTTGACCGGCGTCCAGCCGGTGGCCGAACTTGTCCTCAGTACTGCTGAGGATGATCGGGTTGAGTACGAGGATGTACGCCATGGTGAAGAAGGTGGCGAACCCGCCGCGTATCTCACGGCCGTACGTCGAGCCGCGTTCGCCGATACGGAAGAACCGGTCGAGCGGGCCACCGGGTCTGATGGTCGGCGCTTCGGCCGGGCCTGTCGTGCTGGTGTGCATGACTGCGTCTCCTGGACCTGCAAGTGCGAGGGAAAGCATGGCAGTGGCGTCGGAAGCGTGTGTCAGCCGGTTGTGCGAACACACATGCGACGCCTTGCGAGCGGATCATACGCGGCAGGGATGTAATCTCAATCACTTCGCGGAATCCGTTAGTTGACCTTCCCGCACCCCCCTGTCGGTTCCTCCAAAATCACCGGCGACCTATCCGGCCAAACCGGGATGCGGGCGACAACGACCATGGAGTTCACCCCGGGTGACTCCCTACTCTCAGTCCGTGCATCCACCGCTCCCCTTCAACGCGCGCGCCGCCCGCATCCTGCGCGAGAAACTCGGGATGGCCCCCGGCCACGTCGCTTACGGCATGCGCGCCTCCTACGGCACGACCCACATCACCCCCGACCACATCACCGCGTGGGAACGCGGCACCGCACTGCCCACCGCCAGCGAACTCACCGCCCTGGCCGGTGCCCTGTGGTGCAATCCCAGCGAACTCATGGGCGCTCCCCGCACCCTGCGTGAACACCGTCTCGCCCGCGGACTGGCCGTCGAGGACGTCGCCCGCGCCACCGGCCTCACCCTCGACGCCTACCACCAGATGGAAGAAGACGGCCGATGGACGGGCGACAAACGACAGTCCGCCAAACTCGGCACCCTCCTCAACCTGCCCTCACGCGACTTCATCGCCATCACCGGCCTGGAGGACGAACTCGCCCGCCTTCTCACCGAAGCCGTCTCCACCCGCTGGCAGGCCCACATCCGCGCCATCGCCCGCCTCGTCTCCATGGAACGCCGCGACCTGCAAGACCCCCTGCGCGACATGCACCACGAGTACCAGACCCTCATGGCCGCCACCCTCAGCCGAGCCGGCGGCACCACCGCCTCCGGCGAAAACGGGCGACGCTACATCGACGACATCGTCAACCACTTCTGGGCCCGGCTCCCGGAGCACTAGCCGGGCCGCATCCGCACGGCCGGTGCATCACGATTCCCGGGGTTGCGGCGAGGCGGGCGTGTCCGGTCCGGAACCGGGCTCGGTCGTGTCCACCGTCTCCGGCAAAGGTGGCCGTGGAGTGCGCGCACCCTCCATCTCGGGTGCGCGCACTCCGTCAAGCGGCGAAGCCCCGGCTATCGGGCTCGGCGGCGCCCCGGCCGAGCGTCAGCTCTTGACCGGCCACTCCAGCGGGTCCTTGTAGAAGCCCTGGCTGAGTTGGACCGCGGCGGCCTTCTGGCCCTCGGGAATCAGGAAGGCGGTGCAGATCTTCTCCGACTGTCCCGGGCCCAGCTTCTTGCCGGTGTCGGGCGCCGGGCAGTTCGGCCACTCGGCGTCACCCATGATGACGATGAGGGCCTTGGTGCGCTCGCCCTTGTCCGTCTCGACGACCAAGTCGTTGTCCATGTCGCCGACTTCCATGGGCTTACCGCTCTTGTGGGTGAGGGTGGACCACACGTACACGGGGACCTTGGGGGCCTCGTCCTTGCCCTTCTCCAAGCCGGAGTTGTCCATGTCGGCCTTCGTTCCGGTCTGCACCTTCGTGGGCGTGACCGTGAACTTGCTGTCCTTCGAGTTCTGCATGGAGCTTTCCTGCGGCGGGCTGGCCTCGCCCAGACGGTAGCTCGTCCTGTCTTCCGACGAGGAGCCGGAACTGTGCCCGCCCTTACCCGAATCCGAGTCGTTGCAACCGGTCAGCACCACGGCCAGCGCCAGGGCGCCCACCGCCGCCGGCACAGCACGATTCCACATGCGCATATCTTTTTCGATCTCCCCGTTAAAACATTCCCGTTGCCCTGCCGGGTGGCAAAGCCCCCACAGCCGGGGCATGTTCAAGCGCACGATCTTGCCATATGGGAACCGTCCGCTCGCAGGAAGCGGGGGTGACCTCCGACCGGCTCTCAGCCGGTCGCGAGCAGCGCCACCAACAGCACCGCACCCACCACCGTCGGGGCGATCACCTCGTACGCCCAGCGCACCGAAACCGAAGAAGCCGAAGAGGCCGAAGACTTGGCGGACTTCGAGGACGCCGCCGCTCCCTCCTTCGCCCGCTCCACCAGCTCCCGCAGGTCCACCATGGTCTGGTCGGCCGCCGCCATCCGGGCCTTGCTGTCACGGACATCGGCGTGGACGGAGGTCCGGCCGTACGGGTCGTCCAGCGACTGCCGGGACTGCTGCCGGGCCGCCTTCTTCCGCTGCCGCAGCGACACCGGTACCGCCCACAGCTGGTACTTGGTGCCGTCCTCGGTGAACAGCTCGCTCGAATACCCGGCCCGCAGGTCCGCGACGGCGGTCCACGGCATGGTGATCGTCCGGAACGGGTTACGGATCCTGATGCGCTGCTCATTGGCGAGGACGACGGGCCGCAGCGTGAACGCGACGATCAGCGGCACCGCGGTCAGCAGCCCGGCCAGCGCCAGCCACGGCACCCGGCCTTCGCCCCGGAACACGGCGTCCCCGCCGATCCAGCAGATGAGGAGAAGCAGCAGGACACCCCCGACGATTCCGGCGGGCGACCGGAAGGTCCGGTCGGCGTAGGTCGGCTCGGCAGGCGGCGTGGGGCTTGTCATGGGGCCGATTCTGCCTGACGCGCGCAAGGGGCGCCGGGGCGGCCGCCCCGGTACTGTGCAACGCACGGACGACCTGGCCCCCTGTACAGGTCGCTACGCGCGTAGATATGCTCACCTGGTGACCATGCCCACCACTGCTCCCGCATTCTCCGACGCGACCGCGTCCGACAGTGCGCTGCGCCGCTTCCTGCACGGGCTGCCCGGCGTCGACGCCGTCGGCCTCGAAGCGCGCGCCGCGTCCCTCGGAACCCGTTCGATCAAGACGACGGCCAAGGCGTACGCCATCGACCTGGCCATCTCGATGATCGACCTGACGACGCTGGAAGGCGCGGACACCCCGGGCAAGGTCCGGGCTCTCGCCGCCAAGGCCGTCAATCCCGACCCGACCGACCGCACGACCCCGCGTACCGCGGCGGTCTGCGTCTATCCCGACATGGCGGCGACCGCCGTCGCCGCGCTGGCCGGTTCCGGCGTAAAGGTGGCGTCCGTGGCGACGGCGTTCCCCGCGGGCCGCGCCGCGCTCGACGTCAAGCTCGCGGATGTCCGCGACGCCGTGGCCGCCGGGGCCGACGAGATCGACATGGTGATCGACCGCGGCGCCTTCCTCTCCGGCCGCTTCCTCAAGGTGTACGAGGAGATCCTCGCCGTGAAGGCCGAGTGCGCCCGGGCCGACGGCCCCGACGCCCGGCTGAAGGTGATCTTCGAGACCGGTGAGCTGTCCACGTACGACAACATCCGCCGCGCGTCCTGGCTCGGCATGCTGGCGGGCGCCGACTTCATCAAGACGTCGACCGGCAAGGTCGGCACCAACGCCACGCCCGCGAACACTCTGCTGATGCTGGAGGCCGTGCGCGACTTCCGGGCGCAGACCGGCGTACAGATCGGTGTGAAGCCGGCCGGCGGAATCCGCACCTCCAAGGACGCGATCAAGTTCCTGGTGCTGGTGAACGAGACCGCGGGCGAGGACTGGCTGGACAACCACTGGTTCCGCTTCGGCGCCTCCAGCCTGCTGAACGATCTGCTGATGCAGCGTCAGAAGCTCAGCACCGGCCGTTACTCCGGCCCCGATTACGTGACGGTGGACTGATCCCCATGGCATCTGCATTCGAGTACGCCCCCGCGCCCGAGTCGCGCTCGGTCGTCGACATCGCGCCGTCGTACGGCCTGTTCATCGATGGTGAGTTCACCGACGCGGCCGACGGCAAGGTTTTCAAGACTCTCTCGCCGAGCAGCGAAGAGGTGCTCTCCGAAGTCGCGCAGGCCGGCGCCGCGGACGTCGACCGGGCCGTGAAGGCGGCCCGCAAGGCGTTCGAGAAGTGGTCGGCGCTGCCCGGCTCCGAGCGCGCCAAGTACCTCTTCCGGATCGCCCGCATCATCCAGGAGCGCAGCCGCGAGCTCGCCGTTCTCGAAACCCTCGACAACGGCAAGCCGATCAAGGAGACCCGCGACGCGGACCTCCCCCTCGTCGCGGCGCACTTTTTCTACTACGCGGGCTGGGCCGACAAGCTGGACCACGCCGGCTACGGCGCGAACCCCCGCCCCCTCGGCGTCGCGGGCCAGATCATCCCGTGGAACTTCCCGCTCCTCATGCTGGCCTGGAAGATCGCCCCGGCGCTCGCCACCGGCAACACGGTGGTCCTCAAGCCCGCCGAGACGACCCCGCTCTCCGCGCTCTTCTTCGCGGACATCTGCCGCCAGGCGGGACTGCCGAAGGGTGTCGTGAACATCCTCACCGGGTACGGGGACGCGGGCGCCGCCCTCGTCGAACACGAGGACGTCGACAAGGTCGCCTTCACCGGCTCGACCGCGGTCGGCAAGGCCATCGCCCGCCAGGTCGCCGGTACGGACAAGAAGGTCACCCTGGAACTGGGCGGCAAGGGCGCCAACATCGTCTTCGACGACGCCCCGATCGACCAGGCCGTCGAGGGCATCATCACCGGCATCTTCTTCAATCAGGGCCAGGTCTGCTGCGCGGGCTCGCGCCTGCTCGTACAGGAGTCGGTCCAGGACGAGCTGCTGGACGCACTGAAGCGCCGACTGTCCACTCTCCGGCTCGGCGACCCGCTGGACAAGAACACCGACATCGGCGCGATCAACTCCGCGGAGCAGCTCGCCCGGATCACCGCTCTCGCCGACACGGGTGAGGCGGAGGGCGCCGAACGCTGGTCCGCCCCGTGCGAACTCCCCTCCTCCGGCTACTGGTTCGCCCCGACGCTGTTCACGAACGTCACCCAGGCGCACACCATCGCCCGCGACGAGATCTTCGGCCCGGTGCTGTCCGTGCTGTCGTTCCGTACGCCCGACGAGGCGGTCGCCAAGGCCAACAACAGCCAGTACGGCCTCTCGGCCGGCATCTGGACGGAGAAGGGCTCCCGCATCCTCGCGGTGGCGAACAAGCTCCGGGCGGGCGTCGTCTGGGCCAACACGTTCAACAAGTTCGACCCGACCTCGCCCTTCGGCGGCTACAAGGAGTCGGGCTTCGGCCGCGAAGGCGGCCGTCACGGCCTGGAGGCGTACCTCGATGTCTGATAACCGTCTGAGCGTCTTCAAGACCTACAAGCTGTACGTCGGGGGCAAGTTCCCCCGCTCCGAGAGCGGCCGGGTGTACGAGGTGACGGCGAAGAAATCAGCCGCTGGCGCGGCGGGCAAGGGCAAGTGGCTGGCGAACGCACCCCAGTCCTCCCGCAAGGACGCGCGTGACGCGGTCGTGGCCGCCCGCAAGGCGTTCGGCGGCTGGTCGGGCGCGACGGCGTACAACCGCGGCCAGATCCTCTACCGCATCGCGGAGATGCTGGAGGGCCGCAAGGACCAGTTCGTACGGGAAGTGGCGGACGCGGAGGGCCTGTCGAAGTCCAAGGCGGCTGCCGTCGTGGACGCCGCGATCGACCGCTGGGTCTGGTACGCGGGCTGGACCGACAAGATCGGCCAGGTCGTGGGCGGGGCCAACCCGGTCGCGGGCCCGTTCTTCAACCTCTCCACCCCCGAACCGACCGGCGTGGTCACGGTCCTGGCGCCCCAGGAGTCCTCGTTCCTGGGTCTGGTCTCGGTGATCGCCCCGGTGATCGCGACCGGCAACACGGCCGTCGTCATCGCCTCGGCGAACGCCCCGCTCCCGGCCCTGTCCCTGGGCGAGGTGCTGGCCACCTCCGACCTGCCGGGCGGCGTGGTGAACATCCTCTCCGGCAGGACGGCGGAGATCGCGGCACCGCTCGCGTCCCACCAGGACGTGAACGCCATCGACCTCACGGGCGCCGACGCCGCTCTGGCGAAGGAGTTGGAGATCGCGGCGGCGGACAACCTGAAGCGGGTTCTCCGCCCGCCCGTCTCCCCCCACGGTCCCGATCTCGACTGGTCGGCCGATCCAGGCACCCACCGCCTGACGGCCTTCCTGGAGACGAAGACGGTCTGGCACCCGACGGGCGCACTGGGCGCCTCGGGGTCCTCGTACTGACCGCGTGACGACGGCCCGCTTCTCCGGGATCCCGGAGAAGCGGGCCGTCCCCGTGCCCCACCCGATCGAGTAATCATGAGAGTGCGAAGAGTAGTTGAGGTGTGATGCTCGATACCAACACGGCCTCCGGGGGGTCCCCTGCACGGGTCGATGCCTCACACTCGTGTCCTGTGAATTCCCAACCGATCCCGACCCGCGTCGTGCTGCTCGCGGGCCCCTCCGGCTCCGGTAAGTCCTCCCTCGCCGCCCGCACCGACCTGCCGGTGCTGCGCCTGGACGACTTCTACAAGGAGGGCGACGACCCCACGCTGCCGCTCGTTCCCGGCGGTACGGACATCGACTGGGACTCCGCACAGTCCTGGGACGCCGATGCGGCGGTCGCCGCGATCACGGAGCTGTGCCGCACGGGACGTACGAACGTCCCGGTGTACGACATCGCCACGAGCTCCCGGGTGGACCGGGAGGCCCTTCACATCGAGCGCACACCGCTGTTCGTGGCCGAGGGGATCTTCGCGGCGGACATAGTCGAACGGTGCCAGGAGTTGGGCGTGCTCGCCGACGCACTGTGCCTGCGCGGCCGTCCGACGACGACGTTCCGCCGTCGGCTGCTGCGGGATCTGCGGGAGGGACGCAAATCGGTGCCGTTCCTGCTGCGGCGGGGGTGGCGGCTGATGCGGGCGGAGCGGCGGATCGTGGCGCGGCAGGCGGCACTTGGTGCGTATCCGTGCGGCAAGGAGGAGGCGCTGGGACGGCTGGCCGCTGCGGCGGCGGGACGGTGCCGGCGGGCGTCCGCGGCGCGGGGGGCGGTGTAGCGGGGGCGGTGTAGCGGGGCGCCTGCGGCGGGCGTCCCCTGCCTGCCCCTTCCCGAACCGGGGATCCGCCCCGGACCCCACGGCTCAAAGGCCGACAAGGCTGGTTTTTCAGCCCCGCCGGCGGTCGAGGAGCGGGGAATCGGCGGCAGAACCCCCGGTAACGGAAAGGGGCGGGCAGGGGAACAAGCCCCGCGCAGCGGCCCACCCCGCACACACGCCGACGGGGCCGGACTGGACCCCCCGGCCCGTCCGACCCCGCAGCGTTCCCCCGTCCCCCGTACACCACCGCCTCCCCCGAAGCGGCGGCCCCGCTCTCCCCCGTATCCCCCTTTGCCCCCCGTCCCCTCAGGCCACCAACTCGCCGAAGGACTCCTCCTCGTCACGGCCGAAGCTGAGGACCTCGTCCTCGCGCAGTCGGCGGAGCGACCGCCAGATGCTGGACTTCACCGTGCCGACACTGATGTCGAGGATGGCCGCGATCTCCGGGTCGGTGCGGCCCTCGTAGTAGCGCAGGACCAACATCGTGCGCTGGAGTTCGGGCAGCCGCGCCAGCGCCTGCCAGAGCACGGCGCGCAGTTCCGTGCCGCGCATCGCGTCCGTTTCGCCCACCGTCTCCGGCAGCTCCTCGGTCGGGTACTCGTTGAGCTTGCGCCTGCGCCAGGCGCTGATGTGCAGGTTGGTCATGGTCCGGCGCAGATAGCCGCCGACCGCCGCCTTGTCGCTGATCCGGTCCCACGCCCGGTACGTCGAGAAGAGGGCGCTCTGCAGCAGATCCTCGGCCTCGAACCGGTCTCCGGTCAGGTGGTAGGCGGTTGCGTACAGGGAGGCGCGGCGCTCCCGGACGTAGGCCGTGAACGCCGTTTCGGCGTCCTCGGCCTGCGCCGGGATTCTCCGCTCCCCCATGGCCTCCCCGTGCGCGGCTCCCCCGTTGGCCCCCACAGGTGCGTCAACCACCGTCATGTACGACGTGTGCTGACGCCTGACGGCGCGTTCGCACCCCCGCCCTCCCGCGAGCTCTCGGCTCCGCTCGAGCAGGGAGGTTCCCCCTCCAGGGCCGGACTTCTCGGTGCTCCGGCCGACATCGTGAAGACGCGTGACAACTGCGCTTGCGGTGGTGCTGTGAGTTGCGTTCATCTCGCGCCCCCCATCGGTGGAGTCCGTCCGTTCCTTGCGCCAATGAGCTTGCCGGGGCAGTTTCATGGCACTGTCCGTCGACTGTCACAGCCCTGTCACAGAGCCTGTCGTCGGTGCGTCGCCGGTGCTCCGGATGTATGAGTCGGCACCAACTGTCGAACTGGGGCTCCACCATGGGCCAGAATGACCAGCGTGCCTTTCCTGTTGCTGATCGAGGACGACGACGCCATCCGCACGGCCCTCGAACTCTCGCTGTCACGCCAGGGCCACCGTGTGGCCACCGCGGCGACGGGAGAGGACGGCCTGAAACTGCTGCGTGAGCAGCGGCCGGACCTGATCGTGCTGGATGTGATGCTGCCCGGCATCGACGGTTTCGAGGTGTGCCGGCGCATCCGGCGCACCGACCAGCTGCCGATCATTCTGCTGACCGCGCGCAGCGACGACATCGACGTCGTGGTCGGGCTCGAGTCCGGTGCCGACGACTATGTGGTGAAACCCGTGCAGGGCCGGGTGCTCGACGCCCGGATCCGGGCGGTGCTGCGCCGCGGTGAGCGCGAGTCCACCGACTCCGCGTCCTTCGGGAACGTGGTGATCGACCGCTCCGCGATGACCGTGACCAAAAACGGCGAGGATCTGCAACTCACGCCGACCGAGCTGCGACTCCTGCTGGAGCTGAGCCGTCGGCCGGGCCAGGCCCTGTCGCGGCAGCAGCTGCTGCGGCTGGTCTGGGAGCACGACTACCTCGGTGACTCCCGGCTCGTGGACGCCTGTGTGCAGCGACTGCGCGCCAAGGTGGAGGACGTACCGTCCTCACCGACCCTGATCCGTACCGTTCGGGGTGTCGGCTACCGGCTGGATTCGCCTCAGTGAGCGACGTCGCCAAACGGAGCCTGCTCACCGGACTTCGCTGGACCAGTCTGCGGCTGCGTCTCGTCGTCGTGTTCGCGCTGGTGGCGCTGACCGCCGCGGTGTCCGCCTCAGGGATCGCGTACTGGCTGAACCGCGAGGCCGTGCTGACGCGTACCCAGGACTCCGCACTCGGGGACTTCCGCCAGGAGATGCAGAATCGGGCGGCCTCGCTGCCGCTGCGGCCCACCAAGGACGATCTGCAGAACGCCGCCGTGCAGATGGCCAGCAGCTCGCCCGGCTACAGCGTGCTGTTGGTCGACGAGCGCGACACCGGCAAGCCGATCGTCGGCAACTCCGATCTGGACACCTTCACGCTCGACAATGTGCCGCTGTCACTGCAGAAGGCCGTCAACAAGAAGCAGCCGTTGGAAGCGGGCAACAAGTACGAGTACCACCTGTTCTGGCAGCGGGTCAGCATCCGCGGTACGCCGTATCTGGTGGGCGGTACGAAGATCATCGGCGGTGGCCCGGCCGGCTACATGCTGAAGTCGCTCGACCAGGAGCGGCAGGATCTGAACTCCCTCGCCTGGTCGCTGGGGATCGCCACCGCGCTCGCGCTGGTCGGCTCGGCGCTGCTCGCGCAGGCCGCGGCGACGACCGTGCTGCGGCCCGTGCAACGGCTCGGTGACGCCGCCCGCAAGCTCGGTGAGGGCAAGCTCGAAACCCGGCTCGTGGTGTCCGGCACCGATGAACTCGCCGATCTCTCCCGTACGTTCAACAGGACCGCCAGTTCGCTGGAGAAGAAGGTCGCGGACATGAGCGCGCGGGACGAAGCGAGCCGGCGGTTCGTCGCCGACATGTCGCACGAGCTGCGCACCCCGCTCACCGCGCTGACCGCCGTCACCGAGGTACTGGAGGACGAGGCGGACAGCCTCGATCCGATGATCGCGCCCGCGGTGCACCTGGTGGTGAGCGAGACCCGGCGCCTCAACGACCTGGTGGAGAACCTGATGGAGGTCACCCGCTTCGACGCAGGCTCGGCCCGGCTCGTCCTCGACACGGTCGATGTCGCCGACCAGGTCACCGCCTGCATCGACGCCCGCGCCTGGCTGGACGCGGTGGACCTGGACGCCGAGCGCGGCATGATGGTCCGCCTCGACCCGCGTCGGCTCGATGTGATCCTGGCGAATCTGATCGGCAACGCGCTCAAGCACGGCGGTTCGCCGGTGCGGGTCGCGGCGCGGACCGAGGGCGACGAACTCGTCGTCGAGGTGCGCGACCACGGTCCCGGTATCCCCGAGGACGTCCTGCCGCACGTCTTCGACCGCTTCTACAAGGCCAGCGCCTCCCGTCCGCGCTCCGAGGGCAGTGGTCTCGGTCTGTCGATCGCCATGGAGAACGCGCACATCCACGGCGGCGACATCACGGCCGCGAACTCGCCGGACGGCGACGGCGCGGTGTTCGTACTGCGGCTGCCACGCGATGCCGAGCCGCTCACCCGTCCCGCCGGGGGGCACGACGCGGGGGGCCAGGACGAGGAGGGCGACGCGACGTGAGGAGCACCAACCACCGGGCACGCCGTTCGGCCGTGGCGCTGGCCGGTGCCGTGATTGCGGCCGTGCTGGCCGCGGGCTGCGGGATCAGGACCACCTCCGTGCCGGTGGACGCCGGGGCCGCGCCGTCCCAGGTGCCGTGCTCGATGTCCGCGGAGGACGTTGCCACCCAGGCCCTCCAGGGCATCCCCGTACAGATCTATCTGGTCTGCTCCTCCCAGCTGGTCACGGTGGACCGTACGGTGCAGGTCGGCGAGACGAGCTCGGACCGGGTCCGGATCGCGCAGGCGCTCCTGGATGAACTGGAGCAGAAGCCGCCCACCGGCGAGCGGCAGGCCGGGTTCTCCACTGCCGTCCCGACGGCCCTCCGGGTCAGCGCGGCCCGCAGCGGCGACCGGCAGGGCACTCTGCGGCTCAGCGAGCAGCCGGAGGACCTGTCGGCCGAGGCTCTGGCACAGATCGTGTGTACGTACGCGGAGAGCGAGACGCTCGCCCCGGACGGCACCGTGGTGCTGGGCGGGCCCGGGGACTACGCGCCGCGTGGGTATCTGTGCACCTCGGAGACAAAGGCCAGGCCGAAGGCGGCACCGACACTGGGGACGGGGACGGGGGCCTGAGCGGGGGCCGGGTCGTCCGGCGGCGGTTCTTCGTCCTCGGGTGCCGGGTCGTCCGGCGGCGGTTCTTCGTCCTCGGGCGCCGGACGGGCTCGGTTCGACCCGGGGCCGGTTCGGCGGCCGGGCGCCGTTTCGGCCCGGGGCCGGTTCGGCGGCCGGGCGCCGGTTCGGCCCGGGGCCGGTTCGGCGGCCGGCCGTCGATTCGTCCTCGAACGCTGGACGGACCGGGTTTCGCCCGGGCTGGGCTTGAATCGCAGGCTTCGGCGGGCGTGGCGGAACCGATCCTGCCGCCCGGCGCGTCTTGGGGGGCGTGCGTCAAGGTTCGGGCGGTCAAGCCGTCATCCGCTTCCGCGCGGCCGGGGTCTCTCTCCTCCTCGCGCATCTGCTGCTTGTCGGTTGGCTGACGCTGCGCCCGCTCGACGTCCCGTGGATGACCGCCTCGAATCTTCAACCGCTCGCCGGTATCCGAGCGGACCTGTCCCTCGGCCCGGTCGAGGCCGCACGCCGCATCGGTGAGGGGCTGCTGCTGCTCGCCCCCCTGGGCATACTGCTGCCGATGGCCGGAGGCCGACTGCTCGTCTCCCCGTGGGCCTCGCTGGCCCGTACCGTCGCGGCGGGGGCGCTGATCTCGCTGGCCATCGAACTGGCGCAGACCGGCGTGCCGGGACAGGTCGTCGACGTCGACTCGCTGCTGCTGAACACCACCGGCGTGGCGCTCGCCCATCTGCTGGTCGTCCCCATGTGCCGGGCGCGGCTGCGCCGCAGGGTGCAGCAGCGGGTCAGGGCGCTGCCCCGTCCCAGGGACGAGGCGGCTCAGGGGGCGACCCCGACGATTCCCAGGGTCGGCATCGCACCGTAGAGCGACGCTTTGCCCCTGTTCGCCGAGCCACCATGGAGGCATCGGGGGCACGACGGAGCTGCTCCCTCAGCAACGGTTCGCGAAGGAGCTCACCATGGCCGCACTTGCCCGCCCTCGTGACGGACGCGTGATCGGCGGAGTGTGCGCAGCGCTGGCAAGGCGCTTCGGCACCTCCGCGGGAACCATGCGCGTCATCTTCCTGGTCTCCTGCCTGCTGCCGGGGCCGCAGTTCCTGCTCTACCTGGCGCTGTGGATGCTCTTCCCGTCCGAGAAGATGTCGCCCACCGCTTGGTGACCCCCGTACTCACGCCTGTGGGGCGGGCACCCGGATTGGGTGCCCGCCCCACAGGCGTGAGTACGGGGGATCAGCCGCCGAGCGGGATTCCGTTGGTCGACAGACCGCTGGCCTTCAAGCCGCCCGCGGGCAGACCGCCGAGGAGGCCCTTGACCGGGGTGGTGGCGTCGCCGACGAGCCTCTGCTGGCCGGTGCCGAGGAGCTTGGTGGCCGTGTCCTGGTCCGGCAGGGTCCGGGCCGCGGTCTTTGCCGCCGAGCCGGCGACCGGCAGAGCGGTTGCCGCGACGTCGGCCGGCAGGGCGGTGGCGGAGGCGGTACCCGCGGCGGCAGCGGCGAAAGCGGCACCGAGCGCGGCGACGCCGAGAGTCCTGGCAGCAGACTGCTTCATGTGAATTTCATCCTTGGGGAGAGGGATGTGAGCGGCTCTGAAACGTAGTCAGCCGCCTACTCGTCCCGCAAACATGCCCGACACGGGAAACGGCCGGGATTTCGCCGTCCCGGCCGTTTGCCGCGCAGGTGTGAATCAACCCGCGGGAGTCGAAGACACGCTGGTCGCGGCGGTCTGCTCGAAGAGCCACTCGGACTTCAGCTCGGAATATCCGGGCTTGATCACGTCATTGATCATCGCCAGACGTTCATCGAAAGGGATGAACGCAGATTTCATTGCATTGACGGTGAACCACTGCATGTCGTCGAGCGTGTATCCGAAAGTCTCGGTCAGCTTCTCGAATTCGTGGCTCATGCTCGTACCGCTCATCAGCCGGTTGTCCGTATTCACGGTGACCCGGAAATGCAGCGTCCGCAGCAGCCCGATGGGGTGCTCGGCGTACGAGGCGGCGGCACCGGTCTGGAGGTTGGAGGTCGGGCACAGCTCCAGCGGGATGCGCTTGTCCCGTACGTAGGAGGCGAGGCGGCCGAGCTTCACACCGCCGCCCTCGGCGATTTCGATGTCGTCGATAATGCGGACACCGTGGCCGAGCCGGTCGGCGCCGCACCACTGGAGGGCCTGCCAGATCGACGGCAGGCCGAAGGCCTCGCCCGCGTGGATGGTGAAGTGGTTGTTCTCGCGCTTGAGGTACTCGAACGCGTCGAGGTGCCTGGTGGGCGGGAAGCCCGCCTCCGCGCCCGCGATGTCGAAGCCGACGACGCCCTGGTCGCGGTAGCGGTTGGCGAGTTCGGCGATCTCCAGGGAGCGGGCGGCGTGCCGCATCGCGGTGAGGAGGGCGCCCATACGGATACGGTGCCCGTCCCGGCGGGCCCGCCGCTCGCCCTCGCGGAAGCCCTCGTTGACCGCCTCGACGACCTCTTCGAGGGTCAGCCCGGCTTCCAGGTGCTGCTCGGGCGCGTACCGCACCTCCGCGTACACGACACCGTCCGCGGCCAGGTCCTCGGCGCACTCGGCGGCCACCCGGACCAGTGCGTCGCGGGTCTGCATGACGGCGCAGGTGTGGGCGAACGTCTCCAGGTAGCGCTCCAGCGATCCGGAGTCGGCCGCCTCACGGAACCAGATGCCGAGCTTGTCCGGCTCGGTCTCGGGAAGTCCCTTGTATCCGCTCGCGAGGGCGAGGTCGACGATCGTTCCCGGACGCAGACCGCCGTCGAGATGGTCGTGGAGAAGAACCTTGGGGGCACGCCGGATCTGATCCTGGCCGGGCACATGGAGGGTCGGGCTCATCATTTGGGCACTCTAGCGCCTACGCGCGTAGATTGTCGCTTGCCGATGCGTAACAGTGACCGTGAATACGGGTGGAATACACCTGCCCTTCTGACACTGTTCTGTTATGGCACAGCGCGCACTCCCCCTGCCTGCTGCGAGGCTGGGACGGGCCGTCAGGACGGCCGGAGCACCATCTGCGGTCAGCGGCGTGGTCCTGCTGCTCCCGGACGGCGAGGTGGACTCGTACCGCCGCCCTTCCCCTCTCTCGTACGCCCTCCAACTCCCGCTGGCCCGGACCCTGGCCCGCGCGGGCCAGGAGGACGGGCTCGCCGCGCATGTCGTGCGCTACCGCTGCCGCGGCTGGAACGCGACCGACGCACAGCTCGCGGCGGACGCCCGATGGGCGGTGGACGAGGTCGTACGACGCTACGGCGATGTCCCCGTCTGCCTCGCCGGTCACGGCATGGGCGGCCGGGCCGCACTCCGTGCGGGCGGCCACGATGCAGTCAACTCCGTTCTGGCAATGGCTCCTTGGCTACCCGACAGCCCGACGGACGAGCCGGAGCCGGTGAAGCATCTGCTCGGCCGGCAGGTCCTGCTCGTTCACGGCACGAACGATGCCCGCACCGACCCCGAGCTCTCCTTCCGCCTGGCCGAACGCGCCAAGAAGGCCAACCGCGACACCTGCCGCTTCGAGGTCCACTCGGACGGCCACGCACTGCGCCAGCACCGGGCCGAAGTGGCAGCCCTGGCAACGGACTTCGTCCGCGGCTCGCTCTTCGGGCGGGCGTACGCACGCCCGGTCGTCGACGCCCTGGCGGCACCGCCACCGCTGGGGTTACGGATGCCGCTGGCCGCGGGGTTCGGGAAGTCGCTGCGGGGGTGAGGGGGCGGGGCCGTCCCCGAGCCTGCGGGGCCGTCCCCGCAGGCTCGGGAACGGCCCCGCTCGATGTCGGGTTATCGGTCGCCTCCGAGGAACCGGTCGATGCGCTGGGCCTGCCGCCACTGCTGGAACTCGGGCAGTGTCGCGATGTCGGTGAGGTCTGCGAACTCGGGGTCACGGGTGAGGACCCGGTCGGCCACCCGGTAGGCGTCGTCGGTGCGGCCGAGGGCGAGCAGGATGCGGACATGGGTGTCGTGGATGAAGTCGTGCGCCGGGCCCTCGGTGTCGGCCAACGCCTGTTCCACGGCGGTCAGCGCGCGCTCCGGTTCGCCGCCGTGCAGCAGGTGCCAGGCCAGGGCGTTGCCGGTGCGGCGCCTGACCTCTTCCTGGAAGGCGCCCTCGTCGGTGAAGTGCCAGATCGTGTCGGGCAGCAGGGACATGGCCTGTTCGGCGTACCGGATGAGTTCGGCGTCCAGACCGGGGCGGTCGGCCTCCGTCGCGTTGTCGCTGAGGTCGCCGAGGATGTTGACCAGGGCGTAGTGGGCGTAGAGCTGGTCGTAGTCGGAGTAGCACGCGCCCGGGACGCAGAGTGCGATGGCCTCCTTGTAGGCGGCGATCGCCTCCTTGGGTCTCTTCCCGGCGCCGCCCCTGACCAGGGCGTGCACGGCCTGCCAGTTCGGGTCGTGGACGACCTCCTTGACCGCGACTCCCTTCAGCTGGAGTCGGGTGCGGGGGAACGTCGCGCGCAGCCGGTCCAGCGTCGGCCGGTCGAGCTTCGTGCCCTGGAGGTTCGCGAACTCCAGGTTCCGCAGGGCGAAGAAGGGCTCGGGAAGGGTGGTGAGTTCGTTGAACGCCAGGTCGAGGTGCCGGAGGTTCGGCGTGCGGGCGAAGGCGTCGTCGGGCAGGGACCTGAAAGCGGTGCGTACCTTCTCCCCGTCGAAGGTCTCCTGGCCCCAGCGGTCGAGCTCCAGGTGTTCCAGCGTCGTGATGTCCCAGATGCCGGTGAGCAGGTCCCTGGAGGCCGGGGGCTGTTCGGTCCACGGGGTGTGGCCACTGATCCGCAGTACGCGCAGGCGGGGCAGCCGGGCCAGCTCGGGCAGCCGGGTCGGCCGGGCGGACAGGCAGGAGTTGAGGTTCAGCTCCTCCAGCGCGGTCAGGTCCAGCAGTGCGTCGGGGACGGACTCCAGCCAGGTGTTGGACAGGTCGAGGGAGCGCAGTCCCGTCAGGCGGGTGACGGCCGTGGGGAACGCAACCAGGGTGTCGCAGTGGTAGCGCCCCTGGTTCAGACAGGACAGGTCCAGCTCGCGCAGTGAGCGCAGGCGGTCGATCCATGCGGGGAGCCGGCAGGTCAGATGTCCGGCGCGCAGGACCTCCAGCCGGCCAAGGTCGCCGAGGGACTCGGGGAGTTCCGTGAAGCGGTTGCCGGATATGTCCAGTACCCGGAGGTTCTGGAGGGCGCCGATGGATTCGGGCAGCCCGGTCAGCCCCGTTCCCGACACGTCGAGTTCTTCCAGGGCGGTGAGTTCGCCGATGCGTGCGCCTATGGCGCCGATCTCGCCGTTGTCCGCGAGCGACAGGACACGCAGTCGGGGGAACGCGAGCAGTTGCTCCGGGAAGCTGTGAAGCTTCCGTCCGGAGAGGTCGAGTTCGGTGACCTCGTCGGCCCGGTCCAGCAGGGAGTCCAGTTCCTCCAGCGCGATGACGCGGCTCGGGCGCACCCCGGCGCGCAGCACCTGACGCCCCTCCCTCAGGGCATTCTCGATCTTCTGCGCGTCGGGCTCACCGTATTTGTCCAAGAGCTCGGGCAGCAGGATGCCGCTCAGTTCCCCGTTGGTGAAGTCGACCGGGCAGTTGGTGCGGTAAGTGTCGGCCACGAGCAGTGCCTGCGGCTGCTCGGCGAAGGTCAGGCCGAAGTACAGCATGCCGATGACGATCCGGGCGCAGGAGCTGCCGCACACCGTGAGGATGCCGCCGTCGTCCCCGTACGAGCCGCAGATACCGCCCGCCACCTCCAGGTCCCCGCGCACCACCACGTGGGGACAGCCGGACAGGATCACGTTCCGGGCCCGCAGACTGCCGGTCACGAGCAGGAAGTTGCCGCCGCTGTGGTCCCACCAGTCCAGATCGCCGTCGACGGTGAGGTCACCGTCCACGACGATGTTGTACGGAACCCAGTCGTCGTCCCCCTCCGGCCCCATGTGCCCCGCGACATGCAAGCCACCCTCGTACAAACGGATCTCCTGCTCGTCGGCGAAGTCGGCGTACGGGTAGCAGACATCGGCCGAGATCCGGAAGCGTTCCTCCGCCTCCTCGGCGGTGATGACGCGATACCCAGGGGGTGAGTGAACCATGGTGAGTTCGTGGCTTGCCGGAGCGGCTGCGCTCCGGGATTCCTGGTCGGTCATCCGTGTCGGCTCCCCTGCTGCTCTGCTCGGAATGGTGTGGTGCGCCGGTTCGACGCGGCTGCACGCGGGTGACCCTAGGGGGAGGCACTGACAGCGGGAGGGCGGGTCCCGGGACGGGGGTCAGCGGCGGCGGCTCAGTCCGGCAGCAGATGTCCCCGCCGCGACAGCAGGAAGCGTTTGAAGGCGGCGACCGGTGGGGTGTCCGGGTGGCCGTCCAGCCAGGCGACGCCGATCTCGCGGGCCGCCCTCGGGGCCGTGACGGTGAGTTCGACGACGCCGGGGCGGGCGACCGCGGGCGGCGGCAGCAGGGCCACGCCGAGGCCAGCCGCGACCAGGCCGCGCAGGGTCTCCGCCTCCTCGCCCTCGAAGGCGACACGGGGCGTGAAGCCCGCCTCGGCGCACAGGTCGTCGGTGATCCGCCGCAGGCCGTAACCCGGTTCGAGGGTGACGAACTTTTCGTCGGCGGCCTCCGCGAGGCGGATGCGGCGGCGGGTGGCGAGGCGGTGGTCCTCGGGGACGACGAGGCGCAGCCGCTGTTCGTCCAGGCGGCGGGCGACCAGGTCGGGGGCGTCCGGCACGGGTGAGGTGAGGCAGAGGTCGAGGCCGCCGGCCCTCAGGCGTTCGATCATCGCCTCGCCGTAGTTCTGCACGAGCTGGAAGCGGACCCGGGGGTGGTCGGCGCGGAAGGCGCGGATCAGGGCGGGGACGGTTTCCGAGCCCATGGTGTGGAGGAAGCCGAAGGTGACCTTGCCGGTGGCCGGGTCGGCGTCGGCCCGTACCGAGTCGGCGGCCTTCTCGACCTCGGCGAGGGCCCGCTCGGCGGAGCCCAGGAAGGTGCGGCCCGCCGGGGTGAGGGAGACGGTACGGCCCTTGCGGGCGAACAGGGCGACTCCCAGGTCCTGTTCGAGCCTGACCATTGCCCGCGACAGCGTCGACTGCGGGACGCCGAGCTCCTGGGCGGCGCGCGTGACGTGCTCGTGGCGGGCCACCGCCTCGAAGTGGGCCAGTCGCGGCGCGAGCACGGCGCGAATGTCTTCTTCGTAACTACTGGGTGACAGCCGGGGCTGTGAGCTGTGTTCATGCACCATGGGATTGATTATCGCCACTTCGTGCATTGGACGCATGAAAGCGGAAAGCCTACTTTCGAAGCATGCCTCCTGCCAGTACCGGGGCGTCCACCCTCACCGTGGCCGCCTCGCCCCAGCCGTCCCCCGTCGCCACCGCCGACTCTCCCGCCACCACCGCGCCGGACCGTCTCGAACCGGGCCGCCCCGGCTACCGCCGGATGAGCTTCGCGCTCTTCGCCGCAGGTGTCGCGACCTTCGCACTTCTCTACTCCACGCAGGCCCTGCTGCCCGCCATCTCCGCCTCCTTCGGCGCCACGGCCGGACAGGCCAGCTGGACGGTCTCCGCGGCGACGGGCGCACTGGCGCTGTGCGTGCTGCCGATGAGCGCGCTCTCCGAGCGGTTCGGACGGCGGCAGATGATGGCCGCCTCGCTGACGGTCGCCGTGCTGGTCGGGCTGCTCGTCCCCTTCGCCCCCTCACTGGGCTGGCTGATCGCGCTGCGCGCCGTCCAGGGCGCGGCACTGGCCGGGCTGCCCGCCTCCGCGATGGCGTACCTGGCGGAGGAGGTACGGCCGAAGGCGCTGGTCGCCGCGATCGGGCTGTTCGTGGCCGGCAACAGCATCGGCGGCATGAGCGGCCGTATCCTCACCGGCTGGATCGCCCAGCTGTGGGGCTGGCGCGCGGCGCTCGGCGCGGTCGGCCTGCTGGCCGTGGCCTGCGCGGTCGTCTTCCACTTCATGATCCCCAGGGCGCGGAACTTCACCCCGGGAACGCTGAACCCGAAGGCCCTCGCGAAGACCGTGGGCGGGCACCTCTCCGATCCGCTGCTGCGCCGGCTGTACGCGATCGGCGCGCTGTTCATGACGGTGTTCGGCGCGGTCTACACGGTGATCGGCTACCGCCTGGTGGAGGCGCCGTTCAACCTCCCGCAGGGGGTCGTCGGCTCGATCTTCCTGGTCTACCTCGTCGGTACGGTCTCCTCCGCCGGGGCCGGCAAGCTGGTCGCCAGGCTCGGCCGCCGGGGCGCGCTGTATCTGGCCGTCTCCACCACGGCCGCCGGTCTGCTGCTCTCGCTCGCCGACCAGCTGGCCGCCGTACTCCTCGGCCTGGTCCTGATCACGGCGGGTTTCTTCGCCGGGCACGCGGTCGCTTCCTCCTCCGTGAGCCGTACGGCGACGAAGGGCCGGGCCCAGGCGTCGGCGCTCTACCAGTCCGCGTACTACCTGGGCTCCAGCGCGGGCGGCACGCTCGGCGCCGTCGCCTTCCACGCCGGAGGCTGGGCCTGGACCGTATCGCTGGGACTGCTCGCGGTCCTCGGCGTCGTCTCGATCACGCTGCACGGCTCGCGGGCCGCACGCGCCGAGCGGCGCCGGCTCATGCCGGTGGCGTCCGTACAGAACTGAGACATACGACGCACAACCATCCACTCCCCGACGCGCGTCTAGCAGACGGAAGCACCTCACTGCGCGCGAAGGGGAGTTGGCGTACATGAGAGTCGCAGGGAACATGCGGGGGGTCCGGGCACGGCGCGCGGTCGCGCTGTCCGTCGCCGGTCTGATGGCGGCGCCCGCCCTCGTCCTGGGCACCGGCGGATCCGCGCAGGCGGCGTCCTGCACGACGTCCACCGGGCCGTACCAGAAGCAGGTCGAGAAGTATCTGCACCGGCCGGTCGACGGCAAGCAGTCGGCCGCCGACTGCAAGGCGATCCGGTCGTTCCAGCGCACCTACGGGATCACCCCCGACATCGGTTACGCGGGGCCGATCACCTGGCGCACGATGAAGACGCTCACGGCTCAGAAAGCAGCCGGCAAGAACCCGAACAAGGCCAAGAAGTGCCCCACCAACAAGGGGCGCATCGCGTGTGTGGACCTGACCCGGCAGCTGAGCTGGATACAGGACGGCAGCAAGCTGAAGTTCGGTCCTGTGCCGGTACGGACCGGGCGGAACAAGTACGAGACCCGCACCGGGTCCACGAAGATCTACATGCGGCACATCAAGCACTGGTCGTCGCTCTACCACGTGTGGATGCCGTACTCCCAGTTCTTCGACGGCGGGCAGGCGTTCCACTCGGTGGGCGTGAAGATGTGGAGCCCGCCGGGGTCGCACGGTTGCGTCAACATGCGGGACGCCGACGCGAAGTCGTACTGGAATCTGCTGAAGAACGGCGACGACGTCTACGTGTACGGACGCAAGCCCGGGACGTGACCGGAATGTGCGCCGCTTCAGCACTTCCCGCCCCCGTTGTCAGTGCCCTGCCGTAGTTTCCGAAGTGCTGAAGCGAGCGGCATCACAGCGCAACAGGGGTGGGGCAATGAGTGATCTGACAGCGCCGGCGGACATCGACAGCCGTCTTGAGGGACACCGGGTCGAGCTGACCGGCTACTGCTACCGGATGCTCGGCTCGGCCTTCGAGGCGGAGGACGCGGTACAGGACACGCTGGTGCGTGCCTGGCGCAACTTCGAGAAGTTCGAGGGGCGTTCCTCGCTGCGGTCCTGGTTGTACCGCATCGCCACCAACGTCTGCCTGGACATGCTGAACGCGGGAAACAAGCGGGCCCGTCCGGTCGATCTGACGGGCCCGACGCCGCTCGCCGAGGCGGCGCTCAACCCACTGCCGGAGAACACCTGGCTGGAGCCGATGCCGGACGGGCGGATCCTGCCGTCGGTGGCCGATCCGGCGGAGGCCGCGGTGGCACGGGAGTCGGTGCGGCTCGCGTTCGTCGCCGCGTTGCAGCATCTGCCGCCCAAGCAGCGGGCCGTGCTGATCCTGCGCGAAGTGCTGGCCTGGAAGGCGAGCGAGGTCTCCGAGCTCCTCGACACCTCGGTCGCCTCGGTCAACAGCGCCCTCCAGCGGGCGCGCGCGACCCTCGCGGAGCACCAGGGCCTGAGCGCCGACACCGCCGATCCGCTCGACGAGGAGCAGCGCAAGCTCCTCGACCGGTACGTCGCGGCCTTCGAGGGGTACGACATGGCGGCGCTGACCGCGCTGCTCCGTGAGGACGCCGTGATGACCATGCCGCCGTTCGGCCTCTGGCTCCGGGGGCACGACGACATCACCGGCTTCATGGGGACCATCGGTGCGAGCTGCGCGGGCTCGCGGCTGGTCGCGACGGCGGCGAACGGCACCCCGGCGTTCGCGCATTACAAGCCGAATCCGGACGGGCCGGGGTTCGTGCCGTGGGCGGTGCAGGTAATCGACGTCTCGGAGGGCTCCATCACCGGGATGCACTGCTTCCTGGACACGCCCCGCTGGTTCCCGCTGTTCGGTCTGCCGGACCGTCTCGACGCCGACGCGGCATGAGGCGCGGCATACGGAACGGGCTGGTGGCGGGCTGGGTGGTGCTCGCGGCCGGCGGCTGGGGGCTGACCCAGTGGCTGGGCGAGCCCGTCGCCACCGACGGGCCCACGCCCGGGGCCGCCTGGACTCCGAATCCCGCTTCCGTCGGCGGACCGGGGCCGCAGCCGGAGAACGAGTGCGACGGCGACGGCGACGGCGACGGCGACAGTCAGGCGTCGAGCGTGTTGTCGCCGTTCCCCACAGCGACGGCGATCCCGGACAGGGACCTGGTCAAACTCTCGGTGCGGTTCTGCGCACGGCTCAAGGGGAGTAGCCGGGCGGGCCCGGGCGAGGACTGAACGACGGGCGGCGCGAGCGGACGGGCGGCGCGCGTTCCCTGAAGCGCCGCCCCTTCAGGCCTCGTTCCTCACGGCCCCACCCCCGCACCCGCACGCCACGTCCACCACATCGACCAGGCCCACCAGGTCGATCAGGCCCTTCAGTTCAGGCGGCGCATTGCGCAGCCGCAGGCTTCTGCCACCTGCCCGGCGTGCGACGAGCCCCAGCCGCGCCACCGCCTCGACGAGGGCCAGATCCGCCTGTACGACCCCACCCACATCGCAGTCCACCCCGGCGTCCGGGGCGCGGACGGCGCCCTCGGGGTCGTACAGCAGCGACTCCAACTCGGCGCAGAGTCCCGGCACCGCGGCCCGCGTGACGCGGCCGGTGACGACGAGAACGATCGGGGTCGTGGATTTCACATCAGGCAGACCGGTCCGGCGGCCGAAACTCATCGCTCCCCCGCTTCCGCGCTTTCCCGGCGCCCCGGCCCGGCGCACGCCCCGTACCCGTTCAGTAGCTGCTCCCACCCGCCTCGCGCTCGTCCCCCGGCTGCCCGGCCGGTGCAGGCGGCGACCGGTGAACTTCCGTCAACTCCGTTTATTTGTACGTTCTCTGTGAACCCTCTCGATCAATTCCCCCTCTAGGTACGTGACCCGGTCGGCACCGGTGTCCCATTCGGTGCCGGCTGACCAGTGGCCCCCAGGGGGCCGCCTGATTCTCCAGGGGGAGAGTTGCGCAGACACGTGAGAAACGCGTGTGTTTCGACCATCGCCACGGCGGCCGCCGTGGCGCTCGCGGCCGGGATGACCACCCCGGCCGTGGCACAGCCCGACGACGCCCGGCAGGCAGGCGCCGAGCCCGTGGCACAGCACCGGCTGACGCTCATCACCGGCGACCGCGTCTCGGTCGACGCCGAGGGCCGGGTCGTGAGCTTCCGGCCGGCCAAGGGGCGCGAACACATACCCGTGCAGCGGCAGATACGCGACGGGCACACCCTGCTCGTCCCGGCCGACGCGCACCGGCTGATCAGCTCCGGAAAGCTGGACCGCCGGCTGTTCGATGTCACCGAGCTGAGCCGTGCGGAGAACCGCAGGGCTCAGAAGGCCGGCCTGAAGCTGATCGTCGCCTACCGGGGCGCCCAGGCGTCCGCCGCGAAGGCGGAGGTCCGTGACGCGGGCTCCACCCGGGTCGGCCGCACCCTGAAGTCGCTGAATGCCGAGTCGGTGACCACGCCGGAGCGAGACGCCCAGGAAGTCTGGCAGGCACTCACCAGCAAGCCCTCGCACGGCGCCCAGCGCACCACGGCCGCCGGCATCGACCGGGTCTGGCTGGACGGCGTACGCAAGGCGAGCCTCGACAAGAGCGTGCCGCAGATCGGCGCACCGACCGCCTGGAAAGCCGGTTACACCGGAAAGGGCGTCAAGATCGCCGTCCTGGACACCGGTGTGGACGCCACCCACCCCGACCTCCAGGGCCAGATCCTCGACACGAAGAACTTCACCTCGTCGCCCGACACCGAGGACCGCGTCGGGCACGGCACCCATGTGTCCTCGATCGCGGCCGGTACGGGCGCCAAGTCGGACGGGAAGTTCAAGGGCGTGGCGCCGGACGCCAAGCTGCTCGAGGGCAAGGTGCTCGACGACGACGGCTTCGGCGACGACTCCGGCATCCTGGCCGGCATGGAGTGGGCGGTCGCGCAGGGCGCCGACGTCATCAACCTGAGCCTCGGGGGCGGCGACACCCCCGAGATCGACCCGCTCGAAGCGGCGGTGAACAAGCTGTCGGCCGACAAGGGCGTCCTGTTCGCCATCGCGGCGGGCAACGAGGGCGACGGCGCCGGCACGGTCGGCTCGCCGGGCAGCGCGGACGCCGCACTGACCGTCGGCGCGGTCGACGACAACGACAAGCTGGCCGACTTCTCCAGCCGCGGCCCGCGCATCGGCGACGGCGCGATCAAGCCCGATGTCACCGCCCCCGGCGTGGACATCACGGCGGCGGCCGCACCCGGCTCCGCGATCGACCAGGAGGTCGGGCAGAACCCGCCGGGCTATCTGTCGATCTCCGGTACGTCGATGGCGACCCCGCACGTCGCGGGCGCCGCGGCGCTCCTCAAGCAGCAGCACCCGGAGTGGAAGTACGCCGAGCTCAAGGGCGCCCTCACGGCCTCGACGAAGCCGGGCGCGTACACGCCGTTCGAGCAGGGCTCGGGCCGGATCGCCGTCGACCGGGCGATCGCCCAGACCGTCGTCGCCGAGCCGGTCTCGATGAGCTTCGGTGTGCAGCAGTGGCCGCACACCGATGACGCCCCGGTCAGCAAGAAGCTGACGTACCGCAACCTCGGTACGGCGGACGTCACCCTCGACCTCGCGGTCACGGCCACCGGCCCGAAGGGCAAGCCCGCCCCGGCTGGCTTCTTCACCCTCGGCGCCGACAAGGTGACCGTCCCCGCGGGCGGCACCGCCGACGTACCGCTGACCGTGAACAGCAAGCTCGGCGGCACGGCCGACGGCTCCTACTCCGCGTACGTCGTCGGGACCGGCGGCGGCCAGACCGTCCGCACCGCGGCCGCGGTCGAGCGTGAGATCGAGTCGTACGACCTCACGGTCAAGACCATCGGACGTGACGGCAAGCCCGCCAAGTTCTACGACTCCGACCTCTACGGCCTGTCCGGCCTGGCGCGCGACGTGTGGCTGCACCAGACGGGCGACGACGGAACGGTGAAGGTGCGCATTCCCAAGGGCGGTTACGCGTTCAACTCGGGCGTCTACGTCGACCCGGAGGATTTCACCAAGGGCACCGACTGGCTGTCCCAGCCGAACCTGAACGTCACCAAGAACGTCACCGTGACATTCGATGCGCGCAAGGCGAAGCCGGTGAACTTCACCCTGCCCGCCACCGGCACGAAACCCGAACTGGCCACGTCCGAGCTCCAGTTCGAGAGCAAGGACAATGCCTACTCCTACGGCTGGGTCCTGGGCACGTACCAGAACTTCCGTACCGCGCAGGTCGGCCCGAAGGTGACCGAAGGCTCGCTCTCCCAGCACTGGTCCGGCAGCTGGACCAAGGGAGCCTCGACCCGGTACGACATCGTGGTCGGCGGTCCGGTGACGCAGGCGGCGACCGGCTACAGCCGCAAGATCACCTCCAGTCAGCTGGCCAAGGTGAGCATCGGTCTCGGCTCGTCCGTCAAGGGCAAGACCGGCGAGCTCGCGGCATCGGGCTCGCTTCCCGGATCGGAAGGCGGTTGGGCGTCCTGGACCGAGCAGAAGCTCCCCGGTACCGCCACGGTCTATGTCTCCACCGCCGACAAGGCGAAGTGGACCTTCGACTTCGTCCAAAACGGCGAAGTCGACGAGGACGGCTACCTGGCGACCGACGCGCTGTACTCCCTCGGTGACCCGGAGACCCTCAAGGCGGGCAAGACCTACACGAAGAAGGTCAACACCGCGGTGTTCGGCCCCGCGATCGGTTCCGACTACGGGATCTTCCGCGACGGCAACGAAATCACCGGTGCGCTGCCGCTCGCGGCTGACGGCAGCGGCAACATCGGCTGGTCCACGTACAGCTCGGTCAAGACCGCGCTGTACCGCAACGGCACCAAGCTCATCCAGAACGCGAACCCGCTGGAGGGTGACACCTTCACCACCGTGCCGTCCGGTGCCGCCGACTACAAGCTGACGACCTCGGTGCAGCGCAGCTCCAAGCTCTCGGCGGTCTCCACCCGGATCGACGCGAGCTGGACCTTCCGGTCCAAGAAGACCGCCGGCCCGACCCGGATGCCGGTCTCCATGGTCCGCTTCACGCCCAATGTGACGCAGGACGGCAAGGTCACGGCGGGCAGGACCGCTTCGGTGCCGGTGACGGTGCAGGGCGCAGCCGCCGGGAAGAACCTCAAGTCGCTGACGGTGTACGTCAGTTACGACGCCGGCAAGACCTGGAAGAAGTCCACGGTCAAGTCGGGCAAGCTCTCCGTGAAGAACCCGGCCAAGGGCAAGTCCCTCTCCTACAGGGCCAATGTCACGGACAAGCAGGGCAACACGTCGTCGGTGTCGATCTACAACGCGTACTTCGGCAAGTAAGTGAGCAGGTAGGCCCACCGATCGCATGAGAGCGGCCCGCCCGGACGGATTCCTCCGCCCCGGCGGGCCGTTCGCACACCGACGAGGCCGGCGCGGCATTGCTTCTCAGCTGACCGGAAAGACCCCGGTGTCCAGGTCCAGCATGAACGGCTCGGGAAGCGTCAGCTTCTCCCCGTACTCGACCGCGTCCAGAACCCGGTAGGTGCCGTCGGCGGGTTCCCCGTACAAGGTGGCGGTGGGACGGCCGGAGTGCCAAGGGTCGAGGAGCAGGAAGATCGCGACACCGGCCTTCGCATATCCGTGCGCCTTGCCGATGCGGTCGTGGTTGGCGTTGTCCCTGGAGGTGATCTCGACGACGAGCCGGGCCTCTTCCGCCGGTACGCGGTTGCCCGGCCCGGTCGCCACGGCACGCGGCACGACGACGAGATCGGGGATGTAGAGCCCGGCCCGGCACGGCACGGCGACACCGAGCGTCTGGTAGATCCCCCAGTCCTCCGGGATCACGGTGTAGAGCCTGCGCTGAAGCAGTTCCGCGGTGGTGTTGTGGTCCTTGGACGGCGGTGGCGACACGGTGACGATCCCCTCGATGATCTCCACCTTGCAGCCCTCGGGTGCGTCCGTCTCCTCCCAGATCCGGACGAGGTCGTCCCAGTCCTGGCCGTGGCCCGGCACGGGGTCGACGGTGAGTGCGCTCATGGCGGTCTCCTCTATCGGTGCGTCACCAAGTCCAGCATGCCGAACGGGACCGGCGGCAGTCCACCGGTCCCGTTCACCCGTGCGAGTAAGAGTGCCCGGCAGTAGGCAGCGCGGGTGAAGGAGCGGGGCTGGGGTGCGTGCATCGCAAGGCCGGAGGATCGGGTCAACGCGGAGCGTTGGTGATTGACGACAACGCCGCGAGGTGCGTGCTCCAGCCCCGCGAAGCCGCGAAGCCGCGAAGCCTCCTGCCGGACGCTCTGAGCCGCAGGTCAGGCGATGCGTTCCCGCACCACGGGGGTGGCCGTGAAGGCCGTCCCGGCCGGCGCGATGTCGTACGAGCCGGGCAGCGCCTTCAGCGCGTAGTCGAACTTCTCGGGGGTGTCGGTGTGCAGCGTCAGCAGCGGCTGTCCGGCCGTGACCGTGTCACCGGGCTTGGCGTGCAGTTCGATGCCCGCACCCGCCTGCACCGGGTCCTCCTTGCGGGCCCGGCCCGCGCCGAGGCGCCAGGCGGCGACGCCGATGTCGTACGCGTCCAGGCGGGTCAGTACGCCGGTGGACGGGGCCGTCACGACATGCTGCTCGCGGGCGACCGGCAGCGTGGCGTCCGGGTCGCCGCCCTGGGCGGAGATCATCCGGCGCCAGACGTCCATCGCCAGGCCGTCGGCGAGGGCCTTCTCCGGGTCGGCGTCCTTGAGTCCGGCCGCGTCCAGCATCTCGCGGGCCAGCGCCAGGGTGAGCTCGATGACGTCCTTGGGGCCGCCGCCGGCCAGCACCTCGACCGACTCGCGCACCTCCAGGGCGTTGCCCGCGGTCAGCCCGAGCGGGGTGGCCATGTCGGTGAGCAGCGCGACCGTACGCACTGAGCTGTCGGTGCCCAGCGCGACCATGGTGGAGGCCAGTTCGCGGGCGTCCTCGATGGTCTTCATGAAGGCGCCGGAGCCGACCTTGACGTCCAGGACGAGCGCGCCGGTGCCCTCAGCGATCTTCTTGGACATGATCGAGCTGGCGATCAGCGGGATGGCCTCGACGGTCCCGGTGACATCGCGCAGCGCGTACAGCTTCTTGTCGGCGGGGGCGAGCCCGTCACCGGCGGCGCAGATCACGGCGCCGGTGGTGTCCAGGACGTTCAGCATCTCCTCGTTGGTGAGGTGGGCGCGCCAGCCGGGGATGGACTCCAGCTTGTCGAGCGTGCCGCCGGTGTGGCCGAGGCCGCGGCCACTGAGCTGCGGCACGGCGGCGCCGCACGCGGCGACCAGCGGGGCGAGCGGCAGGGTGATCTTGTCGCCGACGCCGCCGGTGGAGTGCTTGTCGGTGGTGGGCCGGGAGAGCGACGCGAAGTCCATGCGCTCTCCGGATGCGATCATCGCGGCGGTCCAGCGGGCGATCTCGGCGCGGTTCATGCCGTTCAGCAGGATCGCCATGGCCAGCGCGGACATCTGCTCGTCGGCGACCTCGCCGCGGGTGTACGCGTCGATGACCCAGTCGATCTGCTCGGGGCTCAGCTCGCCTCGGTCCCGCTTGGTGCGGATGACGGAGATGGCGTCCATGTCCTGGGAGTCCTTCCGGCCGGTACGTACGGTACGCAAGAGTCCCGAATGACTCTACGCGCATAGAGGGTGGATACGGGTGTGGCCCTCCCAACGGACGGGAGGGCCACCGCGGTTCTACTTCGAACGGTCCGGCCTCAGGTGGTCCGGCCCGAAGGCCTGCGGCAGCATCTCGTCGAGCGTGCGCAGGCCGTCGGGCGTCTCCAGGATCAATTCCGGGCCGCCGAACTCGTACAGCAGTTGCCTGCACCTGCCGCACGGCACCAGGATCTCGCCCGCCCCGTCCACGCAGGTGAAGTGGGTCAGCAGCCCGCCACCGGTGGCGTGGAGCTGGGAGACCAGACCGCACTCGGCGCACAGCCCGAGGCCGTACGAGGCGTTCTCGACGTTGCAGCCGGACACCGTGCGTCCGTCGTCGACGCGGGCCGCGGCGCCGACCGGGTAGTGCGAGTACGGGACGTACGCACGCGTCATGGCGGACCGTGCGGCGCTCCGCAGTGCCGCCCAGTCGACCTCCGCGGCGGCCGTCACTTGCCCTGGCCCTTCCGGTAGCGCATGCCGTCCGCCTTCGGCATCCGCAGCCGCTGGGCGGAGAGCGAGAGGACGAGCAGCGTGACGATGTACGGGGTGGCGCTCACGAACTCGGTGGGCACCGTGTCCGTTCCGAGGTACCAGACCAGCACCGCGGCGGCGATAACCGCGCTGACCGCGCCCTGGACGAAGCTCCTGCGGTAGAGCTTCCAGGCCGCGAGCCCGGCCAGCACGACCACGAGCAGCAGGAGCAGCGCGTGGACGGACTCGCCGCCGTTGCGCAGTTGGAGCGCGTCGGCGAAGCCGAACAGGCCCGCGCCCATGGCGAGTCCGCCGGGCCGCCAGTTGCCGAAGATCATCGCGGCGAGACCGATGTATCCGCGGCCGCCGGTCTGGCCCTCGTTGTAGATGTGCGAGGTGACGAGCGAGAGGAAGGCACCGCCGAGGCCGGCCATGCCGCCGGAGACGATCACCGCGATGTACTTGTAGTAGTAGACGTTCACACCGAGCGACTCGGCGGCGACCGGGTTCTCGCCGCAGGAGCGCAGCCGCAGCCCGAACGAGGTCTTCCACAGCACGAAGAACGTGAGGACGAAGAGGACGATGGCCAGGATCGTCAGCAGCGACACGTTGGTGACCAGGCCGCCGATGACGCCTGCCACGTCGGAGACGAAGAACCAGTGGTGCTGCTCGATGGAGTGCAGCCAGTCCGAGAGGCCCGGGATCGTCACCGAGGTGATGTCGTCGGCCGGCGGGGATTGCTTCGGGCTGCCGCCCTTGGCCGCCGCCTCGCCCGAGTTGAACCAGAGCTTGGCCAAGTAGGTGGTGAAGCCGAGCGCCAGGATGTTGATGGCGATACCGGAGATGATGTGGTCGACGCCGAAGGTGACGGTCGCGATGGCGTGCAGCAGTCCACCGAGCATGCCGCCGAGGACCCCGGCGAGGACGCCGAGCCAGGGGTCGGTCTGCCAGCCGGCCCAGGCGCCGAAGAACGTGCCCAGGATCATCATGCCTTCGAGGCCGATGTTGACCACACCGGCCCGCTCGGCCCAGAGGCCACCGAGACCGGCGAGGCCGATCGGCACGGCCATGGCGAGCGCCGCACTGATCTGTCCGGACGATGTGACGTCCTCGGCGCCGGTGATGGTGCGTACGGCGGACAGCGCGAGCAGAACACCCGCGATGAGCAGCAGTACGACGGGGAAGGAGAGGCGGGTGCGGCCGCCCTTGCCGCCGGAGACCTTGGGGGCCGTGGGGGGCGGGGTGGAAGTCGCCGTGGCGGTCACGCCGACACCTCCTGCTGGTCGGAGTTACGGGCGGCCTGCTGGTCGGAGTCTCGGGAGGCGGCCTGTGCGGCGAGTTCCGCGCCGACCCTGCTCTGCTGGCGCTTGAGTCCGTAGCGGCGGACGACTTCGTAGGCGATGACGACGCACAGGACGATGACGCCCTGGATCACGCCGACGATCTCCTTGTCGTACCCCTCGAATTCGAGCTTGCCGGTGCCGCGCTCGAGGAAGCCCCAGAGCAGGGCACCGAGCGCGATGCCGATGGGGTGGTTGCGGCCGAGGAGTGCGATGGCGATGCCGGTGAAGCCGATGCCGACCGGGAAGTCGCCGCTGTACTCGAAGCTGTCGTTGAGGAGGGTCGGCATGCCGACCAGACCGGCCACGGCACCGGAGATCAGCATCGAGGTGACGACCATCTTCTTGACATCGACACCGCTGGCCTCGGCGGCGGAGCCGGACTGGCCGACGGTGCGCAGGTCGAAGCCGAACCGGGTGCGCGAAAGCGCGAACCAGTAGGCGATGCCCGCGACGACCGCGACCACGATGAAGCCCCAGACGGGCGCCGGGGTGGTCGGGAACTCGAAGAAGTGCGCGGACTCCGGGAGCGGCTTGGTGGAGATCTTCGTGCCGGCCTCGTCGAGGTGGCCGAGGCGGCCCTCCTGGAGCAGATAACCGATGATGGCCGTCGCGATGGCGTTCAGCATGATCGTCGAGACGACCTCGCTGACGCCGCGGGTGACCTTGAGGACACCGGCGATACCGGCCCACATCGCACCGACGATCATCGCGGTGAGGATGATCAGCGGGATCTGCAGGGCGCCGGGCAGGGTCAGCGCGCCGCCGACCGCGGCGGCGAAGAAGGCGGCGAGGCGGTACTGGCCGTCGACGCCGATGTTGAAGAGGTTCATCCGGAAGCCGACAGCCACCGCGAGACCCGCGAGGTAGTACGTCGTCGCCTTGTTCAGGATGTAGACCTGGCTGTCCGACTTCATCCCGTAGTCGAACATGATGCCGAAGGCGCTGAACGGCTCCTTGCCGGTGGCGGCCAGCACGAGTGCGGTCACCAGGAAGGCGACCACGATCGCGAGTACGGGGGCCGCGATCCCCAGGAGCAGCCGCTCCTTGTCGATCTTCTTCATCGGTCCTCTCCCCCGTTCCGGGGGTCGGTGTCGGTGCTTTCGCTTCCGCTTCCGGCAGCCGAGTCGTCCGGTGCTGTCGCCTGGTTCGGCACTGCTGTCTTGTCCGGTGCTGCTGTCTCGTCCGGTGCTTCGAGGTGACCGGTGGCCGCGCCCGTCATCGCCGAGCCGAGCTCCTCGGGGGTGATGGCCGCCGGGTCGGCGTCCGCGACCAGCCGGCCGCGGTACATGACACGCAGGGTGTCGGAGAGCCCGATCAGTTCGTCCAGGTCGGCGGAGATCAGCAGCACCGCCAGTCCTTCGCGGCGTGCCTCGCGGATCTGGTCCCAGATCTGCGCCTGGGCGCCGACGTCCACGCCCCGGGTGGGGTGCGCGGCGATCAGGAGCTTCGGGTCGTGGCTCATCTCGCGGCCGACGATCAGCTTCTGCTGGTTGCCGCCGGAGAGGGAGGCCGCGGTGACGTCGATACCGGGGGTACGGACGTCGTACTCGCGCACGATCCGCTCGGTGTCGGCGCGGGCAGCCTTGAGGTCGAGGAACGCACCCTTGCTGTTGGGGCGTTCGGTGACATGGCCGAGGATGCGGTTCTCCCAGAGCGGGGCCTCCAGCAGCAGTCCGTGCCGGTGGCGGTCCTCGGGAATGACGGCCATGCCGTCCTCGCGGCGCTTGCGGGTCGGCGTGCGGGAGATATCGGTGCCGTCCAGGGTGAGTACGCCGGCGTCGAGGTGCCGCATGCCCATGATGGCGTCGACCAGTTCGGACTGGCCGTTGCCCTCGACGCCCGCGATGCCGAGGACCTCGCCCTTGTGAATGGTGAAGTCGATGCCGTCGAGCACCGCACGCACCACGCCCTCCGGGTCGGTGGCGCTCAGCCGCAGCCCTTCGACGGTCAGCATCGGAACGTCGGTGACGGTCGACTCGCGGGTCTCCGGGGACGGGAGTTCGCTGCCGACCATCAGCTCGGCGAGCTGCTTGGTCGTGGTGCGCTTCGGGTCGGCGGTGCCCACCGTCGTACCGCGCCGGATGACGGTGATCTCGTCGGCGACCGACAGCACCTCGCCCAGCTTGTGCGAGATGAAGATGACGGTCAGGCCCTCGGCCTTGAGTTCGCGGAGGTTGTCGAAGAGCGCGTCGACCTCCTGCGGTACGAGGACGGCCGTGGGCTCGTCGAGGATCAGGGTGCGGGCGCCTCGGTAGAGGACCTTGAGGATCTCCACGCGCTGCCGGTCGGCGACCCCGAGGTCCTCGACCATGGCGTCCGGGCGGATACCGAGACCGTAGGCGTCGGAGATCTCCTTGATCTTGGCGCGGGCCCGGTCGCCGATCCCGTACAGCTTCTCGGAGCCGAGGACGACGTTCTCCAGGACCGTGAGGTAGTCGGCGAGCATGAAGTGCTGGTGCACCATGCCGATACCGCGGTCGATGGCGTCGCCGGGGTTGTGGAACGAGACCTGCTCGCCGTCCACCGCGATGGTGCCCTCGTCCGGCTTCTGCATGCCGTACAGGATCTTCATCAGAGTGGACTTGCCGGCGCCGTTCTCGCCGACGAGAGCGTGGACGGTGCCGCGGCGCACGGTGATGTCGATGTCGTGGTTGGCCACGACTCCGGGGAACCGCTTGGTGATGCCGCGGAGCTCCACGGCATGGGGACTGCTGGACGCGTTGATGGCGCACTCTCCTTGGCAGGAGCGGGGGGCGGAGGCGGTGGGACGGAGGCGGTGGGAGCGAGAAAAGGTACCGCGCCGACCGCGCCCGGCGGACACTACGCGCGTAGCGCCACCGAATCGTTGGCCACCCGGTCACAGGGTGGCGGACAGTGTGCGTACGACTACGGCACACAGGGGGATGCCGTACGTGAATCGGGGCCCGCGCGAAGCCGAAGCGGCTCACCCGGGCCCCGATCGACGGGTCGGATCAGGTCGTGGTCTTGACCTTGACGGTGCCGTCGACGATCTTCTTCTTCGCCTCGTCGAGCTGGGGCTGGATGTCCTTGAGGTGGTCACCCGTGGTGGTCAGGCTGACGCCGCCCTGGGCCAGGGAGTACGACTGCGTGCCGGTCAGCGGCTTGCCATCCTTGACGGACTTGATCAGGTCGTAGACACCGCCGTCGACGTTCTTGACGACGGAGGTCATGATCGTGTCCTTGTACTTCGCCAGCGCCGGGTCGAGAGCCTGGTCGGAGTCGACGCCGATGGACCAGGCGCCCTCCTTGCCCGCGACTGCCTCGATCGAACCGGCACCCGAGCCGCCCGCGGCGGCGAAGATGACGTCCGCGCCCTTGTCGAGCATGCCCTTGGCGGCGGCCGCACCCTTGTCGGGGCTACCGAAGCCGGACAGGTCCGAACCGGTGGACAGGTACTGGATCTGCACCTTGGCCTTCGGGTTGGTGTCCAGGACACCCTGCTCGAAGCCCGCAGCGAACTTCTTGATCAGCGGAAGGTCCACACCACCTATGAAGCCGATTTGACCGTCCTTCGACTTCAGCGCTGCGGCGACACCGGCGAGGTACGAGCCCTCCTCCTCGGTGAAGACGAGGCTGGCGACGTTCTTCGCGTCGGAGACCGAGTCGACCAGACCGAAGTCGACGTCCGGGTACTTGGGGGCGATCTTGTCGATCGCGTCCTTGTACGCGAAGCCGACCCCGATGACCGGGTTGTAGCCGCCCTCGGCGAGCGACTGGAGGCGCTGCTCACGGTCGGCAGGAGCCTCACCGGACTTGGCGGTGAGCTCCTTCGTCTCGGCACCGAACTCGGCCTTGGCCTTGTCCAGACCACGCGCGGCGGAGTCGTTGAACGAGTTGTCACCACGGCCGCCCACGTCGTAGGCCATGCCGATCTTCATCTTGCCCTTGTCGGAGCTGGAGCTCTCGGTGGACGACTCGCCACATGCGGTGGCGGTGAGCGCGAGGGCCGCGGTGACAGCACACGCAGCGGTGATCTTGGATACCCGGCGCAAGGGAAGGCTCCTTCAAACCTGACCGAAGCGCCTCTTCCGGCGCTGGTTTCGCGGCGATCGTAACGCGCGTAGATGTCAGATAAAGCCCTGTACGGAAGCCGTTATCGGATCGTCGCGAACCGGAAGTGCCCCGGGGGTGACCTGCCCGGTTACGGATGGTTGCCGTCAAGCAACGCGGAGGCGGTAAAGAGCTCCACAGCGACCGTGATCGCCTCCTCGTCCGCGTCGAAATCACCACGATGCAGGTCAAGCCGGGCAGTGTCGCCGGGGGTACGGACCCCGAGCCGCGCCATGGCTCCGGGGACGTGCTCCAGGTACCAGGAGAAGTCCTCGCCGCCGAGGCTCTGTTCGGTGTCCTCGATCGCATACGATCCGCGGCGCGCGGTCATCGCCCCGGCGAGCAGATCGATCACGGCGGCGTCGTTCACGACGGGCGGGACACCCCGGACGTAGTTGATCACTGTCTTGGCCCGGTACATCCCGGCCACCTCGTCGATCGCCGCGTGCACCAGGTCCGGTGCCTCCCGCCAGGCCGCCAGGTCCAGGCAGCGGACCGTGCCGGAGAGTTCGGCGTGCTGTGGGATCACATTGCAGGCGTGCCCGGCCTGCAGTCGGCCCCAGGTGACGGCGAGCCCGGCCCGTGCGTCGACCCGGCGGGCCAGCAGCGCGGGCACCTCGGTGGCGACCTTGGCGGCGGCGGTGACGAGGTCCGTGGTCAGATGCGGCCGGGCGGTGTGCCCGCCGGGACCGTCGAGGCCGACCTCCAGCCGGTCGCAGGCCGAGGTGATCGCCCCGACCCGCAGTCCGATCCGCCCCACGTCCACCTTCGGGTCGCAGTGCACGCCGATGATCCGCCCGACACCCTCCAGCGCCCCGGACGCGATCGTGTCGGGCGCCCCGCCCGGCAGCACCTCCTCGGCCGGCTGGAAGATCAGCCGCACCGGCCGCGGCAGCAGCCCCTGCCGGTCGAGCTCGGCGAGCACGAGCCCGGCGCCGAGGACCGCGGTGGTGTGGATGTCGTGCCCGCAGGCGTGCGCCCGGTCGGGGACGGTGGAGCGATACGGGACGCCCGCCTTGGTGTCGGGGATGGGCAGTGCGTCGATGTCCGCGCGCAAGGCGAGCATGGGCCGCGGGTCGCCTCCCGCCCGTCGCCCGCCACCACCCTTGTCCGAGCTTCTCGCCCCGCTGGATGTGCCCACGTCACAGATCAGCCCCGTCCCCGTGTCGAGCACCCGGGGCGCAAGTCCCGCCTTCTCCAGCCGGGCCTTGATGGCCGCCGTGGTACGGAACTCCTGGTTGCCGAGCTCGGGGTGCATGTGCAGGTCGCGGCGGAACGCGACCAGCTCGGCACGCAGGGCCTCGGACAGGGTGCCGGGCAGTGCCTCTTCTTCCTTGGACGGCTGGACATGGGAATCACGGGACATCAACTGGTTCACCTGGTAAAGCGTAAGCCCCTTCCCTCGCCAACTGGCCATGAAACAAGAAAAGTTCAGCCACATAGACGAATAAATGGCTGTGTCGTGGCGTGTGAGGTGATGACGGGGTGGGTACACTCGCCCGTTTCGTGCCCTGGCCGACTGTCCCGGTCTGCCGTCACCCGCACGACGTCCCGGTGGGGCTCCGTCAGTCGGGCAGCCCCCGGAGTACCGGGAACAGTGCCAGCCCGATGCACAGGGCTCCGGCCGACAGCAGGTCCAGGCTCATGGCCATCAGCACGGTCCCCGCCAGCACGGCCATGGGAGCCCACGCCCGGACCAGGTCCCGCCGAAAAAACGCGAACAGGGTGACGAGGCCCAGCAGCCCGAACCAGAACAGCATCGGCATCACCGTGTAGACCAACGGCATCACCCCGGGTACGCCCTGCACCCGCCCGAACAGGTCGCTCATGGCCTGCTCGTCCGTCGCGACGAACCCGACCACCAGGTCGATCACCGCCTGGACGGCCACCGCCGCCGTCCCGAGCAGCCCGGCCCAGGCGGCTGCCTCGGCGGCGACCCGCTTACCCCCGCGCTTCCCGGCGAGCCTCCGCGACCCCAGGAACACCGGCACGAACGCGAGCACCCCGGCCAGCAACAGCAGATGCGCCGCCGTCCACCACACCCCGGGCCCGTAATCGCCGACGGCCCGCCCGACCAGCCGCACCGCCCCGTACCCCGCCATCAGGGCGGGTCCCGCGAGGAGGGCCGTTGCGACCGTCACCCTGGCCGTCCCACCCTGTCGCTCCGTCGCCATCCGCATCGTTGTCATGCGTTGATGCTCGCGCCCGGCCGACCCTGCCCGCTATCGGGGCTTTCCCCCAACAAACCCTGGGTGTAGGCCACTTACGGGTCAGGGTGATGCATGACGCCCCGCTCAGGCTTGCGTACCGGCATCGGCATCGACCGCCACTCCCCTGCAGGCAGGAGTCGGCCGCCATCGGCGCACGCCTCGGGATCGCGGAGTAAACTTAGTCCAGTGGTTAGTCCACCCGCCGATCCGTCCCTGCGAGGCAGCCGTGGAAGCAGCTCGTCAGTACAACGTCCATGAGGCCAAGACCCACCTCTCGCGCATCCTGGAGCAGGTGGCCACAGGCGAGGAAGTAGTGATCTCCAAAGCGGGACAGCCGGTGGCCAAGGTCGTGCCGCTCCGCGCCCGGGTGCAGCGGACCGGGCGCGGCTCGCTCCAGGGCCAGATCCATATCCGGGAAGACTTCGACGACCTGCCGGACGACCTGGCCGACGCCTTCGGGATGCGCTGATGAAAATGCTGCTCGACACACATGTCGTCCTGTGGTGGCTCGATGACTCAGCCGAGCTCACCGACGAGATCAAGCACCTGCTGGACACGGAGCCCTCGGTCTTCGTCAGTGCGGTCACCCCGTGGGAGATCGCGATCAAGCAGTCCCTCGGAAAGCTCGAAGGTCCCGAGGACCTGGCCGAACGGGTACGGGACAGCCAGTTCACCCCGCTTCCGATCACCGCGGGACACGGCGTGCGGGCGGGCAAACTGCCCGCACATCACCGCGATCCATTCGACCGGATACTGATCGCACAGGCCCAGACCGAGGGAATGACAATCCTGACCCGCGACAAGTGGATCCCGTCCTACGACGTCAGGGTCATGCCGGTCTGACCACCCCCACCACGGTCCTTATCACGCCTCCGTGACCGCCATCGCCCGCCAGGGCGCCAGGCCCTGGACACCGCGGGCCGTTTCCGTGACGCCGCTCAGGAACCCAGGGCGCGCGGGGATGCCGCGAGCGTCGGTGAGGGTGGTCGTCGCGGTGCCGCCGACGGGAGGGATGACGGTGGTTCGGTCGCCGCCGAATATGGTCCTGGTGGCTTTGAGAAATTGTCCGCCGTCGCCGCAGGTCATGGCGGGGACGGCACCCGAGGGGCAGACCGCCACGTCGTGCAGGTCCGCGACCGAGGGCAGCTGCCAACACCTCGGCCAAACACGAACGTGACACCCCAAGGTGCGGGTGTCACGTTTTCGTACAGGGGCGGGGGCTGTGACGACCCTCATGCCTCCTTGATCGTCGTAGCCCGCCACGGGGCCAGGCGTTGTACGTCGCGGGCGGTTTCGGTGACGCCGGAGAGGAAGCCCTGGGCGCGTGGGGAGGCCGTGTCGCGGAGCCATTCCGGGGCGATGTCGCAGACCGCGACCTTGACATCCGTGCCGGCGAGGGCGAGGGGCAGGGTGTGGACGACCGTGGAGGGGAAGCTCAGGACCGTGCGGCCGATGGGGCCTCGGCGGGCGATGAGTTCCAGGGGGAGGTCCGGGCGGACGATCTCCAGGCCCGTGGCGGCTTCCAGGGCGTGGAGCTTGTCGGTGGACTCGCGGCGGTGCGCGAAGTAGCGGGTGGCGTGGTGGGTGCGGGCCAGGGCCGCGACGGCCTCCAGGTACTGGGCCTGGTCGACCACGCCCGTCTCGACGAGCGAGGTGCCGACCAGGTCCGCGCCCTTGGTGAGCAGCGGCGGGCCGAAGCGGGCGCGGGTCCAGGCGAAGGTGTTGGGGGTGACGGTGACGCCGGGTGGAGCCTCGACCGGCATGGCCGTGAAAACCTCGACCGTACGGGTCGCGGACGGGGTGAAGCGGCTGCGGGCTCGGGCCGTGACCGGGGCCAGGACCAGTTCGCGCGGGCCCGAGCCACCCTTGCGGTGCCAGCGCACCAGGCGTTCGCCGCGGGCCAGTTGGGCGACGAACTCCATGGTGGCCGTGCCGTCGTCGACCACCGTGAGGCGGCGGGCGCGGACCATGGTGAGCAGGAGCTGGACGTAGCGGGAGAACGGGTCGCCTATGACGATGTGCTCCGCCCTGCGCAGCAGTCCGGCCAGTGAGCGCAGGGTCTTCAGGGGCGCGCCCGCGCCGCCGCGCGCCTCCTGCCAGTGGACGTTGATGCCCTCGTCGCGGGCCAGCTCCGCCATCCGGCGCAGCTGGCCGCGCGACATCGGGTCGACCGGGGAGAGGACGACGACCGTGATGTCCGTGAAGACCTGGTCGTCACCTCCCTCTGCGTAGGTCCACTCCAGGACGTTCAGGAGCTGGACCGGGCTCTCGACGAAGGCGAGGTTCACCGGTCGGCCCGTCAGACCGCGACCGGCTCGGCGACCGCGACCGGCTCGGCGACCGGGGCCGCCTCGGCGCTCTCGGCGACGACGCCCGCGACCCGGCGGAGCTTCTTCATCGGGCCGAGCTCGGACTCGTACACCTTCTTGATGCCGTCGCCGAGCGAGGCCTCGATGGTGCGGATGTCGCGGACGAGGCGGGTGAGGCCCTGCGGCTCGACGGAGGCGGCCTGGTCGGAGCCCCACATGGCGCGGTCGAGGGTGATGTGGCGCTCGACGAACGTGGCGCCGAGAGCGACGGCGGCCAGCGTCGTCTGGAGGCCGGTCTCGTGGCCGCTGTAGCCGATCGGGACGTTGGGGAACTCCTGCTGGAGGGTGTTGATGACCCGCATGTTCAGTTCCTCGGCCTTCGCCGGGTACGTCGAAGTGGCGTGACAGAGAAGGATGTTGTCCGATCCCAGGACCTCTACCGCATGGCGGATCTGGCGCGGGGTCGACATGCCGGTGGAGAGGATGATCGTGCGGCCGGTCGCCCTCAGGGCGCGCAGGAGTTCGTCGTCGGTCAGGGAGGCCGAGGCCACCTTGTGGGCGGGGACCTCGAACTTCTCCAGGAAGGCGACGGCCTCGGTGTCCCACGGGGAGGCGAACCAGTCGATGCCGCGCTCGGCGCAGTGCTCGGAGATGGCCCGGTACTCGTCCTCGCCGAACTCGACGCGGTGGCGGTAGTCGATGTACGTCATCCGGCCCCAGGGGGTGTCGCGCTCGATGTCCCACTGGTCGCGCGGGGTGCAGATCTCCGGGGTGCGCTTCTGGAACTTGACGGCGTCGCAGCCGGCTTCGGCGGCCACGTCGATCAGTGCGAGGGCGTTGTCGAGGTCGCCGTTGTGGTTGATGCCGATCTCGCCGGTGATGTAGACGGGCCGGCCCGGGCCCGCGGTGCGGGTGCCGAGGGTGCGCAGACGGGAGATGCTCATGAAATGCGTTCCTTACTTGGAGACTTGGGGGACTGAAACAACTTGGGGACTGGGACGACTTGGGGACTGGGAAGACTTGAGGGGCTGGGCAGACTCGGGAGCCTGGAAAGCGCTTGGGGGATGTGGGGTTACTCGGGGGACTTCGTCGAAGCTGTGGTCGTGAGGGTGGGGCCCAGCAGCCAGGCCGCGACTTCGCGGATGGCGCCGAAGCCACCGGGAGTGGACGTGACGGCGCGGGCCGCCGCACGGACCGAGTCATGGGCGCTCGCGACCGCGACGGGCCAGCCGGCGAGTGCGAAGCACGGCAGGTCGTTGACGTCGTTGCCGACGTAGAGGACACGTTCGGGAGCGATGGATTGTTCGTCGCACCACTGCTTGAGCGCCAGGTCCTTGCGGTCGATGCCGTGCAGGACCGGGATACGGAGCTTGCGGGCGCGGGCCGCGACGACCGGGTTCTGTTCCGTGGAGAGGATCAGCAGCGGCATTCCGGCCTTGCGCAGGGCCGCGATGCCCAGGCCGTCGCCGCGGTGGACGGCGACGGTCTCGTGTCCGTCGGCGTCGATCAGGACCCGGTCGTCGGTCTGCGTGCCGTCGAAGTCGAGGACGACCGCGTCGATGTCGTCGAAGGTGGGCAGCGGGGAGGGGTCCAGGAGCGGTGCGAGGGCGCGGGCGCGGGCCAGGTCGTGCGGGTCGTCGATCTCCAGGACGCGGGCCGCGTCGGTGCGCACCAGCGCGGTGTGGCCGAAGAAGCGGTGGCGGTGGACGCGGAAGCCCGCGGCGTTCATGGCGTACGCGGTACCGGTCTCCAGCAGGTCCTCGGGGCGGTCCTGGCGCATCTGCCGTACGGACTTGTCGTGGTTGACGCCGTAGTTCTCCTCCTCCAGCGCACTGCCGTCGCGCCAGATGAAGCCGTGGAAGGGGGCGACCGTGACCGCCGTGTCGGCGCCGTCGTGGGCGACCGCCGAGGCGACGCCGTCGATGTCCTCCCGTACGACGAAGGGGCTGGTGCACTGGACCAGCAGCACCACGTCGGCCTTCCGGTCGTGCATCGCCTCGTACGCGTCCAGGGCGTGCAGCACCGCATCCTCGCTGCTGGCCTTGTCCCCGGCGATGGCCCGGGGGCGCTGGACGATGTGCACCCGCTCCGGGGCGCCCAGCGTGTCGCCCGCGGCGCGGGCCGCGTCGGCAATGGCCGCGTCGTCGGTCGTCACGACGACATCCGTGACCTCACGCGAGGCCAGGCAGGCGCGCACGGCGCGGGCGACCAGCGGTACGCCGCCGACCTGGGCGAGGTTCTTGGCCGGGACGCCCTTGGATCCGCCGCGGGCGGGAATCACGGCGAGCACGGTGGGCGGCGTCATCGCTGCTCCTGGTGTCGTGGTCGATGGGGTGGTGGTTGCGGTGAATGCGGTGATCGCAGTGGATGCGGTGCTTGCGGTGAATGTGGCGGGTGAAGTGGTCACAGCTCGCCCATCCGCCGGATGACGGGGGCGACCTTCTGGACGCCGTGCCGGTACGCGCCCCGCGCCGCTTCCCGCACCGCGTTGCGGACCGCGCCGCGCACCCCGCCGGTCTCGCGCGGCCGTTGGGCGCCCGGCAGCGGGTGGCCGTCGGGGGCCAGGTGATGGCGGGCGAGGATGCCGGGGAGGTAGCCGGGGGCGGTTGCGGGTGTGTAGTACGGGGCGAGGTCGGGCAGGCGGGCGGCGGCGAGCAGGGTGTCGACACGGGCGCGGGCGTTGTCGTAGGCCGTGGCGTACGTGCCGTCGGCGGCAACGCCCTGGCCGGCCAGCCATGCGCCGTCGGGCTCCGGGCGGAAGCCGCCGTCCAGGTGGTCCCAGGAGGTGAGCAGGCCGGAGCCGATGAAGTGGTGGTTGCCGAGGGCCTCGCGGACGCCGAGGTCGGTGAGGATCGCGGTCGGGATGCGCCGGTGCAGGGACTCCAGCGCGGCGGTCGAGGAGACCGTGACCAGCAGATCGGTGCGGTCCAGGACCTCGCCCATGTGTCCGTACACCAGACGGAAGTTGGGCGGGAGTTGGCCGGGCAGCTTCTCCGCGAGCCGCTGGTACGGGAGTTCTTCGATGTGTGTGGTGTGCTCACCGGGCTTGGAGCGCAGCTTCAGCAGCACATCGCGGTCAGGGTGCAGCCTGGCGTGCTCGACGAGCCTGCGCAGCAGATACGTACGGTCGGCGCGGGAGGCCGGTACGGAGGGCTGGGCGGCGAAGACGACCGTGTCACGGCCCTCCTGCGGGCGGTGCGGCTCGCCGCCGAGGAACGGCAGGGCGGCCTCCGTGACGGCCGAGGCGTCGGCGCCCACTCCCTCGTACACCGCGCGGAAACGCTGCGCGTCGTGGCGGGAGTTGGCGAGGACGACGTCCGCGCCGTGCCGCAGCAGCAGTCCGTCGGCGAGCTTCTCGTAGACGACGCCGACATAGCCGGTGACGACGACGGGCCTGGCGGGCAGCCGCAGCGCGGCGAGGCCGTGCAGCATTGCCTGGACAGCTCCCCCGACGAGGGCGAGGACGACGACGTCGTACCCCTCGTCCCGCACCGTGTGCAGGAATTCGACGGCCGTCACCTCACGCACCCGGTCCGCGTCGATACCGACGTCGCCGACCTCCGCGAGCTGGCGCGGGGTCGGGGTGGCCCGGCCGCGCAGCAGGAGTCCGCTGATGTCGACGCGCTGCGTCGACCCCTCGAAGGCACCGGTGGTGAGGCGGCGCGCGGTGAGCGCGCCCCATTTCCACCGGGTGTCGGAGTCGGCGAGTATGGCTACCCGGAGGGCGGTCGATTTGCTGGTACGTGGGGGCACGTCCCAGAACTTAGGAAGGCATTTCGATTCGCGGCCCAACGTGACGGCAACAGCTGGTTAACAGCCCGCCGACGCTTGGCAAATCACCTCCACAAAGGGGATGCAACCACCCGTGATTCAATCCGGTTCATCATTCCGACATTCGCCGTTCACCCGGCGTCCCTCCTGGGGCCAAGGCAAATGACGGGCTCCCGCCTAGCGTGAGAGGCGTGGTTAAGCTCTCGGTCATCGTGCCGTTCTACAACGTGCAGACATACGCCCCCGACACCCTGAGAAGCCTGCGGGCCAACGCCCGCGAGGACTTCGAATTCATCCTCGTCGACGACTGTTCGACCGACGGGACCGCGGACATATTGCGCCGCGCCGAGGAAGAGATCCCGGGGGTGTTCGTACGCAGACACAAGCAGAACGGCGGACTGGCCACCGCCCGTAACACCGGCCTGGACGCGGCGCGCGGCGAATACGTCGCCTTCCTCGACGGCGACGACTGGCTCGCACCCGGGTACTACGGCGAAATCCTGGCCCAAATGGAGGCACTGGGCTGCGACTTCGTCCGTACCGACCATGTCCAGGTCGAAGGCAGGAACCGTACGGTGCACCGCGTCCCGCACGGCAGGCGCGGCGAGGTACTGGACCCGCGGGACGCGATCCTGCCCGCCGAGCGGACCACCTCGGTCGACTATCCGTACGCCTGGGCCGGGCTGTACCACCGGCGTCTCCTGGACCGCGGGCTGCTGCATTTCACGGACGGACTGCGTACCGCGGAGGACCGCCCGTGGATCTGGCGGCTGCACCGCGAGGCCGATTCTTTTGCGGTGCTCGGACTTCTCGGAATCTTTTACCGGCGCGGGGTCGCCTCTTCGCTCACCCAGATCGGTGACGTACGCCAGCTCGATTTCATTCGCTCGTTCGACCAGGTCATTCGGGAAACGGCCGAAGACCGTGACGCACAGGCACTCCTACCTAAAGCGATTCGTACCTATTGCGCGATCATTTCCCACCATATGAGCTCGATCGAAAGGTTCGAACCCGCCGTGGCCCGCACACTGAAGTCGATGAGTGGAGCCGCACTCAAGCGCATGCCGCAGCGGGTGCTCGACGACGCCCTGGACTCGATGGATGTACGGCGCGCCACGCTGCTGCGCAGGCTGCGGCGCCGACCGGTCGCCGCGGGTGCCAAGGAGGTGGCGGCCGCGTGAACAGCGCCCGGACCCGCACCACGCAGATCTTCTTCGCCTCCACCCTCTACGGCACCGCCACGCTCGCCGCCGCGCTCGACGCGGGCTGCTTCCCGGACGCGGACCGCCGCATCCTGCTCGTCTCGAACAACGCGGCCGTCCCGGAGACGACACCCGCCGTCGACGCGATGCCGGGGTTCGGAGCGCTGCGCGGCCGTTTCGACGACGTGGTGTCGTGGAACACGACGATCGCCCCCTTCCACCCCAGCGGTTGGGCGCCGCGCCCCGACGACCTGCCCCTGTGGGAGCGGCATCTGCGCCTGGCCTGGGGTCTCGGCGACGACGACATCGAGCTGGCGGTCGAGTCGATCCAGGTCAACCCGGCCATGGCCGTGGCCCAGATCTTCACCGGCGCGGCGGTCGATGTGTACGCGGACGGGCTGATGAGCTACGGCCCCACCCGCAACAAGATCGACCCGCTGGTCGGTACGCGGGTGCGCCGGCTGCTCCATCTCGACCTCGTGCCGGGGCTGAAGCCGCTGCTGCTCACGGAGTTCGGAGTGATGCCGCAGATCGTGCCGACCGAGGTGTTCCTCAAGGTGCTCGGTGAACTGGGGGACGCGCCCGAGGTCGTGGACAGTGTGCCGTCCGTGGAGGCGCCCGCGCTGCTGCTCGGCCAGTATCTGTCCGCGCTCGGGCTGATCAGCGCGGCCGAGGAGGAGAACCTGCATCTGCGGATGATGCGCGGCGCGGTCGCTCTCGGCCACACCCGCATCGTCTTCAAACCACATCCCACGGCCCCGGCGCAGTGGTCGCGGGCGATGGGCGCGGAGGCCGAGAAACTCGGCGCCGAGCTGACGGTGCTGGACGCGGGGGTACTCACCGCCCCGGTCCTCGCCGAGGTGCTCTACCAGCGGATGCGGCCCGCGCTGGTCGTCGGCTGCTTCTCGACGGCGCTGCTCACCGCGTCGGCGTTCTACGGGCTGCCGGTGGCCCGGGTCGGTACGGAGATGCTGCTGGACCGGCTGTCCCCGTACGAGAACAGCAACCGCGTCCCGGTCACGCTCGTCGACGCGCTGGTGCCGGAGGTGACGGACCGGGCGGCCGTCGAGAGGACAAAGGCGGCGGACCCTGCCGACCCGGCAGGCCCTGCCGACCTGGCGGATCTGAACGGGCCGGCGGATCTGAACGGGCTGCTCACCGCGGTCGGGTTCGCGATGCAGCCGAGGATCCACCCGGGGCTGCGGCCGGCCGCCGAGCGGTATCTGGCCGCGCACCTGGACGCCACAACATGGCGGTACTTCAAGCGCAAGCGGCTCACCGCGCTGGCGCTGCCGGGGGCGGTACCGGCGCAGTTCGCTTTCCTGCCGCGCAATACGGTGGTGCGGAGGGTGGCGCGATCGGTGCGGCGGCGGGTCGTGCGCCAGTAGGCGCCGACCACTCTGTCCTCGATCGCCGGACGGGCTCGGGAACAAGCCCGTCCGGCGATTTCGTGCTCGCCCCTCAGACGCGAACGCCGCCCTGGATCACCCTCAGGTCCGCCGCGTTCGCCTCGGTGACCTTCCACAGTTCCTGCTGTCGGCCGTGCACATCGGCGACCGCCGCCCCGTGGTCGTCCAGCAGTCCGGCGGCCCGCTCGACGAGCCGGGCGCCGAGGTGGCGGTCGTGGACCGAGATGCCCCACTCCGGGCGGTCGATGTCGGAGAGGAAGTACGCCATCTTCGGGTGCGAGATCAGGCTGATGATCGGCGTACCGCAGCCGAACGGGATCATGCCCGCGTGCCCGCGCATCCCGATGACCAGCTTCGTGCGGGCGTACGTGTCCCGGATCGCGTCGTTGTCGAAGTCGTACATCGGGATCACCGGCAGCGAGATCCCGTGCTCGCGCCGCAGGTCGAAGGCGATCCGCTCGTCGTCCAACGAGTGGGCGACGCAGTGCACCTCGGTCCGCTTGCCGAGCTCCCGCACCGCGGTGGCCATCTCGCCCAGGAAGTGCCCGTAGTCATGGCCGAAGCGGAGCCCCGCCCTGTCGTACGCGGCGTTGATCAGCACGGTGTTCTCGCGCTGCACCGGGTCCGTCCAGCCGTCCACCAGCTGCCTGGTCACCGTCGTCGGGCACGGCTGGAAGCGCACCCTGTCGTGGAGCGAGGCGGGCAGCAGCGCCCGGACCTTCTCGATCGAGCCGTGGTTGCGCAGCCCGAAGAACGAGGCCCGTTCCACGAGTCTGCGCAGGCTGGACAGGAACCGGTCCCGCCCGTGCCCGTAGGCCTGGCCGTCGAAGGCGTTGAAGCCGACCGCGTACACCATGACGGGTACGTCGATCCGGTCGAGGAGTTCGTCCGGGACGTTCCACTGCCAGCCGCTGTTGCCGTTGGGCGCGGTGTCCGGGATGAAGAGGCCGCCGCCGCCGATGACCAGCCCGCGGCGCTCGTTGACCCGTTCCAGCGCGGCCTCGTCGAAGAGGCGGTGGGCGTGGATCGAGTGCCAGCGCTGCGGGCCGGTGTCCCGGCCGAAGGCCAGTCGTACGCTCTCGGGCAGCAGCTTGTCCCCGGCGTTGCCCTGCCGCTCCATGTAGAAGGCGACATGGGCGAGTTGGCCGGACGCGGGGCCCTCCACGGGCGCGGGCACGTCCGTGGTGCGCTTGTACATCAGCCGGTTCGCGCGGTGGGTCGGATCGACAGCAAGACCCTTCAGCGCGTACTCGGCCGCCGCGTCGTCTTCGCCGTGGATCCAGGAGATCTGGGCGAGGCGCCCGAAGGCGGTCGCGGCCCGGTTGGGGGCCGCGGTGGCGAGCAGGAGCCGGGCGCGGGCCTCCTCGTAGCGGGAGACGCTCATCAGGGCGTGGCCGAGAACCTCGTGCGGCCAGGCCTCGTCCACCGGTATCCGGACCCGGCCCAGCAGATCGGCCGCCTCCTGGTACTCGCCGGCCGCGATGTGGGCGGCGGCGACCTTGCGGGCGGCCTCCGGGGAGCCGGTGCGCAACACGTGCGGGGTGCCGTAGTGGACCAGCAGGTCGTGGTGCTTGGCGCCGGGCAGTGCCAGGTACGCGGAGTGGAACTCGGCGTCGGACAGCTCGAATTCGTGCCAGCGGTCCTCGGCCTCGCGGTAGCCCGACTCGCCGCCCTGCCAGGGCTTGTGCCGCCCGGTGAAGTGCAGGATCGCTGTGGAGTCGGGGACGGGGAGGTCGCCGGAGAGCCGCCGCTTGACGAAGTTGTAGCGGGCGTCGAGCTGCACGAAGTCACCGTCGAGCACGGCGTTGAGGATGCCCTGGTCGTGCTTGTCGAGCTCGTACGTCCCGGCCCGCCCGACCTCGTCGAGCTTCGCGCAGAACGCCTCGCTCAGATACTCGCGCTGGATGACCAGCAGCCCGCTGTTGAGCTTGTGCTGTCCGTAGAAGAACTGCGGCACGGCAGCCAGTCCGTCGCGCAGCTTCAGCAGTTCACCGAGATCGCCGAGGACCACCATGTCGGTGTCCAGCGTGATCACGGTGTCGTAGTCGCGCACCCGGAAGACATCGAGGATGAAGTAGGCCTTGCGCACCAGGTAGTTGTCCTGGTCGCCCTTGGCGTACGAGTCGTAGTGGTCGGCGTCGACGCGGCGGAAGTCGATGCGCGGGTGCAGCGCCCGGATCTGCGCCACGGAGGCGGGGCGCAGCCCGTCGTGCAGGACGAGGAAGTCCTCGCAGACGTTCGGGTTGGAGAGGGCGAGGCTGCGCAGCAGGGCGAGGAAGCCGGGCAGGTAGTTCTCGTCGACGAAGCTCGCGAAGACGACCCGGCGCTTGCCGGTGAGCGTGTTCGCGGGGGCGGGCGACACGGGCGGAGCCGTGGCGGGCAGCGCCGTGGCGTGCGGCGTCGTGGCGGGCGGCGTCGTGGCGGGCATCGTCATCGCAGTCGGATCCTCATGTCGGTGACGCTCTGGGCGCGTTCCATGACCCATGCCTTTTCGCTGGTGTACTCGTGCACGGAGGTGATGGGCATCCGCATCGCGTCGGGCAGGCGGTAGGCGCCGCTCTCGTAGAAGTCGAAGCCGATCAGGTCGAGCCGGGTGCTGACGTCCAGGTGGTCGAGGAGCCACAGCATGTTGAACCCGGTGGTGGGGATGGCCGGCCAGACGTCGGCGCCGACGCGGCCGATGTCACGCAGTGGCCAGCGCAGCGACTCGTCGCCCAGGTACTGCTGGGCGCCCGGGACGAGGCGGTTGCGCAGGGAGTACTTCCAGTCGCCGGAGACCCCGCCGAAGACCAGCCGGGTGTGCACCTGCTGGTCCCAGTTGAAGCCGTGCTTGTGGATGGTGGCGTGGATGTCGGTGCGCCGTCCGGTCGCCGCCGGGTCGAGCCGGTACGAGTTGAAGCGGACGACCAGGTCGTAGCCGTCGATCTCAGCGCCCATCGAACTGTTGCCGACACGCTGGGAGTTGGCGATGAGGCAGATCGATTTGCCCGCTATCCGGTTGCGGAACTCGCCGACCGTGGTCCACTCGACGCCGCCGAAGGTGGGGTCCTCGACCGGGCCCCGCATGCGGCTTCTGCGCTGCTCGGCGTGGAGCTCGATGAGTCCGGTGAGTCCGGCCACGGCGCCCGGGTCCGTTCCGGCCGCCTCCATGGCCAGGTCGAGGTACTGGGACGTGGCGTCCTGGAGCTCGGTCACCGGGGCACCACCGCGCTCCTGCGCGAGCAGTGCGCCGACCAGCCGGGGCCTCGCCCGGTCCCGGTCGCCGTGCGCCCAGAGCGCCAGGCCCTCGGCCCAGGACTCGGTGACGGGGCGGGCGGCGAACTCCGCGGCGTCGGGGCACTCGCGCTCCAGCCTCCGCAGCAGCTCGCTCTGCCGGTCCGCGCCCAGCCGCATGCCGACGACCTTGGCCGCGACGCCGAAACCGTCCTCGTCGGTGAATTCCAGGTAGCGTTCGTATGCCTCGATGGCGGCGGCCTCCGCGCCCATCGCCTCCAGCGTCCTGGCCCGCAGCCGCCAGCCGGCCCGCGAACGCCTGCGCTGGGTCAGCACGGTGTCCCCGATGAGGACGGCGAGCTTCAGCTCGTCCTCGTAACCGCAGTCCAGGGCCTTGTTGCCGACCGCGAGCAGCGGGTCGAGCAGCTCGTCGGCGAGGGCCGTCGCGGTGCCCGCCTGGGCCTTGCCGGGGCGGCGGATCAGCGCGATCGGGGATGCGGCGGGCCCGGGTCCCGCGGGCTGTGCCGCGGCGTGCACGGCCAGCAGGTGCCGCAGCGCCTCCGCGAGTGCCGTACGCCGCCGGTCGAGCCCCGCCACCAGTTTGGCGCTGTGCGCGGCGCAGGCGCGCAGGCACACGTCCAGGTCGGTCGGAGTGACGGAGGCAAGCTGCGAGGTGACACCCTCGGGCGGGGCCGCGTCACGTTGCCGTGGCCAACGGGTGCGGGCTTCTCTCATGGCGCTCCAAGCGTCTGTGCCCGTGGGGGGAGGGGCGTATCCGGGTGTGCGGTCACCGGAGCTCGCCGGGAATGTGCCCGCCCCCTCGGTAGGAGGGGGCGGATGCCCGGCGCGCGTGTTCGGTTTCACGACACGCTAGGAAACCTGTACGGCCACCGGATGAACTCGCCCTGTCGGAACGGGAAACGGCGCACTGCCCCCGCTGGTACGAGCGCCTTCGGCGCACCCCGTACCGTGCCTCGATGCACGCGACGTCGGCACGGACACCGGACTTGCGAGGTTCGACGACGACCTGGTCCGCGTGCACCGCACGGACACCCATGGGGCGTACGGGAAGGGCCTGTTCCTGGTCCGCCCCGACGGTTGCATCGGCTGGGCGGGCGAGGACGCCTCGGGCCTGGCGCAGTACCTCGCCCCCCTCGGCGTCGCCGCGATCACACGCTGCTGAGCGAGAGCTTCGCCGCGAACCCCAGGAACAGCAGACCGGCCGCCGAAGTGGCCCCCGCCGACAGCCGCTTGCGACGGCGGAAGGCGGCGGACAGGCGGGTGCCGCCGAATATCAGCATCGACAGATAGAGGAAGCTGGCGATCTGCAGCAGGGTGCCCAACACCAGGAAGGACAGCGCCGGATAGGCGTAGCCGGGGTCGACGAACTGCACGAAGAACGAAATCAGGAACAGGATCGCCTTCGGATTGAAGAGGCTCACCACCAGCGCCCGCCGGTACGGCCGCTCCATCACCCCGGCACTCTCGGGCCCGGCACTCTCGGGTCCGGCGCTCTCCTCGGCCAGCTCGGCCATCCGCCGGTGCCGCTCGCGCCACATGGCCACCGCGGCCCGCAGCATGCCGATCGCCAGCCAGGTCAGATAGCCCGCACCCGCGAACTTGACGACGGCGAACAGCACCGGCGTCGTCTGCAACAGCGACGTGGCCCCCAGCGCGGACAGCGTCATCAGCACGGTGTCCCCGGTCCATACTCCGGCCGCCGCCACATAGCCGGCCCGCACCCCGCGCCGGGCGGCGACGGACAGCACATACAGCGAATTCGGCCCCGGCAGAAGAACGATCAGCACCAGGCCGGCGAGATACGTCGGAAGGTCGGTGACACCCAGCATGAAACGGAGTGTCGCACGCGAGTACGACACTCCGCTCGGGGGGTTCGGGCAGGCGCGGGGTCAGTCCTCGTCTCCGTCGAGGAGGCGGTCGACGGAGAGCTCCATCTCGACGCCGACCACGTCCGGCACGGTGAACGAGGTCCCGCGCTTGTGGTGCGCCTTGTTCTTGTACTCGCCGCCCCGGGGGTCGGTGCAGAGCAGCACCTGGTCGTGCTTGCGGTCGGCCACGACGTAGACCGGAATACCCGCCTGGGCGTAGTCCTCGACCTTGGGGCCGAGGTCGTCCGCCCAGTTGGTCGAGGTCACTTCCACGACCATGCGGAAGACGTGGGCGGCGTAGCAGTTCTTCATGACATGGGCGTCCTTGATGTCGGCCTCGACGACCGACAGGTCGGGAATCGCGTAGTCCTCCGGCCCGGAGGGCAACCACAATCCGACCCCCTGGACGAGTCTGAGCCCCACGGTGCGCGCCCGCGCTCCGAACTCCTCACCCAACCAGGACAGGGCCAGAGCGTGCGATACGTCCGCCGGTGGTGTCACAGTGAGCCTCCCCTGGAGAATCTCCACGCGATGCCCAGGCAGCGAGCGTGCGAGCTGGTCGGCTGCCTCGCCGAGCGTCAGCTCCGGCTGTTCCTGCACGTGCACCTGCTCCTCGTGCTGTATTACGGCCACGGCATCCTCCTTTCGGAAACCACTGTTCATGAGCCTATCCAGGTTCGCGGACATTCAGCGAGAGATCACCCGTGCGGGTACCCGCACGGTCAGAACGCGTCCGACGGCTCGTAAGCCCCCCACACCTCCCGCAGCGCATTGCAGACCTCGCCCACCGTCGCCCGTGCCCTGAGTGCGTCCTTCATCGGGTACAGGACGTTGTCCGTCCCCTCGGCCGCCTTCCGCAGCTGGGCCAGTGCCGCGTCCACCGCACCCTGGTCACGTTGGGCGCGGAGCTTCGCCAGGCGAGCCGCCTGCTGGGCCTCGATCGCCGGGTCGACGCGGAGGGGCTCGTACGGTTCCTCCTCGTCGAGCTGGAAGCGGTTGACGCCGACCACCACGCGCTCCGCGCTGTCGGTCTCCAGGGCGATGCGGTACGCGCTGCGCTCGATCTCGCTCTTCTGGAAACCGCGCTCGATCGCGCTGACCGCGCCCCCCATGTCCTCGACCTTGGCCATCAGCTCCAGGGCCGCGGACTCGACGTCGTCGGTCATCTTCTCCACGACGTACGACCCGGCGAACGGGTCGACGGTCGCGGTGACGTCCGTCTCGTACGCCAGAACCTGCTGGGTACGGAGGGCGAGGCGGGCGGACTTGTCGGTCGGGAGGGCGATCGCCTCGTCGAAGGAGTTGGTGTGCAGCGACTGCGTACCGCCGAGGACCGCGGCCAGACCCTGGACGGCGACGCGTACCAGGTTGACCTCCGGCTGCTGGGCGGTGAGCTGGACGCCCGCGGTCTGGGTGTGGAAGCGCAGCATCAGCGATTTGGGGTTCTTCGCGCCGAACTCCTCCTTCATCACCCTCGCCCAGATCCGGCGGGCCGCACGGAACTTGGCGACCTCTTCGAGGATCGTCGTGCGGGCGACGAAGAAGAAGGAGAGCCGGGGCGCGAAGTCGTCCACGTCCATGCCGGCGGCGACGGCGGTACGGACGTACTCGATGCCGTCGGCGAGGGTGAACGCGATCTCCTGCGCGGGCGAGGCACCGGCCTCGGCCATGTGGTAGCCGGAGATCGAGATGGTGTTCCACTTCGGGATCTCGGCCCGGCAGTACTTGAAGATGTCGGCGATCAGCCGGAGCGAGGGGCCCGGCGGGAAGATGTACGTGCCGCGCGCGATGTACTCCTTGAGCACATCGTTCTGGATGGTGCCGGTGAGCTTGTCCGCCGGGACCCCCTGCTCCTCGCCGACCAGCTGGTACAGCAGCAGGAGCAGCGCCGCAGGGGCGTTGATCGTCATGGACGTGGAGACCTTGTCCATCGGAATCCCGCCGAACAGGACCCGCATGTCGTCGATCGAGTCGATCGCGACCCCGACCTTGCCGACCTCACCGGACGCGATCGGCGCGTCGGAGTCGTGGCCCATCTGGGTGGGCAGGTCGAAGGCGACGGAGAGGCCCATCGTGCCGTTGGCGATCAGCTGCTTGTAGCGGGCGTTGGATTCCGCGGCCGTACCGAATCCTGCGTACTGGCGCATCGTCCACGGCCGTTCGGTATACATCGTCGGGTAGACACCGCGCGTGAAGGGGTAGGCGCCCGGCTCTCCCAGCTTTTCGTCGGGGTTCCACCTGTCGAGTGCGTCCGGTCCGTACACCGGCTCGATGGGCTGTCCCGACTCCGACTCGCGCGTCATCTGCTGTGCCTCCCGCTGAAGCTGCTCAATGGAGCTTCTACTTGCTGGTAACCAAGGGTTCCCGTGACGGACTGTAGCGGCGGGCGCGAGACCGGTGGAGGGGCACGGGCTGGGACCTTGCTCACAGCCTCCTTCACGGCCCTCGTCGCCGCTCTCCCCATCATGCGTGGGCTTTGGCAACCGGGCAGAGCGGGAATCCGCCCAATGGGACACCGGAAGGAAAGGGGCGCGGACGGGACCGGGGGAACGTGTCCCGCCCGCGCCAATGCGCTGAGCCGCAGGTACGGGGGGAACCCCGGCTCTGAGCGCTGCCGATGACCAGTCGGCTCACTCTGTACTGCGTCGTGGCCTCGAAAAACGTCACACCCTGCGGTGGACGGCGCGAAAAGGACCGGCGCGCACGGCTCTCAGCGGGGTGAACCCACGGCGCCGAGGGACGCCCGATCCGCTGTCGGCGAGGAGACCGGGGCCGAGGGCGAGGGCGGCGGAGTGGTGCTGAAGCGGATCGACGGAAGCCTGCGGGAGCCGTCGTCGTCGCCGTCGCCGCCGTCCACGTTCGAATCGCCGGCGTTCTGCTCGTCGCCGCCGTCGCGGCCCGCGCTGTTCTGGCCCTTCCCGTATCCGGCGATCAGGCGGTCGCAGTACCGGTCCAGATTGCGGGCGCCCTTCGCCAGCGCTTCGAGCCTCCGTCTGCGGTCGTCGTCCAGGTCGCCGTTGCGGTAGTCACGGCATGCCTTGAGCGCCCTGTCGTACCAGTCGCCGGAGGTGTTGTTCCCGGAGCCGTCGGGCAGTCTGCCCTTCTCGGTGCCGTCCGAGGATCCGCCCGCGGCACCGTCCCGCTTCCGGTTGTCGTCGCCGCCCCTGTGCTCCTCGCCCTTGCCGGTTTCGTCGCTTTCCCGGTCACCGGAGGGGGTGGAGGGGGCCGCTGGGGGCATGGAGGGCACCGTCTCCGGGGAGGCGGCCGGCGGTGCGGACGGGCTCTCGTCGGTGGTGGCCCCCGAACCGAGTTGCTCAGGCGTCGCCGTGGCCGAGACGGAGGTCGCCGGTACGGGAGCGTGCCCGCCGAACGGTCCGGGGAACATCCCGGTGCCCGCGGCCACGGCCACCCCACCGAGCGCACAGCCCGCGAAAGAGGCGACCAGGCCGAAGCGAAGGGGCCGGCTCCAGCGCAGGGAGCGGGTACGGCCGGAGCCCGCGGAGAATCCGGAGCCCGCGGAGACGGAGGAGGCGCTCGGTACGGAGCCGCCGGAGGTCGGCCGGATATGCACCGGTTCGAGGACGTCGGCACCTGCCGGCTCAGCTGTCTTCTCGGCGTACCCCTCCACCTGCGGGTTCGGCGCACGTGTCGTTGCGCGCGCGGATTGCCGGGCGGCACGGAAGGCGGCCAACGCCGCGGCCTCGCCCGGCAGTTCGCCGGTGGCCGGGCGGGCGGCCCGCGCGGCGGCGCCCAGTGCTGCCGCGAGCCTCTCCGCTTCCGTACATGAGTGGCCGCCGACGGGATCGACCGGTTCGCCGCGGAGCAATCTCTCCGCCGCGTCCTTGTCAAGCCATTCGTACTGCTCGTCGGCCATCACATGTCCTTCTGCGTCCACAGACGCGAATGCGTCACACCGGCCGGCGCCGCCAGACCATTGTGGGAGGGGCGTTGGGCGGGCACAGCACCGAGCTCCGCCGTCCGGCCTGCCACGCTTCCACGAGGGGCTGCCGAATCCGCCGGATCACCCGCAGAAGCATGGTTCACGGCGATGCCCGCGCCTTCGTCGGCCCGACCTTCGCCGCCCTCACCGTCCGTACCGCCCGCACCGCCCTCACCGTCCGGGCGGCCGTCGGCGTCGTCGGCCTTGTCCGCGCCGTCCGCGCCGTGCGCACCGTCCATGCGCAACAGCTCGGCCAGCCGCTTCAGTCCCCGGTGCGCCGCGGTGCGCACCGCCCCCGGCCGCTTGCCCAGCGTCTGCGCCGCACTCTTCGCGTCCAGACCGACCACCACCCGCAGCACCACGGCCTCGGCCTGGTCCTGCGGCAGCTGGGCGATGAGCGACATCGTGCGGCCGGTGGCCAGGGCCTCCATCGCCTCGTCGGCGGTGTCGGACCCGGCCGGCTTCTCCGACAGTTCCGACTCGTCGCCGCCGATGACGGGGCGTCTGCCGCGCATTCGCAGATGGTCCAGGGCACGATTACGGGCTATCCGCGCAGCCCAGCCGCGGAAGCGGTCGGCGTCGCCGCTGAACCGGTCGAGGTCGCGCGCTATCTGCAACCAGGACTCGGACGCCACGTCCTCGGCGTCCGGCTCCCCCACCAGTGTCCGTATGTAGCCCAGCAGCCGCGGCTGCACAGCGCGGTACACAGCACGGAAGGCATCCTCGTCCCCGTCCTGTGCCGCGAGCACCGCGGCAGTGAACTCCGCGTCGTCCCCCAGCACTCCCTCAACCTGCCCTGCTGTCCTGAATCGCAGCTGGTCATCACTGCCGCGCCACCCTGCGCGACTCAGCACGCTACGTCCTTCGCGGGGGTCACGTCCACGACTTGTACAACTTGCAACATTCTTCGGACAGGGTGCGGTGTGACAGAAAACGCCGTCACGGCGCTGTAAGAAGTACGGGGTCGTCCTACGGCCCCGCGGAAGACGACCGGGGTCTCTCCTGTGGGGGGTGGCGGCCCCGGTCGTCCTCGTTTCCGCTCGCTCCGACCAGGCATTACCGAGGGCGCGGGACCTCTGCATGACCAACCCGTGACGAACGCATCCGGGCGTTCACCCGATCCTCCGTGGGCGTAACGACGGGTGAAGTCGCGGGCCAGGTCCTCGAAGTGCGGACCGAGGATCTCGGAGTTGAAGGTAGGAGCGGCCTGTTGCCACACCTGCTCGACGAAACCCTGCTCCACGGCGGCGGCCTGAGGGAGGGTGATCGAGCTCGACCGAGTCGAGGCCGCCACCCGACTGCTTGGCAGCGACGACGAGCGCGACGGTCGGCGATTCAGCCGACAGCGGTCCCATCCTTGCCGCCGCTCCCGGTCCGGGTCCCGCTCCCTTGCGACGGCGTCCGGCCGCCCTGCTTCCCCTCAGGCACGGCCTTCTCCTCCGCCTCCGCCTTCTCCTCCGCCTTCTCCTCCGCGTCCCGGTTGCCCTGGGCCTTCTTCGACTCCCCCGGTGACGGCTGTCCGAGGAGCCCGTCGCAGTAGGCCGTCACCGCCGCCTCCGACGCACCGCCCGCGGCCGCCTCCAGCCGTTCGAAGGCAGCGGCGTCCATGGCCTTCCCGCTGCCCCGGTCGCTGAGGTACACACGGCACAGCGCGACATCGTCCTGTGCCCGGTCGGGCCGACCGGAAGGATGCCCGTCGCCGGGAGCGTTCGTGACCCCCGGCGAGGCACCATCGCCGTCCGGCTGCAGCGACTCCTCGCTGGAGGGACGCCCACCGGGTGTCGCGGGAGAGGTGCGCGGGGGGCGTACGGACTCCGCCGCGTCGCTCTCACCGCCACCGAAACGTTCCGGAATCGCCCCCGAACCCGCGGCCACCGCGACCCCGCCGAGCGTCGCCGCAGCCATGAAGCCACCGAGCATCACCCGGAACGAGCGCACACCGCGCCGTCGTTTCGCCGGACGCCAGTCGTCACGTCGACGCGGCCACCGCACCACTGCGTTGTGCGCGCCCTCGTCCCGCGCGGCCACGAAGGCGGCGGTAGCGCGCTTCTCGTCACCGGGGTCGAGTGCCCCGGTACGCCGCGCTGCCGCGAGCAACGCGGCCAGTTCGGGTGTCTCCGGCGGCTCGGGCGGCCGCTGCGATTCGTATCTCATGCTTCATCACTCAGCGTACGACGCGCCCTCTTCGTCACAGCACCCGTCCCACTGCCCCAGGACACCTGCTCCGCCAGTCTCTTGAGCCCGCGGTACGCGGACGTGCGGACCGCCCCCGCGCGTTTGCCGAGCACGCGCGCCACCGCAGGACCGTCCAGACCGACGACCACCCGCAGCAGTACGGCCTCGGCCTGCTCGCGCGGCAGCGTCCCGATGACCTCCAGCGCCGTTTGGGTGGAGAGCCTCTCCAGCGCCGAGGCGGCCGTGTCGTAGCCGCCGGGCAGCTGAAGCACATCCTGTTCGATCAAGGTGGTACGGGGCCGCCGCTTCAGCTTCCTCAGGTGGTCCAGCGCACGGTGGCGGGCGATCATCGCGGTCCAGCCGCGGAACCCTGCTCCGTCACCGCGGAACCGCCCCAGATCGCGGGCAATCTCCAGCCAGGCGTCGGAGGCCACGTCCTCGGCATCGTCGCCGACCAGTCCGCGTACGTAGCCGAGGAGGCCCGGCTGCACCATCCGGTACGCGACGGCGAAGGCGTCCTCGTCCCCCTGCTGGGCCCGCTCGACGGCAGCACCGAGCTCGGCGTCGCACATCTGCCTGCGGCGCTGCTCCTCGCCCGTGCCCAACGCTTCCCTGCTCAACACCCGATCCGGCACCGGCCCCCGTATTCCTGTCCTGCCGAGGCAACACCCCTCTCTCCCTCTGCGTCCGGAGCCACAGAAATGTCACAGGTTCTCCACGCGCAGGAGCTACCCGCACACAGCCTTGTGCTGCGCCGCCCGCCCGTGCAGCAGGAGATACAGCCGCTGTACCGATTCCTCCGCCCCCGACTCGAAGCGGTTGACGACCTTGCCGAGCGGATTCCAGACCCGTCCGTCGGGCATCCGCACGCCCACCGCCTGCCGGAACAGCTCCCGTTGTGCGGCGTCCAAGTCCACCCATGTCCCCCCGGCCCTGCGGACGATCACTTCGCCGGTGTACGCCCCGAGCCCCAGCAGGGTCCCGGAGACGCGGTCCCGTTGCGGCTGATCACGCCGCAGGCCGTCGACGACGAGGTCGACGAGCCGGAGGCTGGCGACCGAGTAGTCGAGGGGCAGCCGGCTGCGCGCGGTGAGTCGGGCGACGAACTCCGATGTGTAGGAGCGCATCACCGCTGCTTCGGGAAACGTTGTCTGCTCGTCCCCACCCATGATTCCGCCCGCCCTTCGCCGTGCCTGCGATCACCGACACTGACCCAGCGCTCAGGGGCCCGGGAACATCACACGAAGGGCACTGTGGTCCTTCTCATGGCCAGGAAGAGGACGAATCGCTTGCGCGCGCACAACCATCACCCCACCTCGAACGTCGCCGACGCCAGTCGCGGCACGCGGCACGCGGCACAGAGACGCAACCGGCGGTGGCACCGCTCCCGTTGACGTGCAGGAAGATCCCGGCCCCGCCGTTTCACAGGCCGCGGGGCCGGGGCACGGTGGCCGACTCAGGGCTGCGATTCGCGGGCATCCCACGCGGCGAGGACCGCGTCGCGCTTGGCCCCGTCCAAGCCGACGGGAATCTTTCCCTGAAGGTACTTGGGTCGCGGATGTCCACCGTCGTTGAGCGCCCGCCAGGTGTCCGCGACGGTCTCGGCGACCGGGCGGCAACGCAGACCGGCGGCCAGCGCCTTGGCCGAGGAAGCGGTCCACGCGCCGGAGACCTCGGGGATGTCCGGCATCCACAGCGGCATTTCGGTCCACGGGGCTACGTCGTGATCCTGGAGGAACTGCTCGTCGGCCCAGACGAGTTCGGTGTCGGCGCCGGTGGCATCGACACAGGCGCGGAGCAGCTCGCCCATCGTGGTGTTCTCGCGGACGCCGGTGGTCAGGTAGCGGCCGGTACTTCCCTCGGCGAGCCGGTCGAGAACGAAGTTGGCGATGTCGCGGGCGTCGATCAGCTGCATCGCACGGTCCGGGGACCCCGGAGCCAGTACACGGCCTCCCCGTGCGATGGTCTCCAGCCACCACGGGAGGCGTCCGATGTTCTCTCCGGGACCGACGATGATGCCAGGATTGACAATCAGGGCGTGTCCGGGGAAGCCCTCCTCGACTGCCCGCTCGCATCCGGCCTTGAGCGCGTTGTAGGGCACGTCGTCCGGCGCGGCGTCCGGAGAGCAGGCGTGGCGGGGGGAGGTCTCGTCCACCCCCTTGGCGGGCCAGTCGGCGTAAGCGTGGAAGGACGAGACGAACGCGTACGCTCCCGCGTGCCCGGCCAGTGCCCGGACCGAACGCTGCACGGTACGGGGCTCGAACCCGCACGTGTCGATCACACAGTTCCAGGTTCTCCCTTCCGCCAGCGCACGCAGGGCGGCCTCGTCCTCGCGGTCTCCCTGGACCGCCTCTACCCCGGAAGGCGTCGGGCCTGACTGCCCACGGTTGAACAACGTCACCTCGTCGCCGCGCCGGAGCGCCTCGTCGACGAGCGCACGGCCCAAAAAGACAGTTCCACCGATGACAAGGATCTTCATGGCCGCAAGGCTGTCATCACGCAACGCTCCGGCCAAGATCCCTACGCGCTCAGCGCAACCGCAACGACGTCATTCGATCTGTCGGCGCCGCCTGTCACGGAAGGTCCGAGGAGCCCTCGCCTTCCCGCAGGAGCCAGTCTCTGACCGTCGGGACGCGGTCCGGTATCTGGCTGACCTGCAAACCTTCTTCACACGAGGTCACCTTCGGCAGCCGGCGGACTCGTCCGGGAGCTCAGGCCGCCGCAAGCGGCGAGCGAGAGCGGCAGAGGGAGAAGCAACGCAACACACCTGAAACGAATTCGCACGTGCCCATTCCTTCGTCACGACCGACCACCGAGCCTGCACAACGGGCGAACTGCACAGCAGCATTCACCCTGCGATCACGCCCACGGACATCCCTTCCGAATCGACCCGAATGGCCGCGGAGGGCTCACCAGGGGACGTGCGGTCGCTGCCCGGCAGCTCACACCACACCGTCTTGGTACCAGGGCCCTGCTCCACGCCCCAGCGCAGCGCCAGGGCATCGAGCAGGGTGAGGCCGCGGCCGGTCTCGTCGTCTCCGGCCGCCCTGCACAGGACGGGCAGGGCCCGGGGGTCGGGATCGGTGACCTCCAATCGCGCACGGCCCTGGTCGCACCAAGCGCGGACCGTTACGGGGACGCCCTCGCCGAGGTGGCGGATGACGTTGGTGATCAGCTCGGTGGCACACAACTGGAGGTCGGCACAGGGGCCGCCCAGGTACGCGCGCAGGGCGTGGCGCACCTCGGGCACGGCCTTGGGTGTGGCGAGAAGCTCCAGGGTCAGTGGTTCTCGCATCACGCGACTCCCTTGCGCAGCACGGCGACCAGAGCGCGTGCGGTGGGCAGGTTGCAGTTGCCCAGCGTGATGAGTGGCGGAGTGCGGTAGCGGGCAGCAAAGGTCGGCAGGTCGACCCCGAGGGAGGGCAGCGTGACGCCGTGGGCGGCGAGCGCGGCCCGCAGTTCGTTCACGCAGTCCTGCGCATCGGCGTCCGTACCCGCGCCGTCGTGGGGGTGGTCGTTCATGGCGTGTCACACCTTCCAGTGCGCTCTGTGACGAATCACTCACACTCTGACGCGCCACGGCCTACCGTGAAAGAGCTTCGGGCTCCCGGCCGTGAACTGCGCGTATGCCCTTGCGCGTTGGCATCGGCGCGGGAATCCCCGGGACTCGGGCGGACACGCCGTGAAACGGGCGGCAACGACACCAATGGTGGTGAACGATGGGACAGCGCAAGGACATCGACGGGTCGGCAAGCGTCCCCACCTTCTACGGCAAGGAGTTGCGCTGGAAACGGGAGGAGGCCGGACTGACCCTCCAACAACTGGTGGAGGGCAGCTTCTACGGCCCCAGCCACCTCAGCGAGATCGAACGCGGACAGCGCCGCATGCCGGCCGAACTGGCCGAGCACGTGGACCGGACGCTGGATACCGACGGCTTCTTCCAGCGCCGCTGCGAGGACGTACGGAAGGCGAAGAGGCGAGGCCACGCCAGCTACTTCGAGCGCGCTCTGGAAGCGGAGAAGCACGCCAAGACCATCGAGGAGTGGTGCCCGAATCTGATTCCCGGTCTGCTGCAGACAGACGCGTACGCGCGGGCGGTGGTCCGGGCGGCGATGCCGCTGGCACCCGACGACGAAGTGGAGGAGAAGGTCGCCGCGCGGATGTCACGGGCCCGTCTCTTCGAAGACAGCCACAAAACCCCTGCCTATTGGGCGATCCTGCCGGAGGTGCTGCTGCGCCAGCCGATCCTTCCTCCGAAACAGTCGGCCGAACAGCTGGAGCACATTGCAGCGCTGGCGCGGCGACGGCGGATCGTTCCACAGATCCTCCCGTGGAACTGCGGGCCGCACCCGCTCATGATGGGGGCCGCCACGATTATGGCTTTCCCCGATGCTCCACCGCTGGTCTACTTGGAGTCGCAGCACAGCGGGGACACCATCGACGATCCGTCCCTCGTTGAGGAGTACCGCAGGTCGTACGATCTGCTCAGGGCCGCCGCGCTGCCTCCGGAGGCGTCCCTCGTCCTGATCGAGCGAGCGGCTGAGGATGACCGAAATGGCAAGCTACGGGATTGACTTGAGCACCGCCGTCTGGCGCAAGAGCAGCTTCAGCAACGGCACGGGCGGCAACTGCGTGGAGGTCGCCGACGGCCTCGCGGGCATCGTCCCCGTCCGCGACTCCAAGCTCACCGACGGCCCGACCCTCACGGTCACCGCCCCCGCCTGGACGTCGTTCGTCACCTCCCTCAAGGACGCGTCCGGCCGCCGATCTGCGTAAGAACTCCTAACAGAATGCCGGTTCGGAAGGGGCCTTCTACCGACACTGCCTATGGGAATCCTTGGCCAGTGCCACATGGAGGGATCGTCAATGTGACCTGTGACGTGTGTGGACACGAAATGCGACGGATGCCGGTAGCGGAACCGCGGATGAAATGGGACCTGCCGGTGAAGGAGCGGTGGTTCTGCTCCTGGTGCTACGCATGGACCGAGCTGGGACACGATCCCCGTGAGGTCTCACGGCCGCAGTACCAGCCTATGTACGGGCGTTGGGAGCGGGCAGAATCACCGGAGCTGCCCGAGGACGTGGCCCATGCCTACGACGTGGCTTACGCCTACTCAGATTCCGGCGCGACCCTGTGCGGCATGAAACATGACAGCTTGCCTACCTCTCCGTACCTGTGGGTGCCGGAGTGGCCCAATGCCTGCGAAACCTGTAAGGAGGCCGCAGCCGTCATCGACCAGCGCTGGCCGCTGGAGATGCGCGATAGGAAGCGGATCGGTCCCACTCCTCCACCCGGACCGGACTGGCCCCCCTTCTAGGCCGTGTATCGGGAGTGAATCGTGCGCATAGGGTGTCGGCATGTCGCTGAGCCACATAACCCTCACGTCCGGCCGTTCGATCGAGCTCACCGAGCTGCGAATGTCTTCGACCTACGGGGGGATGCTGGAGGGCTACCCGTGCAAGCCCATCAACGACATGAAGGTCAGCAGCCTCCAGCGGCAGGCCGAACACGCGTTTCCCTCCACGCCGGTCCATCTGGTTCCGCCCTCCCGCGAGTACCCGGACCAGACCGCCGGCGCCTTCGGCCCCGTCGAGGTGCTGCCTTCCGTGGCCTGCATCGGCGCCTTCCGCTCGACAGCAGTAGCCCTTGAACTCGACCCGGTGCTGCACCGTTCCGCCCTCACTGTGGTCTGGTTCCAGACCGTCTTGGATGTCCCATCGGGCGAGGACGCTGACCTTGCACTTCGCAGCATTCGCTGGGAGGAACTGGCCCAGGACCACGAGCTCTAGCGACGGGTGCCGATCACAACCACTCATTGATGGCCGCGATGAGGACGGTCGCCTCGTAGCGGACCGCGAGGTTGTCATATCGCGTGGCGACCGCGCGATGCCTCTTGAGGCGGTAGATCCCGCACTCGACTGCGTGACGCGCGGTAATCGACCGGGCCGAAGCGCGGTGGGTTACGACCCCGGCCGACAGCGATGCACAACGACTACGCGCAGTTCACTGGATCAACCAATCGAGCTTGTGGACCCGTGCACACGTACCGGCGTCCGACTCGATGTCCGCGGTCCTCAGTCGATAGACCGCGGGCTCGATCTCCACCAGCAGAAGTTCGTCCGCACGAGCTTCTGTTCCCGGCAGAGCAGCATCGAACACGGCGAGCGGGCCGTTCACTTGCACGACCGGGCCGTCCACCCATGTACCCACGAATTCGATGCCTCCGCGCACGACCTCGACGAATCGAGCATCGCTGGACGACGAGATCCATTGAACAATGGCACGGAACTCCTCCATGAATGCGGTCGGGGCGGGGATGTCGTTGATCGCCAGCGCGGGCCCGGGGGCCGACGGCTCCCCGAACGGCACCAGCCCGGCGTAGCCTTCGACCTCACACGCTTTTTCGTAGTCGGAGTTCGTGTAACCGCCCCAGAGGCGCCTCAGCGACTCCTCTACGACAATCATCGGCCCGCCCTCCGACTCAACCCATGTGAGGTCCATGGCGTCCTCACCTCCTTAGACGATTTCTCATGTAGTGAGTTTGGCGAGTTTCTTGTAGCAAGTAAGCGCGGCTGCGAGGCCGAGGAAGGCAAGGAATTGGCTGCCTTGCGCTCATACCGGAAGGTAAGGCAGCAGTAGCCGAACAGCCAGAAAAAAGGTGCGCTCGATCTTCCACCGGTGCCGGCCGAAGCGTTCGGAGGACTCGATGCCCGGGCGCGCGATACGGGCGATGATGCCGCGTTTCCGCAGCCAAGCCAGGGTTTCGGCGGAGTGGTACGCCCTGTCAGCACGGAGATTGCCGAGACGCCTGCGACACCGTCCGCGCCGGGGCCGTACGGCCGATATAGCTTTCACGAGGGTACCTCGCCACCGTCATCTACCAGGCCACCCGGGAGGTGAGCGGGTACGCGACAGCCGACCACCACCGCGCCGAACTGGTCGTCGACGCGCTGAGGATGGCCGTCGGCCGTGAGTTGCTCAAGGAGGGCTGCGTCGCACACTCGGACCGCGGATTCTGTACAACACCTCTCGTGATGAAGGACGGTTCTCCCTCGTGCAGGCGCAGCACGTCGACCACGAAGGACACTTGGTTGATGCAGATCACACCGATTACAGCCGACGGCACGGCGAGCGGCGACACGGAGCGGCCCGCCGCCCGGAGGGTATCCGGACGGCGGGCCCAGACGCGTGGCGACAAGGCGAGGGACAACGCGAACCATGCCAGTCTGAGCGCGTTCATACGGGTCACTTCGTCTTGAACTCGGTCAGGGAAGCCCCAAATCCATGTACTCGAAGGACTCGTCCAACCCGATGAATCGGCATTCCCCTGGTCGTGAGGTCGACCTCGACCGGCATGTTGCCCGCCAGTTCCTTGTCCTGGCCGGCAGTCGGCCCCGGCCGTCACGCACCCGGTCCAGACGCTACGCGTCGTGCCGCCCGAGTGCCGCTGCGACGATTGGCAGCACGTCGTCTCCGGCGCGCGCCGTCCACACGCTGAACCCGCTCTCCGGAAAGACGAGTTCGGCCTCGCGCTCCACGACGGCGACGCCTTGTCTGCGCGCCGCCGCCACGACTTCGGCGTACGGGTGCCCGATCAGCTCCATGCCCCGGTACACCACTTGCGCGGGCCGGGCCATGACGACGCGTGTCACGCGGCCTTCGGAGTCGTATCCGACAGCCGCACCCGCTGACAGGAAATGGTCCTGCGAGGCGGGCCCGAATTCAGGTTCGGACTCCATTCCGCTGCCCAGCAGTTCACGCACCTCTTCTCTCGAGGCTCCCAGCCGCACAGCTCCGAAGCCGCGGTGGGGATCCACCTCGAAGCTCCCCGACGCGATTCGTCCTTCCCCTTCGAAGAAGGAGAATTCATAAATCACTCGGGTACGTGAGGAGATCAGAACGCTGCGGAAGTCCCCCGGGGCCTCCGCATGCGGATTGCCGAGCACGATACCCAGCCCCGGGACAACCCAGTCAGAGCCCTTCTGCTCCACGGGAACACCGGCGGAGCGCAGCTCCGCCAGTACCTCCGTGTGGGAACGGTCAAGCAGTCCCACGCCTCGCAGGCTCGGTTCCGCCGGGGCGGCCACCTCGATTGAACACAGCGAGTCCCTGTCGTCGTATCCCAGGATCATCCCCAACTCGTAATAGGCGTCCGAAAGAACCGGAGCGTATGCCGAGCGGCGAAATACGGACGGCTCCCCCAGAGTCTCTCTGACGGACTGCCTGGGCATCCCGAAGCGCACCTCGGGAAATCCCTTCAACGGCAGAATCTCCATGTCGATCAAGGCGGCCTCCGGGATTAGACGATCGGCCGGTTGAACCCGGCCTTGTTTGCGGCTTCGATGAAGTTGGGCAGCTTCGTGAGCATCTCATCAATCGCGGCATCGTACTTGCCTGGGAACATCGACTTCACGTTGTCGATGTCCATCTGGAGAGCTTCCGTGAGGCGCCCCTGCTTGAGGAGGTACGACTGGTGGGCGCGGTGCATCTGCCCGTCGTAACTGCTGCCCCAGCTCTCCGTGGCGTGGTGATCGGCCTTGTCCATTTGGATGGTCAGGCCCTGGCCCTCCGGCATGCCGAAGGCGTCCTTGATGGACTGGCTCGCCGGCATGTGGTTGCGCTCGATCACGCCCTTCTTCGCATGCTGGTCCTTGTACTGGCCGCCCCGGTAGGGTCCACCGGTGACGGCGCAGGCGCCATGGACCGGCGGGTTGGCGTTGTGGACCAGCGCCGGAGTGCCGGCGACGTACACGAAGTATGTGTGGACTGCGTCGACCGTGAGGTTGTGGACCCGCTGGGTCCGCTCGGTCTCGTCGACGCCCGTGACTTGGGACCAGGCCCCGGTCGCGGTCTGCAGCCACATTCCGGGCTTCAGTTCCCCGGCAGTGACCCACCGGCCGAAGTCGGGGAGCCAGAAGGGGTGACCGGTCGTTGCCGTGATCGTGCCGGGCTCGGCTGGACCCTTCGCGCCGTCGGGGTCGACGGTGAGGGTGACCAGGTGCTTCACCCCGTCGCCGACGATGGTGTCGGTGATCTGACGTGCCTGGAGTTCGCCGGTCTCCGGGTCGGAAGCCAGGACGTACTCGCCGACCTTGAGGTCCTCGATGTTCTTCGTGGACCCGTCGGCCATGGCGACCTTGGTGCCCGGGACGAAGCTGTTCTTCTTCGCCGGCGCCTTGCAACTGCCGCCTTGCTTCTTGGGTGCAGGCTGGTCCGTAGTCTTCTTCGGCTTGGACGTCTTGGGCTTGCCCGCCACCTTCTTGGCACCTGAGCCGGCCTTCTTGCCGCCCTTGACCGCGTCGACGGCCTTCGCGCCCTTCTTGGCCCACTTCGCGGCCGTGACCGCGTTGCCGGCACCCGGGATGGCTGCCGCCATCGACAGGGCACCGTCGACGTAGTTGCCCTCCGCCATGTACCAGACGCCGTTGGCGACGTCCGCGACCTCGCCGATCACCGGGACCATGCCCGCCACGTCCAGGGCCGCGTGGCCCACGTCCGAGAGGGAGATGTCGATGCCGAAGAGGTGGCCGTCCAGCTCCACGAAGGAGATCGGGTTGCCGCCCGCGAACGCGTACCGGTTGCCCGTGTACGGGTCGGTGGCCAGGGACATGTCGTCCAGGGCGCCGCCGTACATGTCACGCGTCAGGAACCGGTTCAGGCCCGGGTCGTAGTTCCGGAAACCCATGTCATAGGTGCCCGAACCGTCGTCGTGCCGCGCCGCGTTGTAGCGGTAGTCGTTGTACTGCTCCTTCTCCGGGTTCGAGGCATCCGGCTTGTCCGCACCGGTGAACTGCTTCTCGTCGTCGGAGCCGTACGCCGAATACCCGTACGTGGCACGAGTGTTGCCGTCGTCCTTGGTGATCGCCTCCACATCGCCCTTGGGGTGGTAGAGGTACTGCGAGTACTCCTTCGTCGCGTCGGTGCCGTGCTTGATCTGGGTCAGCTTCTGACCCCACGGCGAGTACTGGTAGGACTTGGTCGCCTTGTCGGCGACCTCCTCCCGCAGCACCTTGTCCTCCATGCCCAGGTACGTGAAGACCGTGGTCTTCCCGCCCGTGCCCGACGTGGTCTCGGACACGGTGCGGTCGAAGGCGTCGTACACGTACGACGTCGACTTGGCCGAAGCGCCCGTACCTGCCGTGCTCTTCGCGATCCGGTCGAAACCGTCGTAGGTGTTCTTCTGCTGGACCGAGCCGTTGGAAGACACCGTGTCCAGACGGCCCAGCGGATCGTAGTTGTACGTCGAGGCGACACCACCCGCAGACGTCTTCAGCAGACGGTTGCGGTCGTACGTCGACGTGGACGTCACCCCGCCCACCGTCTGCTCGACGATGTTGGAGTTGCCGTCATAGCCGTACGTCTCCGTGCCCGCCGCATCACCGGTCTTGGTGACCTTGGCGATCCGGTCCTGCGGGTCGTAGTCGAACGTCGAGACCGTGTCGAGGTAGTCCGCCGCGTTGTCGGCGTTCATCACCTTCGACGTGTCCTTGGAACGGTTCCCGTTCGGGTCGTACTCCAAGTCGTGTGAGGCGATCACCACCTCGCCGCTCTTCTTCTCGGTCTGCGACTTCACCGCGCCGTTGAGCCAGTACGTGTAGTCGACAGTGTTGCCGTTCGGCTTCGTCTGCTTCAGCGGCTGGCCGCGGTCGGTGTAGGTGAAACCGGTGATCTGCTGGTTGCCCGACGTCGGCGAGTCCGCGTTGATGATCTTGTCGACCATGTCGCGGATGTCGTACTCGGACTTCGACCACGTCAGATCGTGGGTCGTCGTGACCGGGTTCCCGTTGGCGTCGTAGGTCAGCGCGGTCGTGTTCTTGACCGTGCCGCCCAACTTCTCCTCGACCTTCTCGAGCTGGTTCAGCTCGTCGTAGGTCATCGCGTAGGCGTCGGCCGTGGCCCCGGGGGCGAGGTCCCTGACCTCGGACAGCAGGCCGTTGACGTCGTAGCGGTAGGTGAAGTCCTTCTTCTCGTTGTCGGTCTCACCCGTGTTGGCGCGGACGAGCTTGATGCCGTCGGCCACGACCGTGCCGTCGGCCAGGTCGGACAGGGTGATCTTCTGGGTGCCCGACTCGGTGAAGGAGTACGAGCCCAGCGAGACCCACTCACCGGACCGGGTGGTCTGGTCGACGGGCTTGGTGACCTCGCCCGAGGCGTGTGTGATCTCGAACGGGGCGTCGGTGGCCGCACCGGTCACGTCGCCGTGCCGGGTGAAGACCTCGTACGTGCCGTCCTGCGGGATGTTCAGCTGCCAGGTGAAGGACGAGGTGCCGGTGCCCCTGGGGTGCGTACGGAGGTCGTAGCCCCACTGGCCCATTGCCTGGGACGCGTCCCAGTTCCCCTGGGTGGCCGTGTTGTTGACGTCGGTGGAGTCGACGACCACCACCTGCTTGCCGACCGGGATGCCGTCGTCCGAGCGCGCCTTCTGGTTGCCCGACGGATAGAAGTCCCACGTCATCGTCCGCTGCGAGGAGCCACCGGCCGAGGTCAGCGTGTTCTTCGTCTGCTGGCCCAGGACGTTGTAGTCGTACGCCGTGGTGATGTCGAAGGGGTCCTTGGCCGTCTTCGTCCAGCCGTTGTCGAAGTAGGTGTACTCGGTGTCGTTACGGACCGACTGGCCCTGCGACGGAGGAGCCGAGACCCGCTCCAGTTGACCGACCGTGTCGTAGAAGTAGAAGGTCTTGTCCGGGGCGGAGTTCTTGGCATCGTCCTTGTCGAACGGGGTGAGCCGCTCCTTGACCCGGTTCAGCTCGTCGTAGACCGTCTCCGAGGTGAAATCGGTCGCGTCGTCGGTCGTCTCGACGCCGCGCGGGCTGATCTCCTTCGTCTGGTTGCCGACCTCGTCGTACTCCATCCTGGTCGTCCGGTAGGTGATGTTCCCGGAGCCGTCCTTCGAGTACGGGACCTTCACCTCCTTGGCGAGGCCGCGCCGGTCGAAGACCGTCTCGCTCGTGTTGCCCTCGGCGTCCGTCACCTTGTCGGTGCGACCGTCGAGGTCGTAGTTGACGGATGTGAACTTGCCTGCCGCGTCCGTCGTCCTGGTGACCCGGTGGTTCAGGTCGTAGACGTACTTCGTGGTGTAGTCGGCCGTGTCGGCGGTGGCGTTCTTCCTCGGGTCCACGACGGTGACCAGGTTGCCGACGTTGTCGTACTCGCTGGAGACCTTGTCGCCCTTGGCGTTGACCACCGAGACGGGCTGGTAGATCTCGTCGTAGGTGTACGTGGTCGTGTAGTCGCCGGCCGTCGTCGTCACATTGCCCTTGGGCTCCGTGACGGTCAGGGGGTTTCCGACCTTGTCGTACGTGGTGGTCGTGCGCCGCTCGTCGTCCGTCGAGATGTCCTTGGGCGCGAGGGACGCGGTGACCTGGTCCGCCGCGTCGTACACCGACGAGGTCTCCGCACCGTTCGGCGCGAAGGCCTTCTCGATGTTGTTGTTGGCGTCGTAGACCGGGGCCGGCGTCGTGATGATGACGCCGGCGGCCTGGTCCTTCGGCGACTTCTGCTCCAGCGGACGGCCGAAGTAGTCGTACGCCTGCGTGACCTTGGCGCCCTTGGCGTTCACCACCTCGGTGGTGTTGCCCCGCTCGTCATAGACGAAGGTGCTGGCCGCCTGGAGAGCGTCCGTGATCTTCGCCGGGTAGCCGTGCGGGCCGAACTCCTCGTACGTCGTGGAGTGGCCGTTGGCATCGGTCTGCTTGGTCGGCTGGCCGTAACCGTCGTACTCGGTCGTGGCCGTGTAGTCGCCGTCGACCGTCGCCGTGGCGACGCCCTCCGGGTCGGTCACCGACGTCTGGTTGCCGAAATCGTCATAGCCGAACTGCCAGGTGTTGCCCAGCGGAGACGTCTTGCGGAACAGGTCGGCGGAGTAGCCGTCGATCCGCGTGGTGTACTCGAACGCCGTCGCCTTGTCCGGGTACGAGGACGGGTTGCAGTAGTCCGTCGGGTTGAAATCCGTCCAGGAGTTGGTGACTTCCGCGTCCCACTGACGGAGCGGATAGCCCGTCCTGGGGTCGTAGCAGTACGCGGCCTTCGCCTTGTTGTGCTCCTCCATCAGAACGACGTTGTTGTCCGCGTCCCAGCTCAGCTTGGAGGTCTGGGACTTGGCGTTGGTCATCTGCACCGGACGGCCGAAGTCGTCCAGGACGTGATCCGTGGCGTGCAACTCGGCGTCCGTCACCTTGGTGTCGGTGAACTTGTCGCTGATAGTGGTGTTGGGCTTGTACGCGAAGTCCGTGGTGAACCTGCGACGGTCCGTGATCGTCTGCGTCCACCAGTGGTACTTCGGGTCGTCGCCCTCCTTCGGGTAGTAGTACGCCAGGTCGGTCGCGTTGCCGCGCGGGTCGGTCGCCTTGACCAGCTTGACGTTCTTGTTGCCCTGCGTGGCGTCGTAGGTGAACGTGAAGACCTTCGGCTGCGAGGACGCCTCACCGTCGGTGATCTGCCCGAGCAGGCCCTTGTCGGTGTAGTAGAAGCTGATCTTCCGGCCCGAGATGTCCGTCATGGACTTCACGTGGTCGTAGATCTTCGAGTTGGTCAGATTGCTGCCGGAGACCTTTGCGCCCGTACCGTCGATGTACTCGTAGGACGCGTCGCCCTTCTTGTAGTAGTCGATCGTGAGCGACTGGCGGCCGGCCGGGTCCGTGATGTACGTCAGGAACTTGGTCGGCTTGTTGTTGGACCTGCGCTCCTCGTACGTGTACGTCTGCGTATTGCCGTCGTTGTCGATGACCGACGTCATGTAGCCGTCGCAGCCGAACAGGAACCGCGTACCGTCCGGACGCGTCAGCGTCCACGCGTCCGGAATCGGGTCCTTGGCAGGGGTGCAGTCCAGGCCCGTCTTCGGCGTCACCTTGTAGTGGACACCGGCCGGAGCCTTCCATGAGCCGTCCGGCTGCTTGCGGAAGACATGGGTCGTACCGTCGCCGTCCGGGAGCCTGATCTCGGTCGGGTTCGGATTCGGGTGGAAGTCCAGCGGAGCGCCGAGCCGCGTCGGTCCCGAGACCTGCGCGGACCAGCCGTGACCGAGGACCGTGTCCGAGGTGTCCAGCGTGTTGTACGCGAGGCGCGCGAAGGTGTTGACGCCACGGCCCGGATTGTTGATGGCGTTGTACTGCCACACACTGTTGCCGGAGGCCAGGTTGTTCATCAGGGACGAACCGGCGCCGGTGTTCTTGCCCGTGTACGAGTAGAACTTCTCCAGGCCGAGGCTGTTGGAGGTCGGGTCCTCGACCGCCACGTTCTGCTTCAGCACCGGGATGCCGCCGGTCCCGGCGGACAGCCAGGTCGAGTCGGCCGGGTTGAAGACGTCCCAGCCGAGGACATAGTCCGTGCGCTTGTTGCCGGAGTCCGAGTTGATCGGCGTATTGACCTGCGCCTTGATCGTCGCGGACTGGCCGGGGGCCAGCTCCGGGATCGCCGTCTTGACCTGGTTGCCGCCGGTGGTGACGTCCGTGCCGTCGGGCAGCTTCCAGGTGTACGAGAGCTGACGCGCCCCCGCCGCCCAGGTGGTGGCGGTGGTGTTGGTGACCGTGAAGTCCACCGTGTAGGTGGAGTTGGGAGTCATCCGGGACGGGGTCCGGGGCGCGTAGTACGTGTCCTCCGTGGTGGAGTCCACGTAGATCACGCGCATCAGCGGCCGCAGCTGTACGTCCGGGGCGCCCGCCGACAGGAACAACGAGCGCTCCTGCGGGCCGGTGCCCGACTCGTCGCGCAGTTTGACGAGGGCGCCCTTGTTGGTGGCGGGCGTCTTCACCCAGGACTTCATCAGCTCGGTGGAGTACCACCAGTGGCGGCCGAGGTCGGTGCTGAAGCCGGGGACGTAGTCCGAGACGGTGCCCGAGAAGTCGCCGCCGGGCGCGGTCCAGGCGGTGGTGGACGTGGCGTTGTTCCAGGTGGCGGTGGTCTCGTCGAAGGCCTTGGTCAGACCGTGGAGGTCGTAGGTCGCCTTGGATGTGCCGGTCCGCTCGGTGAGCGTCGACCACAGGAAGAGCTTGCTCTCCAGCACCGTGGCGGTGGTGGGGATACCCGTGGTGGGGAACTTCATGACCGCGCGGGTCTTGCCGTACGTGGCCGAGTTGTTGCCCACGCTCAGCCAGTCCTGGCCCACCGTGCCCTGCTCAATGGTGTTGAGATTGGTGGTCGGCTTGAGGGCGGACAGGGTGGTGTCGGTCTGTCCGGCCTGGATGAGCCGCATGGTGCGGCCGGCCTTGGGAATGCCGACGACCCGGGTCGGGGAGCCGAGCAGCTGGCCGTCTTCGGTCTTGACCGCGAGCTGGTAGTAGTACGACTTGCCGATCTCCTCCGCGGAACTGTCCGGGGTCGGGGTCGCCGTGGTGTCGGTGTACGCCGTCAGGGTCTTGGCGACCGGGGCGACCAGGGTCGCGGCCGACGGGGTGAAGACCTGCTGCGTGGAACGGTGCAGCTGGTACTCGACCAGGTCCAGACCGGTGTCACCGGTGGTGTTCTTGTACGCGCTCCAGCTCAGCTCCGGACCCGTACCGTGCACCACGGTCGGCGAGGCCAGCGAGGTACCGACCTTGCCGAAGGTGACCGAGAGACGCGGGATCGTGGAGGTCTCGTCGCCGTAGTCGTAGTCCCCGGCCTCGTACTGGGGGCCGCCGAGCGGGGCGGTGGAGGACTCGTTGACGGCCTTGATGACGAAGCCGTTGTTGACGGATGTACCGCTGACCCACTTCTGGACCGTGTCGGCCACCGCGAAGTTGTGCCAGGAGTTGTACTCGCCGATGTCCTTGCGGATCTGCGCCGCGTTGACCAGACGGACCCCGTCCGCCATGGTCCGCTTGGTCGCGTCACCGGTGTCACCGAGAACGACCTTGCCGGTGCTGCCCTTGGTGAAGTCCAGCTGGGTGGTGCCCAGCTGCCGCCACCCTGCGGTACCGGTCGCCTGGTTCACCGTGTAGCTGTTGGTGCCCTCTGCCGAATTGACCGTGTACGGGGCGGCGGTGGCGCCGTCGGCGAGCGGGGTGGTGTGCACCTCGACGCGGTAGTCGGCGGTCTCGGGGACCTGGGGCTGGTAGGTGTACGACTCGCCCGTGCCGGAGTTCTTGTTGTACGCGTAGTCGCCCGAGTAGCCCGTACCGCTGACCCTGGGCCACTCACCGACCGCGGCCGTGCTCGGATCGCCGTCGTCCAGCAGCACCGTGGTGGAGGACTGCTCGCCCGCCAGTGCGCTGGTGTTGTTCCAGGTCGCCCCGGTCTCGGTCCATGTGCCGGTGGCCCGCCGGATCTCCACGTCCACGTTGCTGGAGCCGGTGGTGTGGACCTGGTCGTAGTAGAGACTCAGCTTGGCCGCGTCGATCTTCGACCCGGCGGGGATCTCGTCCAGTGGGAACTGGATCAGCGAGCGGGTGATGCCCGTGCTGCTGGTCTTGCCCGCGGACAGGTCCCAGGTGCTGTCGAAGTTCTCCGTCGGCTGGTCCGAGCGGACCATGACGTCCTTGGCTGCCGTCGGGGACGGCGCGATGGTGATGGTCGGGTCGATCACCACCGGGTACTGCCGCTCCGGCGCGGCCAGCCACTTCGCGTCCGGAGTGACGGTGAGCCGCCAGTCCTTGCCGTGGCGGCTGAGGTCCTGGGAGACCTTCGGGCTGAAGGTGTGACCGTAGGGGGATGCCTTGTCCTTCTTCGCGTCCGTCATGAACGCGGGCGGGATCACCAGGACCGGTGTCCCCGGGGCCTCGCCGAAGAAGGCGATCGAGCCGTCCCGCCGCTCCTTGGGCGTCAGCTCCCCGGCCTTCAGGGTGAAGACGAACTTCGGCGGTGCGGCCGGGGGTTCGGCCAGGGTGATGTTCTCCTTCACCCGGCCCACGCCCACCTGGTACGAGAGATCCGCGCCGGCGGCCGCGCCCTTGTAGGTGACGGTGTTGTCCTTGGCCGTGGGTTTGACGCCCTTGGCCGCGCCCTCCAGGGCGAGGGTGACCGCCTGTCCGCCCTCGGTCTCGAAGCGCAGCAGCTGCCGCTCCGGGTCCGAACCGAAGCGGCTGCGGCCGGTGTTGGTGGTGTTGGCGAAGGCGTAGCCCTTGCCGCCCTTGCCGTCGTCGGCCCGCACCGTGGTGTCGACGGACTTCCAGGAACTGCCCGAGCGGTAGGCGGTGGGCGCGGCGGAGATCTCCGCCTCCACCCGACCGTCCGACATCTGCCAGAACCGGGAGTGTGCGGTGCGCTTCCCGGACAGTTCCTTGACCCGGGTGGCCTTGGGCTCGTTCTTGCCCTTGGGCAGTTTCTGACGGCTGGGGATCTCCAGTTTGCCGCCGACCGGAGGCTTGTCCGGTTTCTTCTCTTCGTCGTCGCGGAACCAGCCGGCAACGGTGTCGAAGACCCCGGAATCATCGCTCCTCGGTGCATCGGCAGCGAACGCCGGTGCCTGAATGAGTGAGCTTCCCAGGGCCCCGACGACCATCGCCGCCAGGGTTCGCCGGAATCTTTCCGGCACTCTTTCCTCCTCGCACGGTGCCCGATGAACGGGAAATCGAGCACGCCGAATAAGCCACCCCGACGTTTTCGAGACAGCCTGACCGAATCCACCGGCAGAGAAAGAGAAATCCCCGCCAGGGATTCGAGCGGGGATACTGGAGGCTTGGTCAGCGCCTGGTCAAGCGACCGCACTTAAGGCCTTGAACTGGGCATACGTTCCCGCATGCCATCACCTCCGGACCAACCGGGCGGCAATTTGCCCCTTTTGCGAAAGGGTTGGATTCCTTCGCTCCAGGCCCTGTATAGACGGACCTATTTCCTTGATTCCAATCTCTGTCGGGAGCATCGGTGGACAGCGAAAACAGAAAAAAGAACCCGATCGACCGCCGCGGTATCGCAGCGGCCGGAGCGCTACTGCTGGCCTGCACCGGCCTGGTGACGTACGGCATCCTCGACACCGAGGAGAGGCCGGCACCGCGCGCCGTCCCGACCGCCGATGTCACCTATGAGGTCACCGGCGAGGGCACTGCCGACATCTCGTACGTCCGACACGGCGGCGACCACAGCTCGGTCACGGTCCAGAACGCACGGCTGCCCTGGCGCGCGACCGTCCCCGTGCCGCTGGGGAAAAACCCCCTGGTCAGCATCGTCCTCGGCGCGAAGGGCGGCACCGGCACCTGCGCCCTGGCCATCCGCGGCCGGCACGTCCAGTCCACTCTGGCCACGGGCGCCTACGGTCGGGCCACTTGCAGCGGCGAACTCCCCGCGTCCGGGTGAGCCCCGCACCGGCCCCGGCCTTCTGTGATGCGCGTCACTTTTGCGGAAATCGGTGTGACGTTTGAGCCCTGGGCTTCGCTGGGTAACCCGGGCCGCCTGTGCGACGGGTGGGGCCCGTTGAACTTCCGCAAAATTGGACTCACTTGAGGGGTGGGGCATTTGAGCCCACGCAGTTCGCATGCATACAGACCGATGAGCCTGAAGCGCCGCGCCTGGCTGACCGTCGGTGCCGTGGTTCTCGGCGGGGCGGGCGTGGTGACGGTCGCCATCGCCAATCCGTCCGACAGCCCTGCCGGTCCCAAGGGTCCGGCGGAGCGTCCGGCGAAGCTGCGGTCACTCGCGCTGGGCGGGGGTACGGCCACCGAACGGACGCTGCCGGCCACGACCACCGAGCCGTTCTCGCTGGTGGGCATCGGCTGGGACGGGGCGGCTCAGCGGGACAGCACCGCGCAGGTGCGAACCAGGGACGCAGAGACCGGGAAGTGGTCGCCCTGGCGGGGACTGGAGTGGTCCGCCGACGGGCCGGACGGACGCGAGCGTGCGAGCGCGCGGCAGGCAACCGAGCCGTTGTGGGTCGGCGCCTCGAACGCCGTACAGGTGAAGGTCGACTCGAAAAAAGCGCTGCCGAAGGGGCTCAAGCTCCACATGGTGGATCCGGGCGTCAGCAAGTCCGAGTCCCGTAACCCGGCGGCCGCCGTCGCTCCGGACTCCATGGACAACGCCGCCTTCGCCGCGGAGGAGACCGCGAGTCCGTCGGCGACGAGCACGACCGACACGCCGACGGGTGCGCCCACGGAGTCGGCCGCACCGACCGACACCGCGACACCCACGGACGCCGCGACGCCGACGGCCACGGCCACGGCCACCGAGACGGCCACCGCCTCGCCCACCCCGGAGCCGACGGCGACCGTACCGACCGCGCCGCCGTCGACCGTCAACCGGCCGCCGATCATCAGCCGCGCCCAGTGGGGCGCCGACGAGTCTCTGGTCGAGAGCCCGCCCGAGTACATCGACAAGGTGCGGGCGGTCTACATCCACCACACCGTCGACACGAACAACTACAGCTGCGCCGACTCCGCCGCCATGGTCCGCGCGATCATGACGTACCACGTGAAGACCGACGGCTGGAACGACCTCGGCTACAACTTCCTGGTCGACAAGTGCGGCCAGATCTTCGAGGGCCGCGGCGGCGGCGCCGACCTCCCGGTCAAGGGTGCCCACACCTACGGCTTCAACGCGTACTCGACCGGCATATCGCTGCTCGGCAACTTCGAAACCGGCAAGCCGTCCCAGGCCGCCCTGCAGTCCGCTGCCCGGGTCGCCGCCTGGAAGCTCGGCCAGTACGGCGTCAGCCCCACCTCCAAGGTGACGCTGACCCGCCTCGTCACCGACGCGGACGGCAACACCGAGCCCGCCGGTGACGTCACGTTCAACAGCATCGCCGGACACCGCGACGGGTTCGCCACGGCGTGCCCGGGCGCGAACCTGTACACCAAGCTCGGTGCGATCCGTACGTACGCGACCAACGGCACCCGCAACGCCGCGATCCCGACCGCCGACTTCAACCGGGACGGCATCACCGATCTGGTCGTCGGTCTCCCGAAAGCGGCGAGCAGCGCGGGCCGCGTCACCGTGCTGCCCGGCACCGAGGACGGCCCGGGCTCGGCCGCGAAGCGGACGCTGGACCAGAGCAGCGCGGGCGTGCCCGGCGGCTCCGAGGCGGGTGACCTGTTCGGGTCGTCCAACGCCTGGGGCGATGTGAACGGCGACGGGTACGCGGACCTGGTCATCGGCTCGCCGGGCGAGGACTTCTCGCAGGCCGACAACGGCACGGTCGCCGTGATGTACGGCCCCGGCCTCACGACCGGCAAGGGGTACTCGGTCACCGAATCCAGCCGGATCGGCGGCGAGAAGCTCGGTACGACGGTCACCTCGGGCGACTTCAACGCCGACGGCAAGGCCGACATCTTCTCCGTCGCACCGGGTAAGCCGGGGCGTTGGTGGGCCTGGGACGGCAAGACCGGCGCGGCCAAATCCGGTTACCTGAACACCGCCGCGTACACCGCTGCCGTGAGCTACGCGGCCGCGGTCACCGGCGACTTCAACAAGGACGGCTACGCGGACGCCGCCGTCAACTACCGCGACCCGGGCGGCATCGGACGGCTGCTGTGGCTGAAGGGATCCGCCACCGGACTGCAGCGGGTGGGCATCCTCGACGCCCGCGGCGGACGCTCGCTGGCCGCCGGTGACATCAACGGCGACGGCGCCACCGACCTCGCGGTCGGCCAGCCCTCCGCCACCGAGTCCGGGCACACGGCCAAGGGCGGCGCCGTCACCGCGGTCTTCGGCTCGGCCACCGGTCTGACGTCGACCGGCCGCAAGACGGTCCACCAGGACACCACCGGTGTACCGGGCGGCGGCGAGACCGGTGACGACATGGGGGCGTCCGTCTCCATCGGCGACGTCAATCTCGACGGGTTCGGCGACATCCTCACCGGCGCGCCCGGCGAGGACCTCACCCGCAGCGACGTGAACCGGAGCAACGCCGGCCAGGTCTTCCTGATCCGCGGCTCCGCCACCGGTCCCACCGGCACCGGGGCCGTCGGATACAGCCAGGACACGACGGGCATCCCCGGCTCCACCGAGTCGAACGACCGGCTCGGCTCGTCGGTATCGCTCACCGACCTCTCCGGATACAGCCGAGCCGACATCGCGATCGGCGCGGACGGTGAGGACGCCAACAACGGCACGGTCCTGCAACTCGACAACACCAGCGCCTCGGGCATCAAGCCCGACACCGGCCTGTACTACGGGGTGACGGCGCTCGGTTCACCCACCGGGATCCGGATCGGGCTGACCCTGGCCCCGTAGCACCCGGGCCGCTTGCCTCATTCGCACACATGCTGGAGCCCCTCGGCCTGACCCGAGGGGCTCCTGCCTTGTGCGGAGGCCCTCGGGTCAGGCACGGCCGCGGGCCCGGCACGACATCGGCTGCGGATGTTCAGCCCCGCTGCCACGGCGAGCAGATACGCCACGGCGACGACCGCCGGCAGCAGGGAGTCCGGCCCGCCTCGCTCAGCCCTCCCCGTCGATCCGCGCGGCCAGCGCCTGGAACTGATTCCAGCTCAGCGCCGGTTTGCCCGGGTCCCACAGCTTCTGGGCGGTCGCCCGCAGCGGCATCCTGATGCCCTGCGCCACCTGCGCCGGGGTCTGCGCCTCCGGCAGGTCGCCCCAGACCGCGAACCGGCCGCCGAGGATCTGGCCGGAGTAGCGCGCCGGGACCGGCTGGGTGCCGCGCAGGACGAGCGGGGTCCATTGTTCGTAGATCCGCTTGCCCGTCGGGTAGATGAAGTTGTTGGGCTGGCCGAGTACGTAATAGAGGAACTCGTCGTTGAGGTTCACCACGCGCCGTCCCTCAGCCAGGTACTCCTCCGGCAGCCGGGCGCCGTACTCCCTGCCCGTCCAGTACTCGACCTCGATGTCCTTGTCGGCGTGGACGACTCCGTCGCGGAAGAAACCGTCGTTCCATGCCTTGGGCTGCTTGCCGCGCGGGCGCACCACCGCCGCCCGGTCGTTGAGCCAGCCGGTGGCGAGGTCCTTGATGCCGGCCTGTGGTCCGAACCTCTGCTGGGCGGCGCGTTGCAGCTGCGGATACGAGGCGGCCGGGTCCTGGGCCATCAGCGCAAGGTACTCGTCGGCGCCGAGATGCCAGTACGGGCCGCCGAACAGCCCGGTGAACTCGACGAGGAGCTCGTCGATGAGCTTCGCCGCTCCCGGGTTGGAGATGTCGATCGATCCGGGCGAGCGCACACCGGACACATTGCGCAGCTGGAGGTCGGGGTGGGCCTGCAGGACCGCGCCCAGATGGCCCGGGGAGTCGAGCTCGGGGACGACCTCGATGTGCAGTCGGTCCGCGAGGCCGAGGATCTGCCGCACCTGTGCCTTGGTGAGGTGCTGCGGCGACACCACTTCGGGGTGGGTGTCGGACTGGATGCGGAATGCCTGGTCGTCGGAGAAGTGCAGGCCGAGCTGGTTGAGCTTGAGGTCGGCCATCTCGCGCAGCCGGTCCTCGATCCAGGCGACGGTGTAGTACTTGCGCGCGATGTCGAGGTTGAGTCCGCGCTGCGGCCGGTCCGGGCGGTCGCGCACCTCGCCCTCGGGCATTTCGCCGTCGGCGCGCACCGACTGTTTCAGGGTGCGGGTCCCGTAGAAGACACCGGCCTCGTCGGGTCCGCTGATCCTGACCCGTCCGTCGTGGGTGGCGAGGGTGTACGACTCGGGGGTGCCCTTGCCCGGGGTGAGGGCCAGTTCCACGTCGCCCGCGCGGGCGGGGACGGCACCCCGGTAGTGGATCTTCAGCTCCTTTGCCAGCAGCTGCCCCTCGTCCGCGAGCGTCCCGCTGCCGTCGGCGATCACGACCCCGGCGGCCGGGCCCGGTCGCCAGCCGGGGCCGCGGGCGGCGATGTGCTCGCGTACGGCGGGGATGGTGCGGGGCGGGGCGGAGAGCGGGTAGCTCCGGGTCGGCGAGGGGGCGGCCGGGGAGCGCGGGGGAGTACGGGAACCCGACTCCCCCGTGCGTCCGCTGTCGGAGCTCTCCGGCCAGACGACGACGGCGATCGCCACGGCGGCCGCCGCGGTGAGGACCGCACCGGCCACGAGCGCGCCGCGTGAGGGCGACATCGGTCAGAAACCTCCGACATAAGGGAGAAGAAGGGGCGAATAACGAGATAAACGGTCATTCTCCTCGGAATGCGGTCCATCGGACGGTCCGAAACTCTCCCGTCCGGGTGAAGTTCGCGCATCTGTCGGACGACTGTTGCCCAGCCTCGCTAGCTTTGAGGCACATTCGTCCCTCCCTTCACTCTGCTTACCTCCCTTCACCCCGCATCCGCCTGGTTCCACCACCCCCACAGCCCAGGCTCACGGATGCCGTTGATTCCAGGAGCCCACGCTGCCCAGGTCCAGCGAGTCCCACGCCGGCCTCCCGAAGCGACTGCGGCAACCGGCCACCCCGACGGCCGTACCCGTACAGAACTCCGCACCGGCACAGGGCCCGGCCCGCGCCCCGGGCCTCGACCGCTTCAACACCGCACCATCCGCCGAGGCCGAGGCCGCCCTGCTGGACTGCTGCGGCAGCCACCGCTGGGCGCAGCGACTGGCCGCCCACCGCCCGTACCCCGACCTGGACGCGCTGCTGGCCGCCGACGAGGCGGGCTACGACCTGCCCCCGCCGGATCTCGCCGAGGCACTGGCCGCCGAGGTCTCCCCCGGGCTGCACCACGCCGCGCCGCACTCCGCCCATCTCGCGTTGCGGGCGGCGCACGCCGCGTACGAGTGCCGCTTCGGCCATGTGTTCGTGATCTGCCTGGACGGATTCGAGCCCGCCGAACAGCCGGACCAGGTGCTCGCCGGAATCCGGACCAGACTGGGCCACGACCCCGACCAGGAACGGGTGGTCACCGCCGACGAGATGCGGCGACTCGCCCGGGGCCGCATTATCGAGCTGATATCGGGTTCATAACGGAACGGGGTCGGTCAGCCGGTCCCCACCGGTCCGTTCTAGCCCGTCCGTGGCAGTTTGATTGCCACTTTGATCACACCAGAGGCCCCCGCGCGGACGAACCGACAAAGCGTCGCTACGATGGCCGGGGCCGGTGGACCGTACCCGGCCGGGTCAGACCGACAGTCAAGCCGGCCGGCCCCAATCCCCGCTCCCGGAGGGTTTTTCCGTGCCGGCTGGAACGCTGTACCGCGGCCGGGAAGGCATGTGGTCCTGGGTGGCTCATCGAGTCACCGGTGTCCTCATTTTCTTCTTCCTGTTCGTGCACGTCCTGGACACCGCTCTCGTCCGCGTCTCCCCCGAGGCCTACGACGACGTCGTGGCCACGTACAAGACGCCGATTGTCGCGCTCCTCGAATACGGCCTGGTGGCCGCCATTCTCTTCCACGCGCTGAACGGTCTCCGCATCGTCGCCGTGGACTTCTGGGCCAAGGGCCCGCGCTACCAGAAGCAGATGCTCTGGTCCGTCGTGGGTGTCTGGGTCGTGCTGATGGTCGGGGCCCTGTACCCCGTTCTCGGCCACGCCGTACGCGAAGTCTTCGGGAGCTGAGGCCAATGTCCACCGAGTCCTCCGCCGCGATCGGCTCCGTCGAGGGCGTCAGCCTCTACGACGTCGACCACCCGGCCCCGGTCATCGAGCCGCCGCGCAAGCGGACCGGCAAGACCCCCAAGGCTTCGCGCACCAACTTCGAGATGTACGCCTGGCTCTTCATGCGCCTGTCGGGCATCGTCCTGGTCGTCCTGGTCCTGGGCCACCTCCTGATCCAGCTGGTGCTGGACGGCGGCGTCTCCAAGATCGGCTTCGCCTTCGTGGCGGGCCGCTGGGCCTCGCCGTTCTGGCAGGTCTGGGACCTGGCGATGCTGTGGCTGGCCATGCTGCACGGCGCCAACGGCCTCCGTACGGTCATCAACGACTACGCCGAACGGGACAACACCCGCTTCTGGCTGAAGATGCTGCTGTACACCGCCACGGTGTTCACCGTCCTGCTGGGCACGCTGGTGATCTTCACCTTCGACCCGAACATCCGCTAGGCGCCGGGCAGAGGGACCAGAGGAAATCATGCAGATCCACAAGTACGACACCGTCATCGTCGGCGCCGGCGGCGCCGGTATGCGCGCGGCCATCGAGTCCACGAAGCGCAGCCGTACCGCCGTGCTCACGAAGCTGTACCCGACCCGCTCCCACACGGGCGCCGCGCAGGGCGGCATGGCCGCCGCGCTCGCCAACGTGGAAGAGGACAACTGGGAGTGGCACACCTTCGACACGATCAAGGGCGGCGACTACCTGGTCGACCAGGACGCCGCCGAGATCCTGGCGAAGGAGGCCATCGACTCCGTTCTCGACCTGGAGAAGATGGGCCTGCCGTTCAACCGCACGCCCGAGGGCCGTATCGACCAGCGTCGCTTCGGCGGCCACAGCCGTAACCACGGCGAGGCCCCGGTCCGCCGGTCCTGCTACGCCTCGGACCGCACCGGCCACATGATCCTCCAGACGCTGTACCAGAACTGCGTCAAGGAGGGTGTGGAGTTCTTCAACGAGTTCTACGTTCTGGACCTCCTGCTCCAGGAGGTCGACGGAGTCAAGAAGTCCTCGGGCGTCGTCGCCTACGAGCTGGCGACCGGCGAGATCCACGTCTTCCAGGCGAAGTCGATCATCTTCGCCTCCGGCGGCACCGGCAAGTTCTTCAAGGTGACGTCGAACGCGCACACCCTGACCGGTGACGGCCAGGCCGCCGCCTGGCGCCGCGGCCTGCCGCTGGAGGACATGGAGTTCTTCCAGTTCCACCCGACGGGCATCTGGCGCATGGGCATCCTGCTGACGGAGGGCGCCCGCGGTGAGGGCGGCATCCTCCGCAACAAGGACGGCGAGCGCTTCATGGAGAAGTACGCGCCCGTCATGAAGGACCTCGCGTCCCGTGACGTCGTGTCCCGCTCCATCTACACGGAGATCCGTGAGGGCCGCGGTTGTGGTCCCGAGGGCGACCACGTCTACCTCGACCTCACGCACCTGCCGCCGGAGCAGCTGGACGCCAAGCTCCCGGACATCACCGAGTTCGCGCGGACGTACCTCGGCATCGAGCCCTACACGGACCCGATTCCGATCCAGCCGACCGCGCACTACGCCATGGGCGGCATCCCGACCAACGTCGAGGGCGAGGTGCTGGCCGACAACACCACCGTCGTCCCGGGCCTGTACGCCGCCGGCGAGGTCGCGTGTGTCTCCGTGCACGGCGCCAACCGTCTGGGCACCAACTCGCTGCTCGACATCAACGTCTTCGGGCGCCGCTGCGGCATCGGCGCCGCCGAGTACTCCGCGAAGAACGACTTCGTCGACCTTCCCGAGAACCCGGCCCAGATGGTCGAGGAGCAGATCGAGCGGCTGCGCAACTCGACGGGCACCGAGCGGGTCTCGACGATCCGTCTCGAACTGCAGGAGTGCATGGACGCCAATGTGATGGTGTTCCGCACCGAGCAGACCATCAAGACGGCCGTCGACAAGATCGCCGAGCTGCGCAAGCGCTACCTCAATGTGTCCATCCAGGACAAGGGCAAGCGGTTCAACACGGATCTTCTGGAGGCCATCGAGCTGGGCAACCTGCTCGACCTGGCCGAGGTCATGGCGACCTCCGCGCTGGCCCGCAAGGAGTCCCGCGGCGGTCACTACCGCGAGGACTACCCGAACCGCGACGACGTCAACTTCATGCGCCACACCATGGCGTACCGCGAGGTCGCGGCCGACGGCGCCGAGTCGATCCGGCTCGACTACAAGCCGGTCGTCCAGACCCGCTACCAGCCGATGGAGCGTAAGTACTGATGGCAACCCCGACTCTGGACAAGGTCGAGACCGGTCCCTCGGCGTCCTCCCCGTACATCACGGTCACCTTCCGGATCCGCCGCTTCAACCCCGAGGTCTCCGACGAGGCCCAGTGGCAGGACTTCCAGATCTCGATCGACCCGAAGGAGCGTGTGCTCGACGCCCTTCACAAGATCAAGTGGGAGATGGACGGTTCGCTGACCTTCCGCCGCTCCTGCGCGCACGGCATCTGCGGCTCCGACGCGATGCGGATCAACGGCAAGAACAGGCTCGCCTGCAAGACGCTGATCAAGGACATCAACCCGGAGCAGCCGATCACGGTCGAGGCCATCAAGGGCCTCACGGTCCTCAAGGACCTCGTGGTCGACATGGACCCGTTCTTCCAGGCGTACCGCGATGTCATGCCCTTCCTCGTCACCAAGGGCAACGAGCCGACGCGCGAGCGTCTGCAGTCCGCCGAGGACCGCGAGCGCTTCGACGACACCACCAAGTGCATCCTGTGCGCCGCGTGCACGTCCTCGTGCCCGGTGTTCTGGAACGACGGCCAGTACTTCGGCCCGGCGGCGATCGTCAACGCGCACCGCTTCATCTTCGACTCGCGCGACGAGGCCGGCGAGCAGCGCCTGGAGATCCTCAACGACCGTGATGGTGTGTGGCGTTGCCGCACCACCTTCAACTGCACGGACGCCTGCCCGCGTGGCATCGAGGTCACCAAGGCGATCCAGGAGGTCAAGCGGGCGCTGATCACGCGCCGCTTCTGACCGCCACCGGCACACCGGTCGCATCCGGGGCCCCGTCCTTCCGCAGAAACGCTGCGGAAAGGCGGGGCCTCTTGCTGCGCCGTCGGGGTCTTGACGGTACGGTCATGCGGAACCTGACACCGGTTCGCCGCCTCCGGCGCAGCAAGGCGCGGGGCGCACTGGCTTGATCGAAAGCGGGGAACGTTGAGCGATCCGAATCCGTACGCGGACGACTCATACAAGTGGGGGCCTCCCCAGCAGCCGGGCAATCCGCCCACCGTCGCGGACGGCCAGGGGCACGGCCACCCCGGCGCGGGCACTCCGGCCTACGGATACCCGCAGCAACTGCCCGAGTCCGCGACCCAGCCCGGCCCCGGCTACGGCTACCCGCCGGGCCAGGCGACCCAGCCGGCCATGCCCGGTTACGGCTATCCGCAGCAGCTGGGCGCACCGCCCGGTGGTGGTGTGCCGATGCTGACGTTCGGTGACATCACCGTCATGAACGACCAGATCGTGACGCCGGCCGGCCCGATGCCTCTCAAGGGTGCGGTGTGGACGGCCACGGACCTGTCGCGCACCGAGGAGAAGATCCCGACGGTCGCGATCGTCCTCGCGATCGTCTTCGCGCTGCTCTGTCTGGTCGGTCTGCTCTTCCTCCTGATGAAGGAGAAGAAGACGACCGGCTTCATCCAGGTCTCGGTGACCAGCGGCGGCAGGCACCACTCGACGGTGATCCCGGCGACCGGCCCGGAGACCTTCCCCATGGTGATGGCGCAGCTCAACACGGCCCGCGCGATGAGCATCTGACGATCCGCAGGGACACCGCGCCTCCATCACTCCGTCACCGTCGTCGCGCTGGATCGTGACCGGCTCCAGGCGTACGCCGGGCCGGTGTGCGAGCTCGGCGGGGTCAACCGGGCCCGGGGCCGGGACATCGTGCTGCCGAACGGGCGGATCGCCCCCGGCCTCAGCCCGGTCAAGGGCCACCATCTGCGGCCGGGTAGCCGGCAAGAACCCTCCGGCTCCGACAACGTGGGCAGAGACCCTGACGACGAAGCCGGCGAAGCCTTCGAGGCAGGCCGAGCCGGCGGAATGGACCGAGAGCCCGGCGCCTCATTCCCAGGAAGCGTCGCCCCGGTCCTCGGCGACCACCATGATGCGCCGCAGCATGTCGTTGAGCAGTGTGCGTTCGTCCTTGTCGAGGACGCCGAGCAGCCGGTACTCCTCGTGGCCGAGGACGTCCATCGCACCCAGCCAGGTCGAGCGTCCCTCGTCGGTGAGCTCCACATCGACCCGTCGGCGGTCGGTGGTGGAGGGCGTACGACGGATGAAGCCGCGCCGTTCGAGCGCGTCCAGACGGCCCGTGACGGAGGCGGGCGCGAGGTCGAGGTCGGCGGCGAGCTCGGAGGGGGTGGCCGTCCCGCCGCGTCCGGCCAGCTTGTGGATCGTGTCGAACTCCTGGCGGTCCAGGTCGAAGTCGACCAGGGACTGTTCACGCACCCGGCGCAGATGGACGGACAGCCTCTTCATACGAATCACCGCGCCCTCGACATCGGGATCGAGGTCGGGAAGGACGGGCTTCCAGCGCTCCACATGTCCGTCGGTCCAGTCGCGTCGTTCCATGGGGAAAGCGTACGCCCGGCCCCCGACTGCGATTCGATACCAGATATTTCGTTGACGAATAGTTTGGTACCGAAATAGGTTGCGCGCATGCCGCATCCCTTGCGCACCCGCGCCTTCCGCCTGCTCTTCATCGGACGCACCCTCTCCCTCCTCGGCGACGCCGCCATCCCCACCGCCCTCTCCCTGGCCGTCTATCTGGCCACCGGCTCGACCGGCGCGCTCGCCCTGGTCCTGGGCTGTGCGATGGTCCCCAAACTGCTCCTGCTGCCACTGGGCGGCGTCGTCGGTGACCGCTTCAACGCCCGTACAGTCGCGCTCACCACTGATCTCGTACGGTGCGTGACCCAGCTCTTCGTCGGCGCGGAGTTACTCGGCGGCTCCCCCGCGCTCTGGCAGATCGCGGTCGCCGAGGCGATCGGCGGCGCCGCCGGGGCGTTCGCGATGCCGACCGTGTCCCCGCTGATCCGCGGCACCGTGGCGGAGTCGGGGCTGCTGCGCGCCAACTCACTGATGGCGGTGGTCAACAGCGCGACCCGGCTCGGCGGTCCGGCCCTCGCCGGAGCCCTGATCCTCACCGCGGGCCCGGGCTGGGCCTTCGTACTGGACGGCGCGAGCTTCGCGGTGAGCGCCGCGCTGCTGTCCGTCATGAAAGTCCGTCACGTACCCATCCCCCGACGCTCTCTGCTCGCCGACCTCAGGGAGGGCTGGAGCGAGGTCCGGAGCCGCGACTGGTACTGGACGAGCCTGATCGCCCACGCCGTCTGGAACGGCGCGGCAGCCGTCCTGATGACCGTGGGTCCGGCGCTCTTCGTCCGGGAGCTGGGCGGCAAGGGCGTCTGGGTCGCCCTCCTCCAGACCGGCGCGGTCGGCCTGCTCCTCGGCTCCCTGCTGGCCGGCCGGGCCTGCCCCCGCCGCCCGGTCCTGATCGCCAACCTGGGCCTCGCCACGTACGCCGTCCCGCTCGGCCTCCTCGCCGCCCACGCGCCCGCCGCCGTGACCATCGCGGCGTACGGCGTCGCCCAGGCCGGCCTCGGCTTCCTGAACCCGGTCTGGGCGACCTCGGTCCAGTCCGCCGTACCGGCGCACGCCCTGGCCCGTGTCACCTCGTACGACTGGCTGCTCTCCCTCGGCGCGATGCCGCTCGGCTACGCCCTGGCCCCGCTCGCCGCATCGGCCTGGGGCGCCGAAGTCCCCCTGGCCGCCGCTGCGGTAGCGGTCGGCGCGACCTGTCTGGCGACGGCCGCGGTGCCGGGCGTACGACGCTTCGGGGCACCCGGCAAGCAGGGGGAACGAGCCGCCGGGGCACCTGCCGCGGGACCTCCGCCTGGATCGTCCGTCTCTGGGCGCTGACCGGACACCGGCCCGGGCCCGGGTCCCACTGGCTGACCACCCCGGCGGGCCACCCGACCGGGCGACCGTGCTCGCCGCCGCGACGTACCGCTCTCAGACCGCGACACCGTGCGGCGAGGGGGACGGCGCCCGTACGGTCCTTGGGCCTGAAGGCTGACCGCGGCGGATACCCTCGGGGCTGTGGTGAAGGAAGCGAAGGCCGTGAAGGAAGTCAAGGTTCCCAAGAGCGAGCAGACCCGCACGCTCATCCTTGAAACCGCGCTCCGGCTGTTCCAGGAACGCGGATACGACAAGACGACGATGCGGGCCATCGCCCAGGAGGCCGGCGTCTCCGTCGGGAACGCCTACTACTACTTCACGAACAAGGAACACCTCGTCCAGGGCTTCTACGACCGGCTCGCCGCCGAGCACGAAGCGGCGGTCCAGCCGGTCCTGGACGGCGACAAGGACCTCGCGGTGCGGATGCGCGGGGTCCTGCTGACGTGGCTGGACGTGGCGGAGCCGTACCGCCGCTTCGCCGCCCAGTTCTTCAAGAACGCCGCCGACCCGGAGAGTCCGCTCAGCCCGTTCTCGGCGGACTCGGTCGCGGCCCGCGAGGCGGCCATTTCCATCCACCGGCGGTGCCTGGCCGGCTCCGACGCCAAGACCGACCCCGAACTGGCCGAACTGCTGCCGCAGTTGATGTGGCTGATGCAGATGGGCCTGGTGCTCTACTGGGTGTACGACCGGACGGAGCACGCCGAACGCAGCCGCCGCCTGGTCGAGCGCGCCACCCCGATCGGAGCCCGCGCCATCGCAATGTCCCGGTTCCGGGTGCTGCGACCGCTGGTGCGGCAGATTCACGAGGTGCTGGAGGAGTTCCTTCCCGGCGCCGCGAAACGTCGGCCCTAGGCGCAACACCAGTGAATTAGCGTGCCTTTGACGGCTCTGACGTGCGAAAACGTCGTGCACAGAGGCGCTGCCGGACGCCAAAGTCACTGGTATTGGCCCTAGGCGCAACAGCAGGAGGGGCGGTCGTTCCGGCAGTGCCGGGACGACCGCCCCCTCCGGATCGTGTCGTGTGCGCCGGGTCCGGCGCGGCGGACCGTCAGATCCGCTTCAGTTCCCACAGCCGCCAGACGCCGGTGCCGTCCGAGAGGTACTGCGAACCGGAGACATCGGCCGTGCTGACGACGTAGTCCTTCTTCTGCCACAGCGGCACGAGGGGCACGTCCTCACCGACCAGCTCCTGGAGCTCCTTGAAGGCCGCCGAGGTACGGCTGCGGTCGCTGTACTGCTGCGTGGAGCTGATCAGTTCGTCCATCTTCTTGCTGGAGTAGCCGTTGTGGAGGCTGTTGTTGTGACCGACCAGCGGCTGGCTGAAGGTGTCGGGGTCCGGGTAGTCGGGGAGCCAGCCGACGGCGTACGCGTCATACTTGCCGGCCGCGTACTCCTTCTGGAGCTTCTGCCATTCGACGGACTTGACCGTGACCTCGAACAGCCCGTCCGCCTCCAGCTGGCGACGCAGCTCCGCGGTCTCCTTCTCGTACGCCTCGTCGCCGCCGCGGTAGGCGAAGGTGATCGGCAGCGGCGTCTGCACGCCGGCTTCCTCCATCAGCTTCTCGGCGCGCTCGGGGTCGGGCGAGGGGTAGGCGTCGAAGAACGGTGTGCTGTGCCCGATGTAGCCCTGCGGGATCAGCGAGTAGAGCGGTTCGACCGTGCCCTTGTAGACATCGGTCACCAGCGGCCCGCGGTCGATGATCGACGCGATGGCCTGCCGGACCTTCTTGTTGGCGAGCGGAGCGCCTTCGCGGACGTTGAAGACGAGATTGCGGATCTCGGCGCTTTCCACTTCGGTGACGCGCAGGTCGGGGTCGCCGGGGTTCAGCTCGGTGAGCGCGGTCGGCGGCAGCTGGCGGTGCGTGACATCGAGCTGTCCGGCCTCCCAGGCCGCCAGGAGTGCGTCCGACTCGTCGTAGTAGTGCACGGTGACCGGGACACCGGTCTTCTTCAGCGCACCCTTGTACCGGGGATTGGGGACCAACTCGGCGGAGACGCCCGGCCGGTACGACTCCAGGACGTACGGCCCCGAGCCGTCGACCGTGTTCCCGGCCCGGAGCTTGTTCGGCGGGTACGACTCGCGATCGACGATCGAACCGGCTCCCGTGGCGAGCTTCTGCGGGAAGGTCGCATCGCGCGAGGAGAGGTTGAAAGTGACGGTGCGGCCCTCGGCCACCACGTTCTTGAGGCTCGGGAACAGCACCGACGGACCGACATCCGTCTTGATCCTCAAGATGCGCTCGATGGAGTACTTGACATCGTCGGCGGTGATCTTGCGACCGTTGGAGAAGAACAGATCGTCCCGCAGCTTGCACTGGTACGTCTGGAGCTTCTGGCCGATGAACCCGCAGCTCTCGGCGGCGTCGGGCTCGGGGACGGTCGCCCCGGGCCTGAACGTCAGGAGGGACTGATAGACGTTGCTGTACATCGCCCAGGAACCGGCGTCGTACGCACCCGCCGGGTCGAGCGAGGTGACTTCGTCCGTGGTACCGACCGCGACCGGGTCATTGTTCACCTCCTCCGAGGGAAGCAGCTGCCAGGCGCCGACGCCTGCGATGACCAAAATCGCGAGAATCGCGAGAATCCGTAGCCGGATCGACCGCATTGCCGTGCTCTCCCTTACCAGCCCCACCTCGGCGCTGCGCTCAGATACGCAAAGCACCACATGCTCGCGCTCAGCCAATCACACGATTTTCACATCTGGAAGAGCAAATCTGGGACTCATAGCCTTTTGTTCGGCACTTGAAACCTTGGGGATACGCAAGGTCCCTGACAGACCGTCGATGGAGGGTCAGGCCTGCCGGGAGGCGAGTTCCACGACGGTGATGTCGGAGGGTGCGCCGACCCGTACGGGCGGCCCCCAGGCGCCCGCGCCGCGCGAGACGTAGAGCTGGGTGTCGCCGTAGCGGTCGAGCCCGGCGACCGTGGGATTGGCCAGCCCGGCGATGAAGTTGCCCGGCCAGAGCTGCCCCCCGTGGGTGTGGCCGGAGAGCTGGAGGTCCACGCCGTGGGCGACGGCGTCGTGGATGACGACGGGCTGGTGGGCGAGGAGGACGGCGGCGCGGGTACGGTCCCGGTCACCGAGCGCGCGAGCGAAGTCGGGCCCCTGCCCCTCGCTCTCCCCGGCGATGTCGTTGACGCCCGCCAGATCGAATCCGTCGATCTCGACCCGGGCATTCTCCAAGGGGTGAAGCCCCAATTCCCGTACTTGATCAACCCATTGGGCGGCCCCGGAGTAGTACTCGTGATTGCCTGTGACGAAGAAGCTGCCGTGACGGGCATTCAGCCGCGCGAGCGGCTGGGCGGCCGGGCCGAGGTCGGCGACGGTTCCGTCGACGAGGTCCCCGACGACGGCGACCAGATCCGGCTGGGTCCGGTTGATGGTGTCGACGATCCGCTGGGTGTGGGCGCGGCCGAGAACCGGGCCGAGATGGATGTCGCTGACGACAGCGATCCGGAAGCCGTGCGCGGAGCGGGGCAGTTTGGCGAGCGGGACGGTGATCCGCTCGACCCGCGGCCCGCGCAGGACACCGTACGTGCCGTAACCGACCGTGCCGAGCCCGGCGACGGCGGCGGCGCCCCCGACGGCCCGCGCGACGAACAGGCGGCGCGTGGGGGCGGCGGGGCGGGGCGGGGCAGTGGCTTCAGCCACGAGAGTGCCGGCGCTGGAGGTACCGGCGGCAGAGGCGCCGATGGCAGAGGTACCGCCGGTGGAGGCATCGGCGGTGAGGACATCGTTGCCGGAAAGCTTCACCGCGGGCGCTTCCGCAACCGGGGACAGACCCGGGGTATTCGCCCCATATTGTCGATCCGCACCGCTTGCGCCGCCCGTCGACGCCGCGCCGACGCCCGCACCCTCCACACTTTCAGCGCGGCCCGCGCGACGCGCGAGCGCCCGTCGCAGAATCGGCCGCACCGCCTCCCCCACCAGCAGGGCCAGCGTCAGATACAGCAGCGCGGCCAGCCACAGGTAGCCCGGCCAGGCCAGCATCCGCTGGAGCCAGAAGGGCGCACCCGTGCGGCCGGAGACCAGAGCGCCGATGCTCAGCAGCGGCAGAAGGTACGCGGCCACCGTGCCGGTCCGGCGCAGGAAGCTGCCCTCGGCCGTCGTGTCACCGACGAAGCGGCGCCACAGATAGCGGTGCACGCCGGCGAGCAGCGCGAGCACCACGACCGCCGTCAGTGCGAAACCGGCCACTGCCACGTGCGCTCCCCCCACCCTTCGTACGGCCTGTTATGCACGTTCGCGACGCAGGGCCCTGACCCCGCGGAACCCGATCACACCAACCGCCGTCCCCAGGAGAAAGGACGTGATGGCGAGCAGCAGATGCACCCAGAAGTACGCAGTCGGGTCACCCGCGTCGTCGAAGGCGAGTCCACTGCCGTCCTTCCATAGGTTTTTGACGAAAGTGACCCAGATGAACCAGCTCCACACCCCGAAAGCGAGCAGGAACCAGGAGACGGGGCGGCTGAGCTTCATGGATCCAGTATCGCCGCCGCGCTCCGACGGACACGCCCGGGGTGGGCTGTCCCGGCGGTACGCACGGCGGGTCAAGCCGTTCGTATCCACATCCACACCTTTGCCCTGTACGTTGCCGACCGTGCCTGCTCTGAAGAAGATCGCATTGACGGTCGCATCTGCCGCCTTGTTGTCCACTTTTGTCGCCAGTCCGGCATCGGCGGTCGACAAGCACACTTCCGACAACCGGCCGAAACCACCCTCCGGTATGTCCCAGGTCGGTGGCGAACTGCTGGGCCGGACCGGTACGCAGGTCAAGCTGGGGGCCGGTGCGCCGGTACTGCCCAAGGACCTCACGGGCAGGTCCTGGATCGTCGCGGACGCGGAGAACGGCCAGGTCCTCGCCGCGCACAACCCGCACTGGCGGCTGCCCCCCGCCTCCACCCTGAAGATGCTCTTCGCGGACACCGTGATGCCCGGGCTCCAGCCGAAGACCCGTACGTACACGGTGCAGAAGAAGGATCTCGCGGATCTCGGCGAGGGCAGCAGCCTGGTCGGCATCAAGGAAGACCTCAGTTACACGGTCCACGACCTGTGGCTCGGGGTGTTCCTGCGTTCGGGCAATGACGCGGTGCATGTGCTGTCCGAGATGTACGGGGGTGTCCCCAAGACCGTCGCCGACATGCAGGCGCACGCCGAGGAGTTGCAGGCACTCGACACGAAGGTGGTGTCGCCCGACGGATACGACGCGCCCGATCAGGTCTCCAGCGCGTACGACCTGACGCTCTTCGCCCGCAGCGGGCTGCAGAAGGCTGACTTCCGGGAGTACTGCTCGACGGCCACGGCCGAGTTCCCCGGCGCAGAGAAAGACGGGAAGCGCGAGAGCTTCGCCATCCAGAACACCAACCGGCTGCTCACCGGTGCGGACGGCGTCGACCCGTACAAGGGCGTCGCGGGCGTCAAGAACGGCTACACCACGCACGCGGGCAACACCTTCACCGGTGTCGCCGAACGTGACGGCAAGGTGCTGCTCGTCACCGTCATGAACCCGTCGTCCAAGAAGCTCAACGCCGTCTACAAGGAGGCCGCGAGCCTCTTCGACTGGGGCTTCGACGCGAGCGGCAAAGTAACCCCGGTCGGCGAGCTGGTACCCCCGAAGTCCGCCGACACAGGAACCGGGACCGGGAAGGGTCCCGCGGCGGCACAAGGGAAGAGCGAGGGCAGGAACGGCCCCTCGCACACCGCCGAGGCCGCTGCCGACAACGGGGGCGGCGGGGGCGTCGGGGTCGCGCTGGGGATCGCCGGAGGCGTCCTGGTGCTGCTGGCCGGCGGGGTGTTCCTGGTCAACCGGCGCTGGCCGCTGCCGGACCTGATGCGCCGCCTTCCTCGTCGCTGACGGCCGCGGAGTCCTTCTCAATGTCCTTGCCGTTCTGCGTCGCCGTCCAGGCGGCGCAGAACAGCAGCAGCCTTGCCGTGAAGTTGATCCACAGCAGCAGCGCGATCGGCACCCCGAAGGCGCCGTACATGCTTTTCGACGCAACGTCCTTCATATAGCTGCCGAGCAGCAGCTTGAGCAGCTCGAAGCCGACCGCTCCGATCACCCCGGCGACCAGCAGCCTGCGCCGCGGGGGTTCGACGCCGGGCAGCAGCGTCAGCAGATAGAGCAGCAGCAGGAAGTCGGCGAGGGCCGCCACGACCATCGCCGCCACCTGCAGCACCACACCACCCGCGCCGCGGTCCGAGATGCCCAGCAGACCGGCGGTCCAGCCGACGGCGACGGAGCCGGCCGAGGAAACGACGAGAGTCGCCAGCGCCGCCCCGCCGAGACCGAACAGCAGCCCGGCGTCCTTGAGTTTACGGATGACCGGATTGCCCTGATCGATGTCGTCCATGCCCCAGACGGCGCGCAGACAGTCCCGCATCGCACCGATCCACCCGATGCCGGTGAAGAGCAGCACCGCACCGGCGACCAACCCGACCGTGCCCGCGTGGGCCACCAGATCGCTGATGCCGAGCTGGTCGGAGATGCCCGGCACCTGCTCGGCGATCTTGTTCTCGATCTTGTTGAGCTGCTCGGCGGAGAGCAGCGCGGCACCGATCGCCGCACCGAGCGCGATCAGTGGGAAGAGTGCCAGGAAGCTGATGAAGGTGATCGCGGCGGCGAGCCTGGTCCAGTGGACCCGTTCCAGCGTTTCGTACGAGCGCCAGGCGTGCGTCGCCATCAGCCGGGAGACGATCGGCCCGATGACAGGGAGGTTTTTCAGCCAGTCCATGACGATACGACTACCCTCCCGGCACCGAAAACCGGCATCCCCTTCACTGCTGTACGGGTTGACACTTCTTCAATCACCCATATCAGTGAGTGTTGTAACAAATCCCTCGAAAGGGTTTTCTCGGGCGATACGGTCACCATCATGTCTGTCGACACCGTGTCCCTGACCGGCTGGGGCCGTACCGCCCCGACGACCGCTCTGCGCTTTCGCCCCCGTTCGTACGAGGAGGCGGCCGCGACCGTACGCGGCTGCGGACCCCGCGGCTCCATCGCCCGGGGCCTCGGCCGGGCCCACGGCGACGCGGCACAGAACGCGGGCGGCTCCGTCCTCGACATGACCGCACTGAACCGGATCCGCACCATCGACGCCGGAAGCGGCCTGGTGGTCTGCGACGCCGGAGTCAGCCTGCACCGGCTGATGGAAGTACTACTGCCGCTGGGCTGGTTCGTCCCCGTCACACCGACCACCCGCTATGTCACCGTGGGCGGCGCGATCGGCGCCGACATCCACGGCCACAACCATCACTTCTCCGGCTCCTTCTCCCGGCACGTTCAGGAGCTGGAGCTGCTGACCGCCGAGGGCGGGATCCGTACGGTCCGGCCCGGCACCGATCTCTTCGACGCGACCGCGGGCGGGCTGGGTCTGACGGGTGTGATCCTCTCGGCCACGATTCGGCTCCACCACGTCACCAGCTCCTGGATGTCGGTCGACACCGAGCGGGCCGTCGACCTGGACGACCTGCTGGCCAGGCTCTCCGCCGGAGACCATCGCTACCGCTACTCGGCCGCCTGGATCGATCTCCTCGCCCGGGGCCGGGCGACGGGGCGCTCCGTACTCACCCGGGGGGAGCACCTACCCCGGTACGCGCTCCCGGCGCGCGCCCGGCGCACACCGCTGGCGTTCCGCCCGGGACAACTGCCGGCCGCACCCGCCCTCGTACCGGAAGGGCGGCTCGGCCGTACCTCCGTCGCCCTCTTCAACGAGCTCCGGTACCGCAGCGCCCCCAAGTACCGCATCGGCGAACACCAGAAGCTGTCCACGTTCTTCCACCCCCTGGACGGCCTGCCGCACAGGAACCGGGCCCCCGGCCGCCGCGGATCCGTGCGGTACCAGTTCGTCGTCGGGCACGGCCAGGAGGAGGCGCTGCGCAGGATCGTGCACCGGATCTCGCAGCGGCACTGCCCGTCGTTCCTCGCCGTGCTCAAACGGTTCGGCGCGGGCGACCCGGGCTGGCTGTCGTTCCCGATGCCCGGCTGGACGCTCGCCCTGGACCTGCCGGCCACCCTGCCGGGCCTGGCCGGGTTCCTGGACTCGCTGGACGAGGAAGTGGCGGGGGCCGGCGGCCGGGTCTGCCTGGCGAAGGACTCCCGGCTGCGGCCGGAGATGCTGGCCGCGATGTACCCGCGGCTGGCCGAATTCCGGTCGCTGCGCGCCGAGCTGGACCCGAACGGAGCGTTCCGCTCGGATCTGTCGCGCCGTCTGTCGCTCTGACCGCCGCGGTTTTCCGCCCCCGCCCGCTCTCACCCGCCCTCATCTGCAAGGAGTGTTTCCGTGAAGGACGCCTTCGGTGCCCCGCAGTCCCTGCTCGTTCTCGGTGGCACATCGGAGATCGCTCTCGCCACGGCACGCCGGCTGATCGCACGCCGTACCCGTACGGTCTGGCTGGCCGGTCGCCCCTCCCCCGCACTCGACTCGGCCGCCGCCGAACTCCGCGCGCGTGGCGCCGACGTCCGTACGGTCGACTTCGACGCCCTCGACTCCGAGTCCCACGAGACCGCCCTCGGCAAGGTCTTCACCGAGGGCGACATCGACATGGTGCTCCTCGCCTTCGGCATCGCGGGCGACCAGGAACGTGACGAGGAGGAGCCGCTCTCCGCGGTCCGGGTCGCCCAGACCAACTACACGGGGGCCGTCTCCGCCGGGCTGGTGTGCGCCGGCGCACTCCAGGCACAGGGGCACGGATCGCTGGTGGTGCTTTCCTCGGTGGCGGGCGAACGCGCCCGCCGGGCCGACTTCATCTACGGGTCCAGCAAGGCGGGCCTGGACGCGTTCGCGCAGGGGCTGGGTGACGCGCTGCACGGCACGGGGGTGCATGTGATGGTCGTACGCCCCGGGGTCGTACGACCGGAAACGACGGCCCGACCCGCGACGGCCCGGCACGCCACGCCACGGCACGGCACGGCACGGTTCACTGCGGCACGGTTCACTGCGGCACGGTTCACTGCGGCACGGTTCACTGCGGCACGGTTCACTGCGGCACGGTTCACTGCGGCACGGTTCACTGCGGGCCCCCTGGAGGAGTCGCCTCTCGCGACGACTCCGGATGCCGTCGCGGAGGCGATCGTGACCGGATTGCGGCGGCGTTCGGAGACGGTGTGGGTGCCCGGGTCACTGCGCGCAGTGATGTCGGCACTGCGGCATGTACCGCGCCCGCTGTTCCGGCGCCTGCCGGTCTGAGCCCCCGGCGCCGGGGGCTCAGCGAGCGAAAGGGGCTCTCGGAGCGCTCGGAGCGCTCGGAGGGCCTGGAGGGCCTGGAGGGCCTGGAGCGCTCAGGGCTGGAGAGAGGGCTCGTCCACGGAGGAACCGCCCTGCGCGGGCACGGCGGGCGCGCCGCCCCCGGCACCGAACGGGAACTCATTGATCTTGCGCCAGACGCTGTCCGAACCCTGCTCGTACAGCGCGAAGGAACCACAGGTCCAGGCGGCCTCGTAGCCGGAGAGCTCCTCGTACGCCCGGTCCATCGCCTGCTCGGCAATGTCGTGCGCCACGGTCACATGCGGGTGGTACGGGAACTGGAGCTCGCGCACCAGCGGCCCGGAGGCGTCCCGGACCCGCTTCTGCAGCCATGCGCAGGCCGACGCCCCTTCGACGACCTGGACGAAGACGACCGGCGAGAGGGGACGGAAGGTCCCCGTGCCGGACAGCCGCATCGGGAAGGGGCGGCCGCCCGTCGCGATCTGGGCGAGATGCGCCTCGATCGCGGGCAGGTCGGCCGCCTCGGCCTCGGTCGGCGGGAGAAGGGTGACGTGGGTGGGAATGCCATACGCGGCAGGATCCCCGAAGCTCGCGCGCCGCTCCTGGAGCAGGCTGCCGTAGGGCTCCGGGACCGCGATCGAAACGCCGAGCGTTACGGTCCCCACGTCGTTCTCCCATCCTCGATGGCCGATGGCCTGTTCTCGGCCATCCACCAGGTCAACATCCCGCCGCCAGTGTGACCCCTGCGGCCGCGAAGCCGCCAGGGTCCTTGGCCTCAGTGCTTCGCGGGCAGAAAGCCCATCCGGTCGTACGTCCGGGCCAGGGTCTCGGCCGCGACGGCACGGGCCTTCTCCGCTCCCTTGGCCAGGATCGAGTCCAGCGTCTCCGGGTCGTCCAGGTATTCCTGGGTGCGGGTGCGGAACGGTGTGACGAAGTCGACCATGACCTCGGCGAGGTCGGTCTTGAGCGCACCGTAGCCCTTGCCCTCGTACTTCTGCTCCAGTTCCGCGATACCGGTTTCGGTCAGCGTGGAGTAAATGGTCAGCAGGTTGCTGACACCCGGCTTCTCCGCCCGGTCGAAGCGGATGACCGTGTCGGTGTCGGTGACCGCGCTCTTGACCTTCTTGGCGGTGGCCTTCGGCTCGTCGAGAAGGTTGATCAGGCCCTTCGGGGTGGCCGCCGACTTGCTCATCTTCGACGACGGGTCCTGAAGGTCGTAGATCTTCGCCGTCTCCTTGAGGATGTACGGGTCCGGCACCGTGAACGTGTCGCCGTAGCTGCCGTTGAACCGCTCGGCGAGGTTACGGGTCAGCTCCAGGTGCTGGCGCTGGTCCTCGCCGACCGGGACCTGGTCGGCCTGGTACAGCAGGATGTCGGCGACCATCAGCATCGGGTACGTGAAGAGACCGACCGTGGTGCGGTCGGCGCCCTGCTTGGCGGACTTGTCCTTGAACTGCGTCATGCGGGACGCCTCGCCGAAGCCGGTGAGGCAGTTCATGATCCAGCCGAGCTGGGCGTGCTCGGGGACATGGCTCTGGACGAAGAGCGTGCAGTGCTCCGGGTCGAGACCGGCGGCGAGGAGCTGGGCGACGGCGAGCCGGGTGTTCGCGCGCAGCTGTGCGGGGTCCTGCGGAATGGTGATCGCGTGCAGGTCCACGACCATGTAGAAGGCGTCATGGGATTCCTGCAGCGCCACCCACTGGCGGACCGCACCGAGGTAGTTGCCGAGGTGGAACGAGCCTGCGGTGGGCTGGATTCCGGAGAGCACGCGGGGGCGTTCAGAGGCCATGAAACCCATTGTCTCAGGTATGGAACCGATCTCCGGCAGCCGGTGGGAAAGGTGTCCGGACCCGGGACGCGCACCGTCGCGACTGAGACGAGGAACACAGCCGGACCGGCGGGGACGGCTGCGGACGGTGGACGGGCGGGGATGGCTGCGGACGGCCGACGGGCGACGGGCGACGGGCGCGCCGTGAATCCAAGGTTTCCTCGCCAGGGTTCCGACCGACGATACAAAGTGGGCACCACCCTCCGCCCACGCCGCACGACGAACGGAGATCCCGTGTCAACCACGGAAACTGCCATCGCCTCCGCCGAGGCGCACAGCGCGCACAACTACCATCCGCTGCCCGTCGTCGTCGCTTCGGCGGACGGAGCCTGGATGACCGATGTCGAGGGCCGGCGCTACCTCGACATGCTCGCCGGATATTCGGCGCTCAACTTCGGTCATGGCAACCGGCGCCTGCTCGACGCGGCCAGGGCGCAGCTGGATCGGGTGACCCTCACCTCGCGCGCCTTCTACCACGACCGGTTCGCCGATTTCTGTACCCAGCTCGCCGAATTGTGCGGCATGGAGGCGGTGTTGCCGATGAACACGGGGGCGGAGGCCGTGGAGACCGCGGTGAAGACCGCCCGCAAGTGGGGCTACCGGGTGAAGGGCGTCCCGGACGGCATGGCGAAGATCATCGTGGCCGCGAACAACTTTCACGGCCGGACGACGACGATCATCAGTTTTTCCACGGACCCGGAGGCGCGGGAGGACTTCGGTCCGTACACGCCGGGCTTCGAGATCGTGCCGTACGGGGATCTGACCGCGCTCGGGGAGGCGATGACCGAAAACACCGTGGCGGTGCTGCTGGAGCCGATCCAGGGCGAGGCCGGGGTGCTGGTGCCACCGCCCGGCTATCTCCCCCGGGTGCGTGAACTCACCCGGGAGCGGAATGTGCTGTTCATCGCGGACGAGATCCAGTCGGGCCTGGGCCGGACCGGGAAGACCTTCGCCTGTGAGCACGAGGGCGTCGTGCCGGACATGTATGTGCTCGGCAAGGCGCTGGGCGGCGGGGTGGTGCCGGTGTCGGCGGTGGTCTCGTCAAGGGACGTGCTCGGGGTGTACCGGCCCGGCGAGCACGGCTCGACGTTCGGCGGGAATCCCCTTGCCTGTGCGGTCGCGCTGGAGGTCATCGCGATGCTCCGTACCGGCGAATTCCAGCAGCGGGCAACCGAGTTGGGTGAACACCTCCACCAGGAGCTGGGGCTGCTGGTGGGTGGGGGCGCGGTGGAGGCGGTACGGGGCCGCGGGCTGTGGGCGGGAGTCGACATCGCCCCGAGCCACGGCACCGGTCGGCAGATCTCCGAGAAGCTGATGGACCGCCGGGTGCTGGTCAAGGACACCCACGGCTCGACGATCCGGATCGCCCCGCCGCTGGTGATCAGCAAGGAGGACCTGGACTGGGGGCTGGAGCAGATCCGCGGCGTGCTGCGCGGCTGAATCCCCATGAACGGGTCCCGGGGGCGGTCGACCCCCGCGACCCGTCAGAGGATGACGTGGGGCAGGAAGCGGGCATACTCGTCCGTCACCGGCCCCGCCGATTCGCGGATGCCGAGCCCGGCCGCCTCGTCCTCGACGACCCACGCCCCCAGCACCACCCGGTTGCCGTCGAAGTCCGGCAGCGGCGCCAGTTCCTGGTAGCAGCACGGCTCGTCGCGCAGCACCGCGGGGCTGCCCGGCTCGTGGATCGTGACCCCGGCGCCCTCACGGCCCAGCAGCGGCTTGGCCACGTATCCCCGGCCGCGGCCCCCGGAAGCCCCATCCTGCTTCGCGAGTTGGCGCGGGCCGTCGAGGTAGGAGGCGAGCAGGTTCGGGTGGCCGGGGTAGAGCTCCCAGAGGATCGCCAGGAGTGCCTTGTTGGAGAGGAGCATCTTCCAGGCGGGCTCGATCCAGCACGTGGTACCGGTGGAGCCGCCGTTGTCGAGGGTGTCCAGCACGTGCGGACCGAACCGGTCGGTCGCCAGCCACTCCCACGGGTACAGCTTGAAACAGCTGCGGATGAACCGCAGGCGTTCGTCCACGAACCGGCCCGTCAGCCGGTCCCAGCCGATCTGTTCCACGGAGAGCGCCTCCGTGTCGAGTCCGGCCTGTTCGGCGGTCTCCCGCAGATAGGCGACCGTCATCAGGTCCTCGCCGATCTCGTCGCCCTCGGAGTGCGCGAAGTGCAGCGGTCCGGGCGGCAGTAGTGTGGCCTGTCGGCGCCACGCCTCGACGAGGCGTTCGTGCAGGGAGTTCCACTGATCGGCGCCGGAGAAGCGGTCCTCCATCCAGAACCACTGGGCGCTCGCGGCCTCCACCAGGGAGGTGGGGGTGTCCGCGTTGTACTCCAGCATCTTCGCCGGCCCGGTCCCGTCGTAACACAGGTCGAACCTGCCGTAGATGGACGGGAGTTCGTCGCGGCGGTGCCAGGACTCGACGATCAGGTCCGCCAACCCGCGGTCGCTAACGCCGAGTTCGGCGAACCGGTCCCGCTCCACGATGTGCGCGGCGGCGGCCAGGCACATCGTGTGCAGTTCCTCGACGACCTCCTCCAGCGCCTCGACCTCGGGCAGCGAGAAGACGTAGTAGGCGCTCTCGTCCCAGTACGGGCGCAACGACCCATCGGGGTGGCGGGTGAGCGGGTAGACGACGCCCTGGCTTTCGACCGTCTCCTGCCAACCGGGGCGCGGCTGTGTGGTGCGGCGTTCCATGCCGGTTCAGCCGCCTCCGGTGCCCGAGCAGCCGAAGCCGCCGCGGTCGACCGCCGCCTTGTCGAAGCTGCCGCCCTCCACCTTGCCGTTCCTGCTCGAACCGCCGTAGTAGTACGAACCGCCGCCACTACCAGTGCTGCTGCCGCTCCCACTGCCACTGCCGCTCTTGCATTTGTAGCTGGGCAGCTCCTTGTGGGTCAGCGGGTCGACACACCGCTTGTCCGGTTCCGAACCGCAGGAGGTGATCATCGCCGCGAGCACCCCCATGCCACCGAGCACCACCGTGCTCGACCTCAGCTTGCGTATGGCCATGCTTCCGTCTCCCCCGTCGTGTGGATCAAGCCAGTGCGGCCATTCGTCAGATTAGAGGGCCACTGATTGCGGCGGAAAGTGGGTGCGCCAAACGTCCACAAGCAGAGCCCCTTTGCACTCTTCGGCATGATCTGCGCCCTCGGCGCCGCCGTCTGTTTCGGTACGGCCTCCGTCCTCCCGGCGGTCGCCTCGCGGGCCGCTGCCGAGCCGGGGTCTCGGTCGCAACACGTGATCCATACGCGGCCACAGCGCCCGACACCACACAAAGACGGGCAAGGACTTCCCATCCAGCGGGACGTGAACCACCCACGAGACCGCTTCCCGTGGCCGGCCACCTGGATCCGTGATTCGCCCTGGTGAATCGCCACCAATCAACACGGTGACGCTTCGCATTCATTTAGTTACTCGTGGTGATCTATGGTGGTGAGGGGCGCACCCGGCGCCCCCACGCTCAACAGGAGACCTCTATGCGTCGCACCCTGGCCACGCTCGGCACCCTTGCCGCCGCGGCAATGCTCTCCCTGGCAGTCACCCAGTCGGCCAGCGCCGCCCAAGGAGACCTGGTCGTCAACGGAATGGTTCACAGCAACCCCTCCGGGTGCTACTCCTCCGACCGTTGGCCGCTCAGCGTCGTAAACCGGACCGACGAACCAGTGCTGATCTTCGCATCGCAAGACTGCTCCGGCCAGATCATCGAAATCGTCCCGCCGGGGAACTCGCGCGTATCGGAGTTCGGTGGCAGCGTCTACGTTCGCTGACCCTGCTGAGCGATCTTCCCCATCTTGCCCCCCGGCAGCCTTCATTGGCCGCCGGGGCTTTCCATCCGTGATCCAGCGGGGCGCCCCCTCGCCAGATCACGGATGGACCTTACCGATGCGCCATCCACGGCATAGCGTCTTACCCATGACGACGAACGAGCACAGCCACCCGGCCTCCGCACTCAACCCCGAGCACACTCCCCGTATGCGCTGGGCCGAGCTGGCCCCCGATGTCTACAAGGCCATGGTCCGGCTGTCCGCGGCGTCCCGTAAGGGCCTCGACCCGGTCCTGGCGGAGCTCGTGAAGATCCGCTCCTCTCAGCTCAACCACTGCGCGTTCTGCCTCGACATGCACACCAAGGACGCGCTCGCGGCGGGCGAGTCCATCGAGCGGATCGTCCAGCTCAGCGCGTGGGAGGAGTCGCAGCACTTCTACACGCCCAAGGAGATCGCGGCCATCGAGCTGACCGAGGCGGTGACCGTGCTGACCGACGGTTTCGTGCCGGACGAGGTGTGGGAGAAGGCTGCCAAGCACTTCGACGAGACCGAACTCGCCCACCTCATCGCCGCGATCACTACGATCAACGCCTGGAACCGGTTCGCCGTGACCACCCGCATGGTGCCCGGTCACTACACGCCGGGCGACATCAAGCACTGACCCGGCTCGCGCCACCCCGCCCGCCCCTGCGTCGGAACACTCTCGGGAGCCCCCCGATGACCGCATCCGTCCTCCGCGCCCTGCACCACGACCGCGCGCCCGGCGACCCCCTGGTCCTCCCCGGTCCGTGGGACGCGGCGAGCGCCCGTGTCTTCGCCGAGGCGGGCTTCTCGGCGCTCGCCACACCCAGCGCCGGGGTTGCGGCCTCGCTCGGTTACGAGGACGGGGCGACGCCCGCCGCCGAGATGTTCGCGGCCGTGGCCAGGATCGTGCGCGCCGTCCCGGCCACCGTCCCCGTCTCGGCGGACATCGAGTCGGGTTACGAGCTAGCGCCGGAGGAACTCGTGGAACGGCTCCTGGACACCGGGGCCGTCGGCTGCAACCTGGAGGACTCGGCCGACGGCACCCTCGTCGATGCCCAGCGGCAGGCGGACCGGCTGGCGGAGGTACGGGCGGTCGCCGGCGACCGACTCTTCATCAACGCCCGCGTCGACACCTACGTCCGCGGCGTTCCCGACGGCGTGGACCAGGAGGCGGAGACGGTTCGCCGCGCCCTGCTGTACGTGGCGGCGGGCGCGGACTGTGTCTACCCGATCGCGGCCCCGCCCGAGGCCCTCCCCCGGCTGGCCGCCGCCGTCCCGGCCCCGCTCAACGCTCTGGCCCAGCCGGACGGCCCGACCCCGCACCGGCTGGGAGAGCTGGGCGCCACCCGGATCACCTTCGGCCCCGGGCTGCAGCGCCGGGCCATGACGGCCGTACGCGAGATCGCCGACGAACTGCGGAAGGGGTACGGGTGTGAGTAGTTGAGGTACAGGAAATCCCGGTGAGAACGATCTTGCTGGGGTGGTCCGCCTACCTCGTACGGGCTTCGAGCTGGCGGGGGACTGTGCCTGCGCGCAGTTCGCGCAGGTCGGGGATGTGGTTGTAGAGGGTGCCCGGGGAGACGCCAAGGGGTTTGGCGATCGAGGTGATGGAGCGGCCAGGGTCGGGCAGCAGGTCGCGGGCGGCCTTGATGACTTCCTCGGTCGCAACGGTGGGGCGCCCGCCGACCCGGCCCGCGGGCGCGGGCGGCGGCCAGGCCCTCGTTGGTGCCGATGACGATGAGTTCGCGGATGAACTCCGCAAGGGCGGCGAAGACGTGGAAGACGAGCCGGCCGCCGGGGGTGGTGGTGTCCAGGTTCTCGTGCAGCGAGGTGAAGCCGATTCCTCGGTCGCGTAGCTCGGCGACCATGTTGATGAGGTCCTGGAGGCTGCGACCTTAGCGGTCGAGCGAGGGGACCACGAGGGTGTCGCCGGCGTCGAGGAAGGCGTGGCACGCCTTCAGTTCGGGGCGGAGGGCGTTCTTGCCGGACTTCTTGTCCGCGAAGATCTTCCGGCATCCGGCGGCGGCGAGGGCATCGAGCTGCCGTTCGAGCCTCTGCCCTCCGGTGGAGACCCGGGCATATCCGATCTTGATTTCGGTGCGGATGAGCGGCTCGGCGACGAGGAGGTCCGGCCCGTCGGCCGGTTCGAGGGCGGTCATGGCTCCGGAGCATGTCAGAAAACGGTGGTCTGAGGTTGTTGAACGGCCCTGATTTTTGAAGGGGTTTTTGAAGCTTCTGTGGGGTCCGGGTGGCCCTTCTGGGCGATCTTCAGAAAACGAACGTTTATTGACGCCTGCCCTCACATGCGATGGCCCCGACGTGCGGGCTGTGTCGGTGGTGAGGGCTAAGGTGCGCTGTCGTGGACGCTGATGATCTTGACTACCGGGCCCGAACCCTGACGGGCTGCATTCCTCCGCCGCTGGTGGCGCGGCTTCTCGAACTCGGTCATGAGCGGGAAGTGGAGTTCCAGGCCGGCCGCGGGGAGTGGTTCTGCGCGCTGGAGTGGGCCCGGCTGCTCGGGCATCGGGGCCAGCGCGAACAGGCGTTGGAGGTGCTCGCTCCGTACGTCGCCACGAACTGGTGGCAGGCGGCCCAAGCCCGGGCGGAGCTGCTGGAGGGCTGGGGCCGGGCGGAGGAGGCGATCGCGCTGTCCCGCCCGTGCGCGGAGGCCGGTGACCGGCTGGCGCTGGTCTTCTTCGCTCGCCTGCTGGCCCGCCACGGCCGCAGCGGCGAGGCGTTCATGCTGCTGCGCGCCGGGATCCAGGACTGGTTCCTCGCCGAGTGCCTGGTCCACGTCGCCGAAACGGCGGGCATGGACGAGGAAGCGGCGGTTCTGTTGGAGGGCCGGATGGAAGCGGCGGTCCCTGCCTGCAACGACCCGGACTGCGACAACCTCCGGATGGAACCGTCCAACGCCGTCGGCCTGCTCGCCACGATCAGGGAACGCCAGGGCCGGGTCGAGGATGCGATCGCCCTGCTGCACACCCGCGAGGTCACAACGGCCGTGACCAGCTGGCCGACCTGCTGGCCAGGCACGACCGGATCACGGAACTGCGTGCGTACGCAGCGTCCGAGTACCACGGGCACGCCGTGCAGCGCCTTGCCGAAGTGCTGGAGGAACGCGGCGACGTGGAAGGCGCGATCGCCGCCTACCGCATCTTCGGTGCCACGCCGTCCGGCATGCGGCAAGTGGCTGTACCACTGTCCGAGCTCCTCGTCCGGCACGGACGGAGCAACGAGGCGATCGAGGTGCTGCGCGCGCTCACCGAACACGACGCGGAGGACTGGCTCGTCCATACTCTTTGCACCCTGTACGCCGACCACGGCCGGTCCCGAGAGGGCCTGGCCCACCTCGATGCCATCAAGGCGCGAAGCGACGGCAAGGAGTACTGGGACCTCTTCCAAATGCGGCTTCCGCTCATGGCCGACTGCGGCCTGCTCGACGAAGCGATCGAGCAGGCGCGGGCGCACCCCGAGGGTGACACCTGGTACGCGGCCTGGGCCTTGTCGGACATGCTTGCCAAAGCCGGCCGCACCGAAGAAGCCGACGCAGTCCTCGCACAGCACCCGGCAGTCAACAGCTCTCTTCGTGCCGAGCGCCTTATCGACCTCGGCCGCATCCAAGACGCTGTACGACTCCTCCAGCAGGCGATAAGCAAACCGACCACACCCGCCTGGGACGGCGCCTACTCCACCGAACCGCCGTTCTGACAGCTCGGGCTGGTACGCGCTACCTCTCCACCGTACGTCGCGCGCCGGTTCAGTCGTTGCCCTCGTCGTCTTCGACGGCGTCCGGGTCCCGGAGAGGGCGCAGGCCCTGGCCGGGACCGCTGGCCTTGATGTTGAACAGGTAGCGGCCCAGGAAGTTGATGTGCCGGTCCTTGAGCGGGGAGAGGCGGGCGACGTCCTCGTCCTTGATGTCGTGGCCCTCGGCGCGGAGCTGTGCGACGGCGGCGTCCAGGTAGCGGGTGTTCCACAGGACCACGGCGTTGAGGACCAGGCCGAGAGCTGCGAGCTGGTCCTCCTGGCCCTCGCGGTACGCCTGGCGGATCTGGCCTCGACCGCCGTGGCAGATCGCGCGGGCCAGGCGATGCCGGGACCCCTGCACGGTGAGCTGCCGGTTCATCAGCCGACGGTAGGTGTCGTCGACCGGGTCGACCAGGGCAAGCAGGTGCATGGTCTTGTCGATCCGACGAGCAGCGAACCAACGGGGAGGCGCCGACGTGGACCCGGGACTGATCACCCCGGCCCGGGGACTGCTGGCCGGGGCACCGACCGGCCACCTCACCCACCAGGCACGCGTACGCGACCGGTAGCCTGGCCGTGCAGCCACCCCGTTCGGGCGGCTGCACGGCGGTGGGGCCCGCCGTACCCAACCGCGACCTGGTCGCCAACGGTCCCTACCTGACCCTTCCGCGCGTCCGCGCGCGGACCGTGACGATCAGGTAGGAGCCTGACCACGTGCACCCCGAACACCCTGAACACACCACCCCGGCCACCGGCTGGCAGGCAGAACCCGCCGACCCGGACACCGCCGTCGACCCGTGGCCGTCCGCGAAGGCGCCGAGCCCCAAGCGTCGTCAGGCCGAGATCCTCGCGGCCATCGCGGCCGGCGGCGTCCTCGGTGCCTGCGCCCGCTACGGAGCCACCCTGATCTGGCCCACCCCGGCCACCGCGTTCCCCTGGACGACGTTCTGGATCAACGTTACCGGCTGCGCCGCCATGGGCGTCCTGATGGTCCTGATCACCGAGCGGTTCACCGTCCACCCCCTGACCCGGCCGTTCCTCGGCACCGGCGTCCTGGGCGGCTACACCACCTTCTCCACCGCCACCATCGACACCCAGCGCCTCCTCGACGGCGGCAGGCCCGGCACCGGACTCCTCTACGCGGCAGCGACCCTGCTGGCCGCGTTCACCGCGATCTGGGCCACCGCGGCCCTGACCCGTCTCGCCGTCCTCCCGCGCGCCCGCGCCGAGCGGGGGCAGGCGTGAACTGGCTCATGGTCATCGCCGGAGCGATCGTCGGTGCCCCGCTGCGCTACCTCACCGACCGCGCCGTCCAGGCCCGCCACGACACGGTCTTCCCCTGGGGCACCTTCACGGTGAACATCGCCGCCTGCGCCGGCCTCGGCTTCCTCACCGCCGCAGCGACCGCCACCACCGTCCCCACCCCGCTCCAGCACCTGATCGGCCCCGGCCTGTGCGCGACGCTCAGCACGTACTCCACGTTCTCCTTCGAGAGCCTGCGCCTGGCCGAGACCGGCGCGAAGTACTTCGCCGCCGCCAACGCGCTCGTCAGCATCGCCGCCGGCCTCGGCACTGCCTACCTCACCACCGCGCTCGCCACCACCGTGCTGCGCTGACATCGGCCTCTGCATCCGCCCCCTACCTGTCGTCAAACGATCGTTTGACGACAGGTGTCGTGCACGTCCAATGAACCCGGGCTTTTAGGGGTGTCGGAGCGCCGCGAATCCAATCAGATCCGATGGTGATTGCTGACAGGGTTTGACGACGGATAGGGTCCGATCCTCCATACGGAAGGGGCCTATCGGTGGCGAACCTGGTCTACAAGCGGGTCTCGACCGACCAGCAGTCCACCGCCCGCCAAGACCTCGTCCTGGCCGAGGCCGGGATCGAGGACCCGGTCGTCTTCGAGGAGGACCCGGGCACCTCCAGCCGTCTTCACCCCCTTCAGCGGCCGAAGTCGTTCTCACCGATAACCGCCGTACCGATGTTCCCCGAGGCCGTAGATCCCCGTGGGTTCAGGGAAACCGAAGCCTGTTCAGCGGGAACTCGCAGGTCGGTCCGTGTGCATCAACTGGGCGTATCCGTGGGTTCGGCGGGAACCGTGGGATGGGCCGCGAGGCGGCGGGCTTCGGCCGTGACCTCGGCATCGACCTGGTCCACGGTTCTGTCGCCGTATGCGAGGACGTCGTACTCATCGTCGAGTTCGGCGAGCCGCTCAGTCAGAGGCAGCTCATGTCCGTAGCGCTGGTGAATCCGGAAAGTGAACTCCCGAGGCGTGAGCTCGCCAGCGAGCATGTGGCGTGCGAGGGCTCGGGCGGCGGCTTCCTGGCCGGCCTCGCTGGCGACGGGATAGAAGGTGAGGCCGAGTTCGTCGAGTGCTGCGGGAAGCAGGTCGTGGACGTAGTAGTCCGCCTCGGCGCGCGTGCAGGCGGCGAGGAATCGAAGGCCGGGGGTGTCGAGTCCGGCGACGAGTGCATCACAGGCGGCATTGACCACATCGCTCGCGCGGATTTCGCCCATGCTCCAGAGGGCGGCATGGTCTTGTAGAGCGATTGCTGCTGCTTCGGTCGACGTCACTCGCTCATGATTCCCTTCACGGTGCGTCCCGGTCGAGCAGATTTCATCGAAGGTGCTGTTCAGCGGCCTGTTCCAGCAGGGCCCGTGCGGAGTCCGCGTAGCGCATCGCGGTCTTCTCGTCGAGCCCGAACACCTCGGCGAGGTGGAGCGGGTCGGGCCCGTGGGTCAGGGCCTCTTCGAGTTGACGGTCGACGCGGAGCCGTTCCAGCGTCGCGTCCTGCCTGCGCATCGCGGCGCTGATCCAGTGGTTACTGGCGCGGCTGGTCTTCGTGGCGGTCTGGTTGTTGATCAGTAGGTGGAGGTTCGCGGTGCTCGGCCACCGGCGGCGCCGGTGCTCCAGCCAGTCCAGCAGCAGCTTCCGGGTGAGATCGTCGAGCGGGCGGACACGCCCGGCGATGGTCAGCCGCCGGTTGCCGAGGTCGACGTCGTCGAGCATGAGGTTGGCGATCTGGGCGACCCGGGCGGCGTGGACCGCTGCGAAGGCGAGGATGAGCCGCGCCGCTGGGGTGGTGGCCGCCGCGACGGAGCGATCGACTTGCTCGGGGACGAGCGGTTGCAGCACGGCGTACTCGTATTGCCCGACCTTGATCCGGCTGGTGGGGTTGCGGAAGATCAGTCCGTCACGCTTGGCCCAGGTGAACAGCGAGCGCAGGGCGACGAGTTGGTCGTGGCGCTGGTGGCCGTGCAGTGTCTTGATGTAGGTGAGGACGTCGTCGCGGGTCACTTCGCGCAGGTGGTCGTAGGAGTTCGACCATTCCAGCAGGGCCGGGCGGACTCGGTTGAGGTAGAGCCAGACCGTGCCTTCCCGTCGCGGGAGGCTGCGGGGGCCGCCGTCGCGCAGAACACGGGTCCAGCGCTCGGCCTCCGCGCGGATGCCGGGTGCGAGACCCTCCAGCCTCTCTGCGATCCAGCGTTCGAAGGACGGTTCGCCGTCGTCCTCGAAGATCCCCATCTCTTCGAGGACCGTGACGGTGTGGCCGACCGGCAGGTCCAGGGCCCGCAGCGGGGCGAAGATCTCCGTGTGCCGGATGACGTCGCCCTCGACGTAGCCGGTGAGGACGAGGGCCAGGCTGCGGTTGACGGCGAAGCGGATGTTGCGTCCCCAGCCGCGGGCCTCGGCGAGTCGGTGGGCGAGGTACTTTGCCCAGGCCAGCCACGGGCTGGCCAGGTCGGCGTCGGCCAGGGCGAGCCGGCTGTAGTCACGGGGGATCTGTGGGAACAGAGGTAGCTGCCGCCAGCCGGGATCCGGACGCCAGGCCGGTGCAGGAGGCGGCTTGCGCGGGGCTCCCCGCCGTCCTCCGCGCCTCCGTGCCGAGGGGGTCGGTCTTCTGCGGTAGTGCATCCCCACGAAGAACAGCTGGTGATGCCGGACGGCGGCGAGCCGGTCCCGCACGCCCGTCTCGTCCGCGGGATGGCCAGCGACGTTCTTCGCGCTGAGGCGGGCCTGGCACCAGCACAGCCGGCAGTAGTTCCACTTCAGCGGCTGGATGCGGCGGCAGCCAGTGCATGCGGCCGCGTTGTGGCCGCGGCCGAACATGTAGCAGGTGGGGCAGAGGCGGCCGCTGAAGTTTCCCCAGGCCAGGCAGCTGTCGCAGGAATCGGTGGGCTTGACGTAGCCCCCCTTCGGGAACCGTGCCATCGGATCACTCCGGCGGCAGCGACCGGCCGTCCCGGCGCTTGGGGATCACCTTCGGTGCGGCGGTCCCCGCGCCGACCGCGGCCCGTTCGATCTCCTCTGCCTGGCCGGGGCGGTGGACCTTCTCAGGTTCGGGGATCAGCAGGTCGCCGATCTCGCAGCAGAGGACCACGCAGATGACGTCCAGGTCCTCCAGCTTGAGCGAGACCGGCTGGCCGGACCACAGCCCGGACATCTTGCCGGCTGAGATCACCAATCCGTGCTCGGCCAGGCTCCGCTGGAGTTCGGACGCCTTCCAGATACCCTTGTTCGCGGCCGTCAGCCGCAGGTTCCACCTCATTGGGCCAGTCCTTCCAGCCGCTTCGCGGCCCGTTCCATCCCGGCGACCCAGGCGTCCTCAACCCGGGTCTGCTGCACGTGGATATACCGCATGGTCGTAGCGATCCAGGAATGTCCGAGAACCTCCTGGATCGCGAGCAAGTCCAGCCCGTTTCCGTAGAGTTGGGACGCGCAGAAGTGCCGCAGGACGTGCGGTGTCAACCCGTCTGTCCAGCTCGGCAGATGAGCCTCGACCGCGTTGTCGAGCCCGTTGCGCAGGGCGTCGTCGCCGACCCGGCGGGCGGAGCCGTCGGTGTTCTTGCGCTCGGAGGGAAACATCGGGGCACCAGGGCGAGTGTGATCGTCGTCGAACTGACCCCACACGTCCTCGATGAACCACCGCAGCGTCCGGTCGGCACCGTTGATCGGCGGAACCATCCGCTCGCGCGGGCCCGAGCCCCGGGCGCCCTTGCCGTGACGGACGTGGAGCTTGCCGAACCGGCCCAGGTCCCACTTGATGTCGTCCAGGTCGAGCCCACATGCCTCACTCACTCGCAGGCCGACCTGGGACATCAGCTTCGCCGCGGTGTAGTTCCGGGCGGTGGGGGCGAACTTCCGGCAGGTGGCCAGCTCGCCGCCCCAGCCGGTGAACAACGTCCCGATCTCCGGCTCACTCGGCGGGATCCGCAGCTGGGCATCCTTGGCCCCGCGCGGCCGGTTCATCTCGTCGATCGGGCACTCGACCACCCGGCCGGTCATCCGGTGCAGCTCGACCTTGTGCCGCAGCTCCAGGAACATGAAGTACGTGCTCAACGCCTGCGACCGGCCCAGCCGGGTGCCGCTGGGCGAGTGCCGCAGCACCTTCCCGAAGTACACGTCCGCGTCAGCGGGCTCCATGTCCCACAAGGGCCGGCCGAACCAGGTCCTGATCTGATCCAGGTGACCGACGTCCCCGCGGATGGTGCCGTCCGCCAGCCCTGCTGAAGCCCGTGCCAGGACGAACCCGGACAGCACATCGGTCTCGAACCGCTCCAGCTCCTCAGCCGACGCGGGCGCCCAGTGCTCACGCAGGTCCCGAACGACTGCCAGCGCCGCCAACCCGAGCCTCCTCACCTTCGACCCGACTGCGAATCGGTCGGACGAGATGAGAACGCTTCAAGAATCCCGAAGTTACGTCACAAGCCAGTAGAGCACACGAACGAGGAAGAACCCCCTGGCCACGGGCCCAGGGGCTCAGTAGGGCTCAGGGGAACTCACGGAATGTCGCACAGTAGGGGCCCGGGGGGCCACGGCCACGTACCGACGCAGCCGCCCCCGGCAGCGACTGCTGCCGGGGGCGGTGAGGTACGCGCCGGAGGGCGTACGGATCAGATCAGGCCGAGCTCGCGAACCGCGTCGCGCTCGTCGGTGAGCTCCTTCACCGACGCGTCGATGCGCGCACGGGAGAACTCGTTGATGTCCAGGCCCTGAACGATCTCGTACTTGCCGTCCTTCGTGGTGACCGGGAAGGACGAGATGATGCCCTCGGGCACACCGTAGGAGCCGTCCGACGGGATACCCATGGAGGTCCAGTCGCCGGCGGCGGTGCCGTTGACCCAGGTGTGGATGTGGTCGATGGCGGCGTTGGCGGCCGAGGCGGCCGAGGACGCGCCACGGGCCTCGATGATCGCGGCGCCGCGCTTGGCGACGGTCGGGATGAAGGTGTCGGCCAGCCACGCCTCGTCGTTGACGAGCTCGGCGGCGTTCTTGCCGGCGATCTCCGCGTGGAAGATGTCCGGGTACTGGGTGGCCGAGTGGTTGCCCCAGATCGTCAGCTTCTTGATGTCGGAAACGGCGACACCGGTCTTGGCTGCCAGCTGCGAGATCGCGCGGTTGTGGTCGAGGCGGGTCATCGAGGTGAAGCGCTCGGCCGGAACGTCCGGGGCGGCGGCCTGCGCGATGAGCGCGTTGGTGTTGGCCGGGTTGCCGACGACGAGGACCTTGATGTCGTCCGCGGCGTTGTCGTTGATGGCCTTGCCCTGCGGCTTGAAGATGCCGCCGTTGGCGGAGAGCAGGTCACCGCGCTCCATGCCCTTCGTACGCGGGCGGGCGCCGACCAGCAGGGCGACGTTGGCGCCGGCGAAGCCGACATTGGCGTCGTCGGTGATCTCGATGTTGCGCAGCAGCGGGAAGGCGCAGTCGTCGAGCTCCATCGCGGTGCCCTCGGCGGCCTTCAGACCCTGCGGGATCTCCAGGAGACGCAGGTTGACCGGCACGTCCGGGCCGAGCAGGTGGCCGGAGGCGATGCGGAAGAGCAGCGCGTAACCGATCTGGCCGGCTGCGCCGGTCACGGTGACATTCACGGGAGTGCGGGTCATGGCGATCTCCGTTAGACAGCTGGCGGTGGGGGTCACTGCCCCTGGTGCTGGACATCCCTGAATCTTGATGTGAAGAGATATCCAGCAATCAGGCTATCCGACCCGGAAGCCCGTGACCGCCCGGCCCCCTGTGGCGCCGCACACAGCCCGTCACACAGTGCTCACCCCGCTCCGGTCAATCGCGCGTACCCGTGCACGCCCCCGGCGCAACCGTTGCGTGGCGATCACACCGTGGCGGAATGGTCACTTCCGTGCCACAGGCCACAGGGATCCCTTGAACCGCTCCCCGCCGTCCACAAGGCTGAGAACAGGACGGGGGCAAGGCCGCTCAAGTCACCACATTCCGGAGCGTTTTGCTTTCCGGTGGCCCCGCCCTCAGGTGTCCGTCCCTTCTCGGGGGAGGGGACGGGCACCTGCCTCGGAGGCGCGGGCACCGGCCTCGGAGTGCGGTCGCCCTCCCTCTGCCGCGCAGCCGTACGAGCGGGCCTCAGCGGATCGTGAAGTGGACCGCGTGTTCCAGGAACGGAACGTCCAGCCACGGCCCGGGCTGCGCCACCAGCGCGAGCATCACGATGAGGAAGCCGAGCACCCCGTACGTCACCAGGTCGGTGAAACGGGAACGGACCGCCAGCATGCCCACCGACGGAACCACGACCCGCAGCACGGCACCCCCGAGGAGGGCCACGCCGATCAGCATCGTGCCGATCCTGAAGGCCTCGTCGAAGGGGTCGACGGCCACGATCAACAGCCCGATCCCGGCCGTGCAGAGCACGGCGAGCAGCGGCCACTGCCGGGCCGGGGCGGGCGCGTCCCCGGACGCGGCCCGGCCACCGCCCTCGGGACGTGCGGTGTCCCGGGTGAGCGACGGGAACCTCCGCGAGGGACGCGGACCGCTGTGCGGGGCGCCTGCGGAGGCGCTGCCGGAGCCGGTGGCCGCGGCACCCTCCGGTCGGATGTCCTCGCCCCGGCCCGCGTCATCGGAACCCTCGGCGACGCCTTCACCGGCATCCGCGTCGGAGCCCGCCCCGGCCCGGCCGACAGCCTCTTCACGAGCGGCACCTTCACGAGCAGCACCTCCCGCGGCGGCCCCTTCACGAGCAGCACCTTCCGGAGCAGCGACCGACGGAGCGGCGCCCTCACGGATCGCAGCCCGATCCGGCGCGGCCTCATCCGCCGCGCCCTCACCGGGCGCACCCGCGCCCGGCGGCACCGGAGACGTCCGGTCCGCCGCGGCGGCCAGGTCGGCCGGACTCGTACCACCAGCACCCATGGGGTTCCTTCCGGATCGGGTCGGCCGGCTCAGGCGGCGTCGGCTGCGTTGCGCTCGGCCGCCTCGACCACGTTGACGAGCAGCTGGGCGCGGGTCATCGGGCCGACACCGCCCGGGTTCGGGGAGATCCAGGCGGCGACCTCGGCCACGCCCGGGTGGACGTCCCCGACGATCTTGCCGTTCTCGTCCCGGCTGACGCCGACGTCGAGCACGGCCGCGCCCGGCTTCACGTCCTCGGGCTTGATGATGTGCGGCACTCCGGCGGCGGCGACGATGATGTCGGCCTGCTTGAGCTGGGCGGAGAGGTCACGCGTACCGGTGTGGCACTGGGTGACGGTGGCGTTCTCGGACTTACGGGTCAGCAGCAGCGGGATCGAGCGGCCGATGGTGACACCGCGGCCGACGACCACGACGTGCGCCCCGTTGATCTCCACGTCGTGGTGGCGGAGCAGTTGGACGACACCCTGCGGGGTGCAGGGCAGCGGGCCCGTCTCGTTCAGTACGAGTCGGCCGAGGTTCATCGGGTGGAGGCCGTCGGCGTCCTTGGCCGGATCCATCAGTTCCAGGACGCGGTTGGTGTCGATTCCCTTGGGGAGGGGCAGCTGCACGATGTACCCCGTGCACTCGGGGTTGGCGTTGAGCTCCCGTACGACGTCCTCGATCTCCTCCTGGGTGGCGGTGTCGGGGAGTTCGCGCTGGATGGAGCCGATGCCGACCTGTGCGCAGTCACGGTGCTTGCCGTTCACGTACCACCGGCTGCCCGGGTCGTCCCCGACGAGCAGGGTTCCCAGGCCAGGGGTGATGCCCTGCGCCTTGAGGGCCGCCACGCGGACGGTGAGATCGGACTTGATCGCGGCTGCGGTGGCCTTGCCATCGAGAATCTGGGCATTCATACACCCATACTCGCGGATGACCCCGCCCGCATACCAATTCCGGGTGCCCGAGGGCGGACGCGATGTTGCACTTGAGCAACATCCGCCGATAGCGACTGGACAAACTTATGTCGCGCTTACAACGATGAAGGCCGCAGTGCCGCAGAAGTACCGGGGGGCGGACCGCTGACCTTTTCTTTCCTCCGTGCGGCCGCATCGTCCCCGCACGTACGTTGGAGGAACGTCCCAGATGAGTTTCGGCGACCCGAACAACCCTTACGGCCAGCAGCCGCAGGGCCAGCCGCCGCAGGGCCAGCCCGGTTACGGCTACCCGCAGCAGGCACCGCAGGGCGTACCCCCACAGCAGGGCCAGCCCGGCTACGGCTACCCGCAGCAGCCCGGTCAGGCGCCGCAGGGCCAGCCCGGTTACGGCTACCCGCCCCAGCAGCCGGGCGGCACCCTCCAGGCCAACAACGGCTACATAAACGTCGCGGGCCTCGGCACCGTCGAACTCGCCACGATGGGGCGTCGCCTGGGCGCGCGTGCGCTGGACGGTGTCGCTTACGGCATCCTCTACGTGATCTTCTCGGCGATAGGCCTCGCGGGCCTCGTGGGCGCCTCGAAGTCCCTCGACGACTGCAACAGCATCGAATACGGCACCGCTGCCTACAACCAGTGCGTGAACGACGCGGCCAGCGCCAGCGTCGGCATCGTCGCGGGCTTCTTCGGCTTCATCGCCGTGTTCGCGCTGATCGCGCTGCTCTACGAATGGCTGATGGTCTCCATCTGGGGCGCCACGCTCGGCAAGATGGTCCTCAACGTCAAGGTCGTCAAGGAGAGCACCGGCCAGGCCCCCGGTCTGGGTGCGGGCTTCATCCGCTGGATCATCCCGATGGTCGGCTCACTCTTCTGCGGTCTCGGCACGCTGCTGGTCTACCTCTCCCCCTTCTTCGACAACTCGGGCAAGCTCCAGGGCTGGCACGACCGCGCGGGCAGCACGATCGTCATCAAGACGAAGTGAGCATGCTGAAGGTGTAACCGCCCTCACCGCCTTGCGAAGGCCGCCGATTCCCCACTCTTTCCGGGGAATCGGCGGCCTTCCGTCTTACCCGGGCTGCCCGGGTGCAACTCGTATCAGTGGAAGAAGTGCCTTGTACCCGTGAAGTACATCGTCACGCCTGCCTTCTTCGCGGCTTCGACGACCAGCTCGTCACGGACCGAACCGCCCGGCTGGGCCACGGCCTTGATGCCGGCCGCGGTAAGGATCTCCAGCCCGTCCGGGAACGGGAAGAACGCATCGGAGGCGGCGTACGCGTCCCGTGCCCGCTCCTCGCCCGCCCGCTCGACGGCCAGCTTCGCGGAGTCGACCCGGTTGACCTGACCCATGCCGACGCCGACCGAGGCGCCGCCCTTGGCGAGCAGGATCGCGTTGGACTTGACCGCGCGGCAGGCCTTCCACGCGAAGGCGAGCTCCTTCAGCTCGTCCGCGGTCAGGGCCTCACCGGTGGCGAGGGTCCAGTTGGCCGGGTCGTCGCCGTCGGCCTGGAGGCGGTCGGTGACCTGGAGCAGCGCGCCGCCGTCGATCGGCTTGACCTCGACCGGGGCGGTCGGGGCGTCGGGGCAGCGCAGCACGCGGATGTTCTTCTTGCGGGCCAGGACCTCGACCGCGCCGTCCTCGTACGCCGGGGCGACGATGACCTCGGTGAAGATCTCCGCGACCTGCTCGGCCATGGCGACGGTCACCGGACGGTTGACGGCGATGACACCGCCGAAGGCCGACAGCGGGTCGCAGGCATGCGCGTTGCGGTGCGCCTCGGCGACGTCGTCGGCGATCGCGATGCCGCACGGGTTGGCGTGCTTGATGATCGCGACGCACGGCTCGGCGTGGTCGTACGCGGCCCGGCGCGCGGCGTCGGTGTCCGTGTAGTTGTTGTACGACATCTCCTTGCCGTGCAGCTGCTCCGCCTCGGCCAGACCACCGGCGCCCAAGGTGTAGAGCGCGGCGGGCTGGTGCGGGTTCTCGCCGTACCGCAGGACGTTCCCCCGCTCGTACGTCGTGCCGAAGAAGTCGGGGAAGCCCGAGTCGTCGGCGGCGGCGTAGTCGTCGGCGAACCAGGAGGCCACGGCCACGTCGTACGCGGCGGTGTGCTGGAACGCCTCGGCGGCCAGTCGCTTGCGGGCGGTCAGGTCGAAGCCGCCCGCCTTGACCGCGGCAAGGACGTCGGCGTACCGCTCGGGGCTGGTGACGACGGCCACCGACGGATGATTCTTCGCGGCGGCGCGGACCATGGACGGGCCGCCGATGTCGATCTGCTCCACGCACTCGTCGGCGGTGGCGCCGGAGGCGACGGTCTCCTTGAACGGGTACAGGTTGACGACGACGAGGTCGAAGGGCTCGACACCCAGCTCGGCGAGCTGCTCGCGGTGGGCATCCAGGCGCAGGTCCGCGAGGATGCCGGCGTGGACGCGCGGGTGCAGCGTCTTGACGCGGCCGTCGAGACACTCGGGGAAACCGGTGAGCTCCTCGACCTTGGTGACCGGCACACCGGCGGCGGCGATCTTCCCGGCGGTCGAACCGGTGGAGACGAGCTCGACGCCCGCCTCGTGCAAACCGCGGGCGAGGTCCTCGAGCCCCGTCTTGTCGTAGACACTGACCAGGGCGCGGCGGATGGGCTTATTCACCGACATGACCGAGATGAACCTTTCGTCCCTCAATGCGATAGCCGTCACGGGCGAGCCGCCCCACGGCCTCGACGAGCAGCTTGCGCTCGACTTCCTTGATGCGTTCATGGAGAGCGGATTCGCCCTCCGCCGTGTCCTCTTCGGTCACCTCGACCACGCCCTGCGCGATGATCGGACCGGTGTCGACGCCGTCGTCGACGAAGTGGACGGTGCACCCGGTGACCTTCACGCCGTACGCGAGTGCGTCACGCACCCCGTGGGCACCGGGAAAGCTGGGGAGCAGGGCGGGGTGGGTGTTGATGAACCGGCCACCGAAGCGGGCGAGGAACTCCTTGCCCACGATCTTCATGAATCCTGCGGACACCACGAGGTCCGGGCGGTGCCCGGCCGTCGCGGCCGTGAGTGCCGCGTCCCACTCCTCACGCGTGGCGTGGTCCTTGACCCTGCACACGAAGGTCGGCAGTCCGGCGCGCTCCGCCCGTTCCAGACCTACGATGCCGGAGCGGTCGGCGCCGACCGCCACCACCTGCGCACCGAAGCCCTCGGGGTCGTCACCGATGGCATCGAGCAGGGCTTGGAGATTCGTACCGGAGCCGGAAACCAGCACGACCAGACGGGCCGGTGCGGCGGCGGAGGGGGGCGGGGAGGCCACGGCTGGGCCCTTTCTCGCGTGATGAAGCAGAGCGACGCTGATTTGTATGGTCGTACGAAAGAACCGAGCCCCTACATACGGGGAACTCTACGAACGATCCGACCGCCAGCAACGATACCGGCACCTCGCAGAAGCCCCACGGGACGGGGGTGAGAGGCCGCAAATCGGCCGCGCCGAAGCGCCAGAGGGCCCGGGTGACGGGTATCGGCCCCCCTGCGCCCCGCTCCCCGCTTTCGGCCCCTCCTGGCCGGGAGGTAGCGTCAGGGGACAGGGAACCGTCCTCAGGGCGGAAATGACGAGATGGGGAAGACGTTCACCATATGCCGGACCGACGCCGCCGCACCGCCCTCCGCCACCCGCTGCCCGAGCGGACCTCACTGCTGTTGCGGGAGCGCCAGTCCCCCACGGGCCCTTCCTCTTCCCCTTCCGGTTCCTCCGGTTCTTCGGGTACTCCCGTCCCTGCGGATTCTTCGGGTACTCCCGTCCCCGCGGACGACAACCCGTTCGCCGCACCGCCCGAGAACCGGCCCGACCGGCCCTGGCAGCCCCGCCACCCGTCGAACACAGGACACGGCAACGGCAACGGTCAGGGGACCGGAAACGGGAACGGGGGCAATGGCAACGGGTCGCCCGAGGGCGGCTCCTCCGACGACCGGCCGATCTGGGGCGGCCAGTGGAGCAGCCGGCAGCCCGGCCGCCAGAGCGGCGGCTTCGGCGGCCGCCCCGGAGACCAGGGCGGGCCGAGCGGCCGGGGCGGCCCCGAGGGCAGCCCCGGCGGACTGCGCTGGGATCCGACCGACCCCGCCCAGCGCCGCGCACGCTACGCGCTGCTCTGCGGCATGTGGGCCTTCTTCTTCGCGCTCTTCGACATGCCGGAGATCGGCCTGCTGCTCGGCGCGCTCGCCGTGTACTGGTCGATCAGCTCGCTCCGGGCGAAGCCGAAGGACACGTCCGCGCCGGGCGTCCCCGCAGGCGCACCCGGGCCGGCCGCGGCGTCCGGCACGCCGATCGCCGGACCCCTTCAGGGTTCCGGTTCCGGGCATGTCGCCGCGCCCCGCGCCCCCGCCGCTCCGGGCTATGGCAGGCAGCAGACCACGGCTGCGGTCAGCGGCCTGGTGACGGCACTGCTCGCGCTCTCGATCGTCGCGACGACGTTCACGGTGCAGCTGGTCTACCGCGACTACTACACCTGTGTGAACGACGCCCTGACCAAGTCCGGCCAGCTGGCCTGCAACGACCTGCTGCCGAAGCCGCTGGAGCCCTACTTCGGCGTCAAGAACTGACACATCACGGCTTCCCGGACGGCCCGGCCTCCCTAGGCCGGGCCGTCCGTTCGTGCCGGGGCCCGGTCTGCAGGAAGTCGTACGGCTCGAAGCCCTCACCCTTTTCGTCCGTCGCGGACGCCGACGCGGCACCGCCGGTCCCGGAGGAAGCCGCCGCGGCAGGTACGCGTACGGGCTCCGCTCCCCGTCCGGGCACCGGCTCGACCACCACCTCGTCGTCATCCCGGTGCCCGGAATCCCGGCGCCCGGACCACTTCCACCACCGTCGGCCGCCGACACCCTGCTCCTGAGGCTGCGTCCCGGGCGCCTGCTCGGACACCTTCCCGGGCGCCCGGGCCGCGAGCGCCCCCTCCTCCGCAGCCGACTCCTCCTCCGAGCGCCGTCGCGGCCACCAGCCCCAGTGCCTGTCCCGCAGCCGCCAGGCCCGGAGCAGCAGCGCCCCGGGAACGCCGAGCAACGCCGTCCACACCAAGGCCGCCGCACCCGTCAGCCACCACACCGGGCCGAACTCCGCCAGCGCGCCGGTGCCGAGCGGTCCCCCCGCGGCCGCGGTCAGCGCCATCGTGCCGACCCCGCACCCCAGCGCCCCCAGCCCGGCCGCCAGAGCGGTCTCCCGCAGGCTCCACGTCTCCTCCCGTGCGGCGAGGGCAGGCGCGGCCCGACGCACCGTGAACCAGGCGACCGTCACCCCGGCCGCGACCGGTACCGCCACGGCCGCCCAGTTCAGGACCGTCCCCGGCCCCCGGTCCGGCACCGCGGCGAGCAACGGGAAGACGGGCAGCGCCGGGCGCCCCGAGAAAGCGAGCGGGGTGACCGTGGACGCCGTACCGAGCGCGAAGCCCGGCCCGAGTCCGTACGCGGCACCCCACGCCGCCGCATTCGGCACCAGCACCAGCGCGAGCAGCAGTACCGGGATCCGGCCCACCCAGTCTTCCGAAAGCTGGACGAACGACTGCTGAGCCGACTGCGCATGCCACACCAGCGCCACCGCGACGAGCAGCGCCCCGCCGCCAAGCAGTACCGCCACCCCGGCCGCGGCCGACCGGCACGCCGTCCCCGCGCACTCCCTGAACCGGGAACGCGCCGTCTCCTCACGCAGGCGCACCGGAACCCAGGACGGCAGCGGCCCGATCGGGCGCCCGGATGCCGTCCAGACCCCGGCGGCCGCCGCGCCCGTCACCACAACGGCGGCAGGGAAGAGCAGCGACGGTCCGTGCACGGACAGCGCACCTCCCCGCGCGTAGAGCGCGACAGCGGCCCCGACCAGCAGATATCCACCGGCGACCGTGGCGAACGCGCCCGTCGCCGAGGGCGCCGGGCGCCCTCGCCCGGGCTCCAGGGCATCCCGGGCCGCGCGGTGCACCAGCCACACCGGCACCACGGCGAGCAGCAGCGGGACGAGACCGACCGGGGCGGGGGCCCCGCTGAGCGTGTCGGTTCTTATCAACTCGGCACCGTGGGCGAGCAGCCAGAGCCCGGTCGCCGCGTGAAGGGCCCCGCCGGGGCCGTCGTCGGGGGCCGGGGAGCTGATCCACAGCACCATGACGAGCACGGCGAGGGCGCCGAGCCCCAGCCCGGCCGCAAGCGCCCCACGCAGGAAGGTGAAGGCCAAAACGGCGGACCGGCTCTGCTCTGCCGACAACGACGGGCTGCGTTCGGTCACTTGGGTCACCCCGCAATGCTCCCAACGACACGCACTTATTCCGCGCAACGGGCAAAAGGCCGCTGTGTCGCTCAATATGCGTTTATGTACTTTTTCATCCAGCGCGGGCCCTGCGGACAGCCCGCCCGGCGACGCCGACGACGGTCGCAAGGCTGTCCAAGCCGGTGACATCCACAAAACCGCCGTCCCGTCCGCCGACCCCCGTCGAAGCCACCGGGAGCACCGCCATGGCCCCGACCGAGCCCGGCACCACCCCCGATCTCCCCGCCGCATCCAGCGCATCGGGCGCATTCGGCGCATCCGCCACTCATGCCGCACCTGAGGCACGGGAAACACCGGCCGAGGCGCCGGAGGCACCAGAAGCACCGCAAGCACCAGAAGCGCCGGCCGAAGCATTCGATGCCCTGTACAAGCACTGCGCCGCCGCCCTTTTCCGCCAGACGTTTCTGCTGACCGGGCGCCGAAGCTTCTCCCTGGAGTCCGTCACGCGGGCCTTCGCCCTGGCCTGGGAGTGCTGGCCCGAGGTCGCGGTGGACCGGGATCCGGTGGGCTGGGTGCGGGCCGCCGCGCACGAATACGCGTTGTCGCCCTGGAACCAACTGCGCCGCGCACACCGCCGGCTCGACCCGCCGCCCGCCGAACCCGGTGCGCGCGCACTGCTCGACGCGCTGCTCGACCTGCCGCCGTCGTACCGCCGCACCCTGCTGCTCTACGACGGTGTCGGCCTGGACCTGCCGGAGACCGCGGCGGAGACGGAAGCCAGCACCCCGGCGGCGGCGAGCAGGCTGATGAACGCACGTGCCGCGGTCGCAGAGCGGCTGCCTGAGCCGGCGGAGTCGGCGTCGCCCACCGAGCAGTCGGCGCTCCTGCAGCAACAGCTGAACGCGCTCGCCCAGGCCCAGCAGCCCGACCCGCTCCCTGCGCCCGACACGATCCGTACGGACAGCGAGCGCAGGGCCCAGCGGTGGACCAGGGTGGTCATTTTCTTCACGGTGCTGCTCATCGGTCTGACGCTGTTCACCCTGGCGACTGCTCCGACCCGGTACGAAACCCCGCAGTCACCCCCTCAGCAGGTCGGCGGGGTGCCGCCACGGGGCGGTCCGCAGCAGCTGACGCCGCAGGACCTCAAACTGCGGAAGAAACTCCGGGGCGAGCTCGTACAGGGTCCGGCCCGGCTGGTCCCCGAAGCCGTCGGCTGAGCGGCAGGACCGGCCGACGGGCGCCGAGACAGAGCAGACACAGACGGCGCGGGCCCGTACCCCTGACCGGGGGTGCGGGCCCGCGCCGTCTGTGCGGTGACGCGATACTGCGGTACTGCTCCGACGCGGTGAAGCGATCAGGCGCCGAGGATCTCGCGCGCCAGCTTGGCGGTCTCGGTCGGCGTCTTGCCGACCTTGACGCCGGCGGCCTCGAGGGCCTCCTTCTTCGCCTGCGCGGTGCCGGAGGAGCCGGAGACGATGGCGCCCGCGTGGCCCATGGTCTTGCCCTCGGGGGCGGTGAAGCCCGCGACGTAACCGACGACCGGCTTGGTGACGTTCTTCGCGATGAAGTCGGCCGCACGCTCCTCGGCGTCGCCGCCGATCTCGCCGATCATCACGATCAGGTCGGTCTCGGGGTCGGCCTCGAACGCCGCGAGGGCGTCGATGTGCGTCGTGCCGATGACCGGGTCGCCACCGATGCCGACGGCGGACGAGAAGCCGATGTCACGGAGCTCGTACATCATCTGGTAGGTCAGCGTGCCGGACTTGGACACGAGACCGATCCGGCCGGGCTTGGTGATGTCGCCCGGGATGATGCCGGCGTTGGACTGACCGGGGGTGATCAGGCCGGGGCAGTTCGGGCCGATGATCCGGGTCTTGTTGCCCTTCGAGCCCGCGTACGCCCAGAAGGCGGCGGAGTCGTGGACGGCAATGCCCTCGGTGATCACGACGGCGAGCGGGATCTCTGCGTCGATCGCCTCGACGACGGCGGCCTTGGCGAAGGCCGGCGGCACAAAGAGAACCGACACGTTCGCGCCGGTCTTCTCCATCGCCTCGGCGACGGTCCCGAACACGGGTACCTCGTTGCCGTCGAAGTCGACGGAGGTGCCGGCCTTGCGCGGGTTCACGCCGCCGACGATGTTGGTGCCGTCGGCGAGCATGAGCTTGGTGTGCTTCATGCCGGTGGCACCGGTCATCCCCTGGACGATGACCTTGCTGTCCTTGGTGAGGAAGATAGCCATGGTGTTGGAGTCCCTCGTCCCTTACTTCGCAGCCGCGGCGAGCTCGGCGGCCTTGTCGGCCGCGCCGTCCATGGTGTCCACGCGCTGAACGAGCGGGTGGTTGGCGTCGGAAAGGATCTGGCGACCCAGCTCCGCGTTGTTGCCGTCGAGACGCACGACCAGCGGCTTGGTGACTTCCTCGCCCTTGGACTTGAGCAGCTCGAGCGCCTGGACGATGCCGTTGGCGACCTCGTCGCACGCGGTGATGCCACCGAAGACGTTGACGAAGACGGACTTGACGTCCGCGTCGCCGAGGATGATCTCCAGGCCGTTCGCCATGACCTCGGCGGAGGCGCCGCCACCGATGTCGAGGAAGTTGGCGGGCTTCACGTTGCCGTGGCTCTCACCGGCGTACGCGACGACGTCCAGCGTCGACATGACCAGACCGGCACCGTTACCGATGATGCCGACCTCGCCGTCGAGCTTGACGTAGTTGAGGTTCTTGGCCTTGGCGGCAGCCTCGAGGGGGTTGGCCGCGGCCTTGTCCTCGAGCGCCTCGTGCTCGGGCTGACGGAAGTCGGCGTTCTCGTCGAGAGACACCTTGCCGTCCAGCGCGAGGATGTCGCCGGAGGCGACCTTGGCGAGCGGGTTGACCTCGACGAGGAGCGCGTCCTCGGCGACGAAGGTCTCCCACAGCGTCACCAGGACCTCGGCAACCTTCTCGGCCACCTCGGCCGGGAACTTCGCCTGGGCGACGATCTCGCGGGCCTTCTCGATCGTGACTCCGGAGTTGGAGTCGACCGGGACCTTCGCGAGGGCCTCGGGGGTCTTCTCCGCGACCTCCTCGATGTCCATGCCGCCCTGCACCGAGGCCATGGCCAGGAAGGTGCGGTTGGTGCGGTCGAGGAGGTACGAGACGTAGTACTCCTCAAGAATCTCCGGAGCGGTCTCGGCGATCATCACCTTGTGGACCGTGTGGCCCTTGATGTCCATGCCGAGGATGTCGGTCGCCCGGGCGACCGCCTCGTCGGGGGTGGCTGCCAGCTTGACGCCGCCGGCCTTGCCACGGCCGCCGACCTTCACCTGCGCCTTGACGACCGACTTGCCGCCCAGCCGCTCGGTCGCCTCGCGGGCTGCCTCAGGCGTGTCGATGACTTCACCGGCCAGCACCGGTACACCGTGCTTGGCGAAGAGGTCCCTCGCCTGGTACTCGAACAGGTCCACGCGCGTCCGTCCCTTAATCAATGGTCTCGCGGTTCGTTTTCTGCGTGGGCGTGCCGCGAGGGGCAACGTGACTGCTCTGTCACCAGGAAGGCGCACACGGTGACCCGGGTACGCGGCATGTCCATCTCGCAGGTTATCCCCGTGCTCCGCAGGACCCTAAATCGCAGATCACACCTGAGCGGTGATTACGGTCACAGATCAGGACGGCGGCCGGGTCGCAGTGGACAAATCGCTGCGGGTGCGGTGATACGGGGACGGGCCCCGGATTGGGCGGTCAGGCGGTGCGGGCGGTCCGGGCGGTCAGGCGGTCAGGCCGCCGGTCCCGGATGCGCCTGAGTGATCACTGCTGGGTCTCCTTGTCCGGTATGGGAAGCGGCCTCTTCTCGATCGCCGCCGCCATCACGTCGGGGAAGAGGTCCGGGGTGCATGCGAACGCGGGTGCGCCCAGGGCGCCGAGTGCTGCCGCATGGTCGCGGTCGTAGGCGGGCGCGCCCTCGTCGGACAGCGCGAGGAGGGTCACGAACTGCACGCCGGAGGTCTTCATCGCGGCGACCCGTTTCAGCATCTCGTTGCGTATGCCGCCCTCGTAGAGGTCGCTGATGAGGACGACGACGGTGTCGGCGGGACGGGTGATCTGCGACTGACAGTAGGCGAGGGCCCGGTTGATGTCGGTGCCGCCGCCGAGCTGGGTGCCGAAGAGTACGTCGACGGGGTCGTCGAGCTGGTCGGTGAGGTCGACCACAGCCGTGTCGAAGACGACGAGTCTGGTCCGCAGGGCGCGCATCGAGGCGAGTACGGCGCCGAAGACGGAGGCGTAGACGACGGAGGCGGCCATCGACCCCGACTGGTCGATGCAGAGGATCACATCCTTCTTCACGGACTGCGCGGCCCGCCCGTAGCCGATGAGCCGCTCGGGGACGACGGTGCCGTACTCCGGGAGGTAGTTCTTGAGGTTGGCCCGGATGGTGCGGTCCCAGTCGATGTCGTGGTGGCGCGGCCGGTTGATCTTCGCCGAGCGGTCCAGCGCGCCAGTGAGTGTGGCCCGGGTGCGGGTGGTGAGCCGCTTCTCCAGATCGTCGACGACCTTGTGCACGACCGCTCTTGCGGTCTCCTTGGTCGTCTCGGGCATGGCCTTGTTGAGCGAGAGGAGCGTCCCGACGAGATGGACGTCCGCCTCGACGGCCTCCAGCATCTCCGGCTCCAGCAGTAGTGCGGAGAGGCCGAGTCGGTCGATCGCGTCACGCTGCATGACCTGGACGACAGAGCTGGGGAAGTACGTGCGGATGTCGCCGAGCCAGCGGGCCACGGAGGGGGCGGAGGCCCCGAGTCCGGCCGAGCGGTTGCTTCCGCCCCGGCCCCCCGGTCCGCCCCCGCCGCCGTACAGCGCGGTCAGCGCGCCGTCCATCGCGGCGTCGCGTCCGGTGAGGGTGCAGCCGGTGCTCTCGGCGCTGTCCCCGCCCAGGACCAACCGCCACCGGCGCAGCCGCTCGCCGTCCGCCGGGCCGGGCCGAACCGAGCGGTCCGCCGGGCCGGGCGACGAGCTGTTGGCCGGGCCAGGCGACGAGCTGTGGGCCGGGGGTGGTGTGGTGCCGGCCGTGTCCATGGTCATCCCGTTGCCCCCAGCGGTTCCTTGACGTTCTCGGCGTTCTTGTCCGGGTCGGTGGTGCTCAGGTCCGGATCGGTGCCGGTGTCCGGACCGAGCAGGAGGCGCAGCACCGGTATCACCGCGTCGGCCCGGGCCCCGTCGAGTCCGGGGCCGAAGCCGGGCGCCGTCGCCCCGGTGCCGGTGGCTGTCGGTCCCCCGGCGGCCGGACCGCGCCGTACGAGCTCGCCCAGCGTGCGCCGTACACCCGCTTCGTACGCGGCAAAGGTGCGGCGCAGCAGGGGCAGTACATCGGCAAAGGTGTCGGCGGGAACCCCACTGAGCCAGGCGTCGATCAGGCCGAGCAGTCGCTCGTCGTGGACGAGGAGCATGCCGCCCCCGGCTGCTCCGCCGACGAACCCCTCGATCCAGGCCGCGGCGTCGGCCGGGGGTGTGCCGGGCGAGAGGGCCAGGCCCATCAGCCGTGCCGCGTCGTCCTTTGCGAGCCGTCCTTCGTCGAGCAGCAGACGGGCCGCGCGGCCCCGGATGACGCCCGCGACCGTGTCCCGGGCGGCGAGCTTGTGCAGTACGGCGGTCCAGCGCTCGCGCAGCCCGTCCGTGTCATCGGGGACGGCCCCGGTGAGCAGCCCGATCGCGGTGTGCACCCCGTCCACCCGGCGGCGCAGTTCGGCGGCGCCGTCGGTGTCGAGCCCGGCGCAGGCGGGTGGCAGTGCGACGCAGATCCGCTCGGCGAGCCCGGCCGCGACCTCCGCGAGTGCCGCGGTGTCCGTGGACCGCACGTCGCCGTAGCGCAGGGTTCGGGCGAGCGCGGGCAGGGCGTCGGCGAGATGGCCGACGTCGGCGTCGAGCGCGGCGCGGTCGGCGAGGGCCCGCATCACCACGGGCAGCGCGTCGGGCAGTTCCGCGAGGAGGCACTGCTCGGCAAGTGCGGTGACCTCGGCGAGTGCGGTCGCCGAAGCCGCCTGGGACTCGGCCTTGGCGGTCGCCGCGGAGAGCACGGTGGTGCCCCATGTCCCGGCCTCTGCGACCCGTACGTACAACTCGGGTTCCCAGCGCAGCCGCCAGCTCTCCCGGAACGTGCCGGTGCTCCCCCGGCCAGCGGCGGGCTCCCCCCAGCCGACGGCGAGGATCCGCAGCCGGTGGAGCAGCCGGCTGCGGGCCGCGTCGGTGTCCTTGCGCAGGTCGAGCTCCAGCTCCCGCTCCAGCGCCTCCGGTTTGAGCCGGAGCCTGCGCTGCTGTCGGGTGAGGTCGCGTTGCAGGGGTACGGCGGGGGCGGTGTCCGGTACTTCGCCGAGTGTCTCGCCGACGATCAGCCGGTCCTGTACGAGCGCGAGCGGCACATCGGAGCCTTCGCACATGACGGACCGGATCGCGTCGGTCGTCTCGCTCAGCCCGGCGAGCGGGCGTCCGCGCATGGCGGCGAGTGTCTCGGCGAGTCGGACGGCCTCGATGACATGGGCGGACGACACGAACCGGTCCTCGTCGCGCAGGAGTCCGGCGACCTTCGTCATCCATCGCTCGATCGGGCGGTCGGTGGCGTCGAAGAGGTGTCCGTACCAGCCGGGCGAGTCGATGCCCGCGCCGTATCCGCTGTGCCGGGCGAGCCGGCGGTGCGACCAGGGCACCCAGGTCAATTCGGCTTTGACCTTGGGCAGCCCCTTGAGCAGGGCGCGGTCGGCGGCCAGTGTGGTCTTCGTGGCGAGCGCGGGCACATGCCAGGCGCCGCAGACGGCCGCGATGTCGTCGCCGAACTCCTTTGCTGCCTTGCGCAGCTGGATGCGCATGTACGCCTCCCGCACGGCGTCCCGGGGATGGCCGCCGTCCCCGTACACCTCGCGCAGGGCCGTCATGGCCTCGGCGAGCGCGGCGAACGGTGCCCGCGGGTCGACGGCTTCGCCGCCCCGGGTGCGGTGTTCAACGACGTCCTCCCACCAGCGCTCCGGGTCGTCGTATCCCGCGGTCCTGGCCAGTACGCCGATGGGGTCGACCGGGGCCTGCGCGGGCGAGTCGCCCGTAGCCGGCCCTGCCTCCCCCTTCCTGTCCCCGTCCACTCCCCCGTCCCCGTCCGCACCTCCGCCTCCGCCCGCTTCGCGTTCCGCTGCCTGTGTCATGGCCAGGGAGTTCGCCGCGGGCAGGTCAATGAAGCGGACCGGGACGTCATGAGCCAGCGCCCAGCGGATCGCGACCCACTCGGGCGAGAACGCGGCCAGCGGCCAGAACGCCGCCTGTCCCGGGTCGTCCACAACGTGGGCGAGGAGCGCGACCGGCGGCCGCATCTGCTCGTCGGCGGCCAACGGCAGCAGTGCGTCGCCCTCCGGAGGCCCCTCGATCAGCACGGCTCGCGGGCGGGCGGCATCCAGGGCCGCACGCACGGCTCGGGCCGAGCCCGGTCCGTGGTGCCGCACGCCCAGCAGCAGCGGTCCTACAGGACGCGCGGCCCCGGTCATGCGGATACCTCGCGGCAGGCGCGGTAGAAGTCCTTCCACCCGTCCCGCTCCCGGACGACGGTCTCCAGATACTCCTGCCAGACCACCCGGTCTGCCGCGGGGTCGCGGACGACCGCGCCGAGGATGCCCGCCGCCACATCACCGGGACGCAGCACCCCGTCACCGAAGTGCGCGGCCAGCGCCAGACCGTTGGTGACGACGGAGATCGCCTCGGCCGTCGACAACGTTCCTGAAGGGGACTTGAGTTTGGTGCGGCCGTCGGTGGTGACTCCGTCGCGCAGCTCGCGGAAGACCGTGACGACGCGACGGATCTCGGCCATGCCGTCAGGCGCGGCGGGGAGGTCGAGCGAACGCCCTATCTGATCGACGCGCCGGGACACGATGTCGACCTCTGCGTCGGGGGTGGCGGGCAGCGGCAGCACGACGGTGTTGAACCGGCGGCGCAGCGCGCTGGACAGCTCGTTGACTCCGCGGTCGCGGTCGTTGGCCGTGGCGATGACGTTGAAGCCGCGGACCGCCTGGACCTCCTGCCCCAGTTCGGGGACGGGGAGCGTCTTCTCCGACAGGATCGTGATGAGCGAGTCCTGCACATCGGCGGGGATACGGGTGAGTTCCTCGATCCGCGCGGTCATGCCGTCGGACATGGCGCGCATGAGCGGGCTCGGCACGAGGGCGTCACGGCTGGGCCCGTGCGCAAGCAGTTGCGCGTAGTTCCAGCCGTAGCGGACGGCTTCCTCCGGGGTGCCCGCCGTGCCCTGGACGAGCAGCGTCGAGTCGCCGCTGACGGCGGCCGCGAGATGCTCGGAGACCCAGGTCTTGGCGGTGCCGGGAACGCCGAGGAGCAGCAGGGCGCGGTCGGTGGCGAGTGTGGTCACGGCGACTTCGACGAGGCGGCGCGGCCCGACGTACTTGGGCGTGATCACCGTGCCGTCCGGCAGTGTGCCGCCGAGCAGGTAGGTGGCGACGGCCCACGGGGACAGCTGCCAACGGGCGGGCCTCGGGCGGTCGTCGGCCGCGGCAAGGGCCTTCAGCTCATGGGCGAAGGCGTCCTCCGCATGCGGTCGCAGGGCCTGCGCGCCGACGGCGGCGATGGTTTCGGACACGGTCATGGATCCCCCTCCAGATCGGTCGACCTGATGTGGTTCCCACGGTGCACCATGGCACTGACAATCGGCTCCGACTGCGGGTCGGGGCCGATTCGCCCGCTGCGGTCGGAGAGTTCAGCCGGTCACCGGCGAGATGGCGACGCAGCCGCCCGCTGCGATGAGGCAAGGCCCCACCCTTGGCCTCCTTGATGACCTCGCCCTTGTGCGTGATCGAGCAGGTGACATCGGCCCCGCCCTCGTCCAGGGCGATCGGGCCGATTGTCAGTGGTGCGTTCTACCGTCGTTCCCATGCTGCTATCTCACGGGGGAGAACCCTTGCGCACCGCCGACCCGGCTGCGCGCTGGACGGTGGAGCAGGTCCTGGCCCTGGCTCCTGACGAGTCGTCACGCAAGGCGGGAAGCAAGCTCGGTTCGACCGGCCCGTGGTCGGGCGGCGGGTGTGATGGTTCGGGTGCGGTGTGGGGTCTGTGCAAGGGAAGCGGAAGCAAGCCGTATCAAACGGTGGTGGACACCACCGGCCCCGCGTACACGTGTAGTTGCCCCAGCCGGAAGTTCCCGTGCAAGCACGCGCTGGGCCTGCTGCTGGTCTGGGCGTCCGGCGAATCGGCCCTGCCCTCGGGCGAGGTGCCCGACTGGGCCGGTAAGTGGCTGACGGGCCGTCGCAAGCGTGCGTCGGAGAAGGCGGAGAAGGATGGGCCGACGGCGGGCGGCGCCTCGGCCACGGGCCCGGCCGACCCGGAGGCCGCCCGGCGGCGCGCCGAGCGCCGGGCCGAGCGGATCACCGGTGGCGCACAGGAACTGGAGCAGCGCCTGATGGACCTGCTGCGCGGCGGTCTGGCAGCAGCCGATCAGTCGGGGTACGGACTGTGGGAGGAGACGGCAGCCCGCATGGTCGACGCCCAGGCCCCCGGACTGGCCGCCCGGGTAAGGGACTTGGGCTCCATACCGGCGTCCGGGCCGGGCTGGCCGGTGCGGCTGCTGGAGGGGTGCGCGCTGCTGCACCTGCTGGACAGCGCTTGGCTGGGCATCGACCGGCTGCCGGAGCCACTGGCGGCCACGGTCCGTACCCGTGTGGGGCTGACCGCCCCCGCCGAGGGCCCACCGGTCCGCGACCACTGGCTGGTCCTCGCCCAGTACGACACCCCGGACGGCAAGATCGTCACGCGTCGTATCTGGCTGTACGGGAGAGACTCGGGCCGTACGGCACTGCTGCTCTCCTTCGGGGCGGCCGGGCGCTCCCCCGCGCTGGCACTGCCGGTGGGCGTCACCATCGACGCCGAAATCACGCCCTATCCGGGTGCCGGCCGGCTACGGGCGGAGCTGGTCCGGCAGTTCGGTGTCCCGTCACCGGCCGGCGCCCCACCACCGGGTGACACGGCGGCGTCCGCGATCGGCGCGTACGGACACGCCCTGCGGGACGACCCCTGGCTGGAGGCCTGGCCGGTGACGCTGCACAAGGTCATACCCGTGCCGTCGGGGGACGGCTGGCAACTGGTCGACGCGGCGGGCGATGCGGCCCTGCCCATCGCCCCGGCGGCTCTGTCCCGGCCCGGACTGTGGAAGCTCGTCGCGCTCTCCGGCGGCTCCCCGGTCACGGTCTTCGGCGAATGCGGCCACCGCGGCTTCGACCCGCTCGCGGCCTGGTGCACGGACGCAGACGCCGGAGCCGACGCCGGAACCCACGGAGTCGATGCCGACGGCGTCGGCCGCAGCAGCGTCGACACGACGTCCGAGACCGTGCCGCTCATCTGACGTTGGATTCGAAGGGGGACCCAATGCCTCGCACCATCGCACCCGCGCCATGGGAAGAGCTCGTCACGTCGGCGCTTCTCGGCACCGACCGCCGCCCGGCCGAGGGAGGCGGCGGACCGGCCGCCTTGCTGGACGCGGCGGCGCTCCACACCGTGCGGCGCCGGGCGGGACTGCTGCCCGCCTCCGCGGCCGCCCGGCCCGAGCCGGCGCCCGCGGACCCTCGGCCGCCGCTGCCCCCGGCCGCCCGGCGCAGGCTCGCCAAACTGCTCGCGGACCGGTCGGCACCCGGCGGCGCGGGGGGCCGACGCGGCACGGCTCCTGATCTCACGGAGCTGATCCCCCAGTGGCTGGCGATCGCCAATCAGCACGGTTTCCGGGCCCCGGCCGCACTGCTCCCGCCCCTGCTGGACGCGGCCAGGTCCCGTACCGATCTGCGGCCGCAGGCCCTGGCCTTCGCCGGGCCGCGCGGGCTGTGGCTGGCCGGGCTGAACCCCGAGTGGAAGTTCGCTCTGCGCGGCTCGTCAGGCAGCTCGTCGCTGCCCGACGTCACGGAGCCGGCAGCGGTCACCCGGCTGTGGGAGGAGGGCCTGTTCGCCGAACGGATCGCGCTGCTCGGGGCCGTACGGGCGCACGATCCCGCTGAAGCGCTCGCACTGCTCGCCACCACGTGGACGACCGAGCGCGCCGAGGACCGGCTGATGTTCCTCGATTCGCTGCGCACCGGGCTGTCCGGAGCGGACGAGGCCTTCCTGGAACAGTCCCTTTCCGACCGCAGTCGCAATGTCCGCTCGACGGCTGCCGAACTGCTGTCCGCGCTGCCGGAGTCGGCGTTCGCCGGCCGGATGGCGGACCGTGCGATGTCCTGCGTGAGCCCGGACCTGACGGGAGACGACACCTCGGTCGCCGTGGAGGCCCCGCACGAATGCGACGCCGCGATGGAGCGCGACGGCGTGGTCGCGGCTGCGCCGTCCGGTCGGGGCGAACGGTCCTGGTGGCTGGGACAGTTGGTGGAGGCGACCCCGCTCGCCGCCTGGCCGGGGCGGTTCGGTGGCCGCACCGCACAAGAGATCGTCGCCCTGCCGGTGGCCGACGGCTGGGCCGACGAACTGCACGCGGCATGGTGCCGGGCAGCGGTGCGGCAGCGGGATCCGGAGTGGGCCCGCGCACTGCTCGGCACCCCCTCCGTCCCCCCGTCGAACGGCCCCGGTACGGCGTCGCTCGCCGAGCGGTCGAAGCTGCTCGCCGTGCTTCCCTCAGCCCAACGGGCCGAATGGGTGGCCGACTTCATCGCGGCCCACGGGCTGTCGGAGGCCTTTCAACTGCTCGGGGTCTGCCCGACACCCTGGGCCGAGCCACTCGGCCGCTCGGTCGTCGACGCCCTGGACATCGCCCGGGACGCGGGCAGCTATCCCTGGAGCTTCAGCGGCGTGATGGGCCTCGCCGAGCGCTGCCTGGACCCGTCCGAGGCAGACCGCTTGGAGGTCCTCACCACCACCCCGGACGAACCGGAGGACGCCTCACCGGGCGCGAACGGCTACTGGTCGGAGGCCTTCCAGCGACTGGTCTCCACGCTGCGCCTGCGCGCGACGATGGACTTGGAACTGATACCGGGCTGAGGGTGCGGCGGGCTCCGAGCCGGGGCGCGGTCAGCAGGCATCGGGCGCTTTGGCGCGGGGGGCCGGGCGGCTGAGGGCCGCGAGGCCCTGGGGCGAAGGTCCGGGACTGGGCGGGGCAGCGCCCGAGGACCGAAACCCTGGGTCGAATGTCCCAGACCCCGGCGAGGCGGCGCCCGAGGACCGAAGCCCCAGGCCGAGCATCCGGAAACTGAGCGAGGCCCCGGGCGGAGAAGCCGGGCGCGGGCAGGAAGCGGGCCCGGGGGCAGAGTGTCCGGCAGAGGGGCAGGCGCCCAGCCCGGGCACCCCGTCCCGGGCAAACGGTACGGGCGGCCCGGTCACCCCGTCCCAGGCAAGCGGTACAGCCGTCCCGGGCACCCCGTCCCGGGCAAGCGGTACAGGCGGCCCAATGCGCCGGTCCCGGGCAAGCACTACACCGTCCCGGCCACCCTGTCGCGGGCAAGCGGTACAGGCGGCCCAAAGCGCCGGTCCCGGGCGAGCGATTCCGACCAACCGGCCCGGGGCGACCAGTCCGAGACGACCGGCCCCGTACAGCCGTCCCCGACGCACCACCCGGGGCAAGCGGACCATTCGGCCCGCTGCCTCGCGGCGGGGGAGTCAGGCGTCCGCGGGGTGGCGGACGTTCGCGTTGACCCAGTCGACGATCGACGCCGTCGTCGCACCCGGGGTGAAGATCTCCGCGACGCCCTGATCCTTCAGCGGTGCGATGTCCGCCTCCGGGATGATGCCGCCGCCGAAGACCTTGATGTCCTCAGCGTCGCGCTCCTTCAGCAGCTCGATCACCTTGGCGAAGAGCGTGTTGTGCGCACCGGAGAGGATCGAGAGGCCGATCGCGTCGGCGTCCTCCTGGATTGCGGTGTCCACGATCTGCTCGGGCGTCTGGTGGAGCCCGGTGTAGATGACTTCCATACCGGCGTCACGCAGCGCCCGCGCGATCACCTTGGCCCCGCGATCATGGCCGTCCAGGCCCGGCTTGGCCACCACCACACGGATCGGACCGGTCACACCCATCACTGCCTCCACATGCCTCTCCCGCGCCTGAAGGGCCGGGGATGTGAACGAACGTTATCGACAGCATCCCGCAACCCGTCGTTTCGCGGTGGGCGGGGAGGGGGAAATCACACGTGGGACATGTTCACCGGGCGCCGTTCCCGCTTGACGCGGCACACCTGCCGTGCGGGACCGGCCGCCAGGGGAGCCGCTACAAAGGTCGCCGTACCACCGCGCCGCCAGCCGCGCGGCACGGTGGTACGGCCCGCCGGGCCCATCGGCATCGGGCGCGTCGGCCGGTCGTTCACCGGTCGTCACCACCGGTGAACAGGGGCCTGCGAATCGAGGCCGAACCCCCGGTCGGGTGGCCGGGCGGGACGGCCGTACCTCCGCAACGGCACCCCACGAGGGCATACGGGGCCGGAGCCGCCTCCCCGCTTGCCGAAGCAGGAGGTCGGCCATGCAGGTCCTGCCTTTCCTTCCCCTACTGCCGCGTCGGCCGTGTCTGTGCTGCACCCGGCTGTCATCCGCGCTGCTCAAGGCCACCGCACTCGAGCTGGTGGTCCTGGCCGGGCATGCGCTCCTCTACCCCACCGGCATCACCGGGGAGCGGCGGCCCCCGCCACTCCCGGCCGAACCGCCCACACCCACACCCGCACCCACACCCGCCGGGATGTCCGCCCTGCCCACCGAGGGCAGCGACCGGCCGCCCGTCGTGCTCCTGCACGGCTTCATCGACAACCGTTCGGTCTTCGTCCTGCTGCGCCGCTCCCTCGCCCGGCACGGCTGGCGCCATCTGGAATCGCTCAATTACTCGCCGCTGACCTGCGACATCCGTGCAGCGGCCGAGCTGCTCGGGCGGCACGTCGAAGAGATCTGCGCCCGCACCGGACACCACGAGGTCGACATCGTCGGGCACAGCCTCGGCGGCCTGATCGCCCGCTACTACGTCCAGCGGTTGGGCGGTGACCAGCGCGTGCGCACGCTGGTCACCCTCGGCACACCGCACGGGGGCACGGACGTCGCCCCGCTGGCGAGCGCCATCCCCATCGTGCGCCAGATGCGTACGGGCTCCGCACCGATCGAGGAATTGCGCAGGCCGGCGCCCGGCTGCCGCACCCGGTTCGTGAGCTTCTGGAGCGAGCTGGACCGGATGATCGTCCCGGTCGAGGCGGCCTGCATCGACCACCCGGATCTCGACGCGCTCAACGTACGCGTCAGCGGCATCGGCCATCTCGCACTCCCGATGCACCCGACCGTCGCCGCCGCGGTCCGGCAGGCGCTGGAGTCCCGCGAATCGACGACGATCGAAGCCGCAGGAACGGCCGGAGCCACAGGAGCCACAAGGGCTACAGGGGCTACAGGGGCTACAGGAGCCACAGAAGCTGCCGGAACGGCCGGATCTACCGGAGCCGCTTCGGTGGCCTGATCGGGACGGACCCCGCCCCGCCGCATCCCGCCGAAGACCCCGCAAATAGAACGCGTTTCGAACATAGAGCCAAGGCTGTGTGGACAGCCTGTCGAAACACGGCCGATTGCCCGTTTCCTGAGCCGCTCGAACCTGTCGAAGATTGTCGACGTCGCGTACCGCCGGGTACAGTCGCGGCCACTGCTTCCCCTGGGGTCCCCCCGCCGGACCCCAGACCACAGGTCCTGCTGCCGAGGCGAGAGAGAAGTTGGTGGACGACCAGCACCCCCACGCCGGGTACGCCGAATATGACGGTCAATCCACCGGCAGCTTCGACACCGATCCACTCTTCGGCTCCCTCCCCGGCGGCTACGACGGCACGTACGACACGGGCTACGACACCGGGCAGGCCGGTCACAGCGGCCAGTACGACTCCACGCAGTGGGACACGGGCGCACACCCGACCACCTCGTACGACGCCTACGCCCCGTACGCGGCGCAGCCCCAGCAGCAGTACGCCGCAGGTCCGACGTACGACACCACAGCCACCTGGACGCCCGCCGACTACGGCACGGCAGCGACCACGGCCGCCACCGCCACCTTCGCCAACATTCCGGCACAGGGCGGCACCCCGGACGCCACCGGCCAGTGGGACACCAACGACTGGTACCGGACCGGCCAGTGGGCGACGGCCGACATGGCCACGTACGACACCGGCGCGTACGACGCCACCGCCTGGAACACCGGCGCCACGCCCGAGCACGATCAGCAAACCGCGCAAACTGCGCAAACCGCACAGGTGTTGCACGAAGCGCAAGAGGCACACGAAGTACAAGAGGCGCACGAGGCGCACCAGCCGTACGAGTCCTATACGGACCAGGACTCCCACGACCCGTACGAGCCCTACCGCACCGCCGAGTTCAGCCTCCCGGAGACGGACTTCGGTTCGGACGGGCACGACGCCGACGGACACGAAGCCCCAGCCGACGCCGTGCCCGACCCGCGCCGCCCCCTGAGCCGCCTCGCCACCCGCAGCGGTGGTGGCGGCAGCCGCAGTCGGCGGCGTTCCCCCGCGAAGCGTTCCGCGCTCCTCGCGGTCGTCGTTCCCTCTGCCTGCGTGATGAGCGTGGCCGGTATCGCCGCAGCCTCCGTCGGCGGACTGGGCAGCGAGGAGAAGAAGGACGACAGCACGACCACGTTGGCGACCGCCGACCCCGGCTCCGTCAAGCCGGTCGCCGCCAACAACAAGCTGGACGCCCAGCTCGCCAACCTCAGCGCCGACGCCGAGAACTTCGCCGACCGCGCCAGCCGCACCCAGGAACGCATCGACCTAAGGGAGCGGCAGGCCGCCGAGAAGAAGAAGCGCGAGGAAGAGGCCGCCCGCAAGGAGGCCCTGCGCCCCAAGTACGTCATGCCGGTCGCGCAGCACGGCCTCAGTGCGTACTACGGCCAGGCGGGCGTCAACTGGATGTCCGTGCACACGGGCATCGACTTCCCCGTCTCGTACGGCACACCCGTGATGGCCGCGACCGACGGCACCGTACGCACCCAGTTGAACAGCGCCTACGGGAACATGGCGATCGTCACCATGGCCGACGGGACCGAGACCTGGTACTGCCACCTGAGCAGCACCCGAATCCGTTCGGGCCCGGTCAAGGCCGGTGACGTCATCGCGTACTCCGGTGACTCCGGGAACTCGACCGGCCCGCACCTGCACTTCGAAGTGCGGCCCGGTGGTGGCGCGGCGATAGACCCGCTCCCCTGGCTCCGCAGTCACGGCGTCGACCCGAACTGAGCCACCCGGCGGCCGACGCCCGCGCCCGGCGCCCGGCGGTCAACGCCCGGCGCCCGGCGCCCAACCCCCCGCGCCCGGCAGCCGGAGCAACGGCCCCGGCTGCCGCCCCGCCTACAGCTTCTCGACCGGCGCGTACCGCAGCAGCAGCTTCTTCGGCCGCTCGTCCCCGAAGTCGACCGTCGCCTTCGCCTGGTCGCCGATCCCCTCGACCGCCGTCACCGTACCGAGCCCGAACTGGTCGTGCGTGACCCGGTCCCCGACGGCCAGCGCGATCGTCGGCTTGTCCGAGGTGCGCCGGGTCGCGAAGCCCGAGGGGCCGGAGCGCGAGCGCGACGAGGACAGCGACGAGGTGATCCCCGACGTCGGTCCGGCCGGAGCTGCCATCGGCCCGGTCCGCTTCCACTCCAGGTGCTGGTCCGGGATCTCCTCCAGGAACCGCGACGGCGGGTTGTACGAGGGCTGCCCCCACGCACTGCGCATCGCCGCCCGCGTCAGATAGAGCCGCTCGCGGGCCCGGGTGATGCCCACGTACGCGAGCCGCCGCTCTTCCTCCAGCTCCTTGACCTGACCGAGCGCACGCATGTGCGGGAAGACGCCGTCCTCCATGCCGGTCAGGAAGACCACCGGGAATTCGAGGCCCTTCGCGGTGTGCAGTGTCATCAGGGTGATGACTCCGGAGCCGTCCTCGTCCTCGTCGGGGATCTGGTCGGAGTCGGCGACGAGCGCGACCCTCTCCAGGAATTCAGCGAGCGTGCCCGTGCCCTCCTCGCCGGACTCGCCCCGCTCCTGCTCGAATTCGAGGGCGACGGCGGCGAGTTCCTGAAGGTTCTCGATGCGGGTCTCGTCCTGCGGGTCGGTGGACGCCTGGAGCTCGGCGAGGTAGCCGGTGCGCTCCAGGACGGCCTCCAGGACCACCGCCGGACCCGCGCCGGAATCGACGATCGTGCGCAGCTCCTCCATCAGCGTGTTGAACCGCTTGACGGCGTTGGCCGAGCGGGCCGCCATGCCGTACGCCTCGTCGACCCGGCGCAGCGCCTGCGAGAAGGTGATCTTCTCGCGCAGGGACAGCGCGTCGATCATCGCCTCGGCGCGGTCGCCGATGCCGCGCTTGGGGACGTTGAGGATGCGGCGCAGCGGCACGGTGTCCTCGGGGTTGGCGAGGACTCGGAGGTAGGCCAGGACGTCACGGACCTCCTTGCGCTCGTAGAAGCGCACACCGCCGACGACCTTGTAGGGCAGTCCGACGCGGATGAAGATCTCTTCGAAGACGCGGGACTGCGCGTTCGTACGGTAGAAGATCGCGACGTCGCCTGCCTTGGCGTCGCCCACGTCGGTGAGCCGGTCGATCTCGTCGGCGACGAACTGGGCCTCGTCGTGCTCGGTGTCGGCGACGTAGCCGGTGATCCGGGCGCCCGTGCCGGCGTTCGTCCAGAGGTTCTTGGGGCGGCGGCTCTCGTTGCGCTCGATGACCGCGTTGGCGGCGGACAGGATCGTCTGTGTGGAGCGGTAGTTCTGCTCCAGGAGGATCGTGGTCGCGGTCGGGTAGTCCTCCTCGAACTGGAGGATGTTGCGGATGGTCGCGCCGCGGAAGGCGTAGATCGACTGGTCCGCGTCACCGACGACGCACAGCTCGGCGGGGGCGTCGCCCTCGCCGGCCGGGCCGACCAGTTCGCGCACGAGGGTGTACTGGGCGTGGTTGGTGTCCTGGTACTCGTCGACCAGGACGTGCCGGAAGCGGCGGCGGTAGTGCTCGGCGACATCGGGAAACGCCTGGAGCAGATGGACCGTCGTCATGATGATGTCGTCGAAGTCCAGCGCGTTGGCCTCGCGCAGCCGGGACTGGTACATCGCGTAGGCCTGGGCAAGGGTCTTCTCGAAGCCGTCCGCGGCCTGGCCGGCGAAGATCTCCTCGTCGATCAGTTCGTTCTTCAGGTTGGAGACCTTGGCCGTGAACGACTTCGGTGGGAAGCGCTTCGGGTCGAGGTCGAGATCGCGGCAGACCAGGGCCATCAGCCGCTTGGAGTCGGCGGCGTCGTAGATCGAGAACGACGAGGTGAAGCCGAGCTTCTTCGATTCGCGGCGCAGGATGCGTACGCACGCGCTGTGGAAGGTCATGACCCAGATGGCGTTGGCGCGCGGTCCGACGAGCTGCTCGACACGCTCCTTCATCTCGCCCGCGGCCTTGTTGGTGAAGGTGATCGCCAGGATCTGGCCGGGGTGCACCCCGCGCTCGGCGAGGAGGTGGGCGATCCGGTGGGTCAGCACCCGGGTCTTGCCGGAACCCGCTCCGGCGACGATGAGCAGGGGGGAGCCCGCGTGGACCACGGCGGCGCGCTGTTCGGTGTTCAGCCCGTCGAGGAGCGCCGCGGAGTCGATGACGGGGCGGTGCGCGCCGTCGCGGTAGTACGCGTCCCTCGGCGGCGGGGGCCCGTCGAACACGCCCGCGAAGAGGTCCTCCGGCACCGCTTCGGGTGCGGAGTCCTCGGGGGGCGGCGGGGGCTCTTCCTCCGAGTGCTGGAGGCCGGCCAGGAAGCTGTCGTCAAAGAGGCTGCTCATCGCTTGTCGAGTCTAGGCCGCCGCACCGACACCCGGCGGCCGCATGGCGCACCGCGCCCGACGGGAGGGCACACAACGAGAGCGTGCACCCACGCCGCGTAAGGGATTCCGGGCCCTTGCCCGCCCCTGCCGCCCCACTTCGCCGAGATCACGAAAATGTATCGGGCATATCGAACATCAACCTTCACAGCAGCATCATGGTTTGGCTAGCGTGCTCGACCGGGCGGCCCGTACCCCCTGAGGCGAACCACGCCGACCGGGCGCCCGCGCCGAATCCGGGCTGCCCACGCGGGAGTTCGGAACCGGGGACCCATGCGCAGCAACGGGGTGAATCGGTCCTTATCCCCACTCGGACCGTAGGGCAGCCTTCCGTTCCGCCCGAACCCGACAGCTAACCCGGTAGGCGGTCCACGGAAGGAGATGCCGACCTTGGCGTCGCATCGCAAACCGCGCACCCGGGTGCGCACCACCACACCGGCCATCGGGCTCACGACGGCCGCTCTGGCATCCGTGACCCTGCTCTCCACGCAGAGCGCCACGGCCGCGCCCTCTCCGAAGCCCAGCATCGAGGACGTCCAGAAGAAGGTCGACGACCTCTACCGGCAGGCGGGCGCCGCGACCCAGCAGTACAACCGGGCGAAGGAAGCCTCCGCCACCCAGCGCGCCAAGGTCGACTCCCTGCTGGAGGACGTGGCGAAGCGCGCCGACAAGCTCAACGACGCCCGCAGGACTCTCGGCGCCTACGCGGCCGCGCAGTACCGCACGGGCTCCATCGCGCCGAGCACCACCTTCCTCCTGGCCGACGACCCGCAGTCGTACTTCGACCAGAACCAGCTGATGAGCCGGCTGACCGGTCAGCAGCAGAAGGCGGTCACGGACTTCCGTACGCAGCAGGCCAAGGCGTCGAAGGAGCGGGCCGAAGCGGTGCAGAGTTTGGAGACGCTGACCGCGACGCAGACCACGCTGCGCACCAGCAAGCAGAACGTCCAGGAGAAGCTGGGCGAGGCGCGCGCGATGCTGTCGGAGCTGACCGCCGAGGAGAAGGCGCGGCTCGCGGCGCTGGAGCGCGAGAAGGAGGCGGAGGCCAAGCGCAAGGCGCAGGAGCTGGCGCAGCAGCAGGCCGCTGCCAAGGCGGAGGCGGACCGCAAGGCCGCGGAGGCCGCGAAGGAGGCGGAATCCGGCAGCGGTACGGGAACGGGCACGGAAACCGGCACCGGAACGGGCTCGGACACCAGCGACACCACCAAGGCGGAGAAGGTCATCGCCTTCGCCACGGCCCAGATCGGCAAGCCGTACGTCTGGGGCGCGACGGGCCCCTCCTCGTACGACTGCTCCGGGCTCACCCAGGCCGCGTGGAAGGCCGCGGGCGTCGACATCCCGCGCACCACCTGGGACCAAGTGGAGACAGGCACCCGGGTCGCCACGGCGGATCTGCGGCCGGGCGACCTCGTGTTCTTCTACGACGACATCAGCCACGTCGGCATCTACAAGGGCGACGGAATGATGATCCACGCACCGAAGCCGGGGGCGAATGTGCGCGAGGAGTCGATCTACTACATGCCGATCTACGGCAGCGTGCGACCGGCGTAGCGGCTCACGCCGCCATCCCCTCGGCTGCCGGTCACCGGGCGGGCCCGGGTCCGGGCCCGCCCGGTGACGCAGGGCCGGCCTGGCCGGCTCATGTCCAGAGCGTGGCGATGAAGATGTTGGCGATCGTCAGGCCGCCCACTGCCGCGAAGGCGCCCTTGTCGACCTTCTCCTCGTCCCTCTTGACGTAGACGAGCGCGAGGATCACGACCAGGAGCAGCAGCTTGACCCCGATCTTGATGTTGTTCACGTGATGGCCGTCGGCCTCGTTGAGCCCGACCAGTGCGACACCGGTGACCAGCATCGTCAGCGCACCGTGCAGCATCGCCGGGACGAACCGGGCCGTGCCCGCGCCCATCGCCTTCATCTGGGTCAGGAAACCGCCCAGCAGAGAGGCGATGCCGATGATGTGCAGGGCGACGAAGACATTGATGAGTACGTCCATGGGTCCGCAGCCTAGCCTTGCCCATATCACCACTCCGCAGGCAGGTGCGACTTACTGGCACTTTACTCACGCCTGCACCTATTGCCCGACTTTGATGCAATTTTTTCGATCAGCTAGCGACAGTGTCGCGCTAAATTCAGGCAATAGGCGTCATTGCGACTCTTCCCCCTGTCCCGGGTTTAGCGTCCTGACCAGGTGACCGGCTTCACCGCCGCTCCGCAGCCGGACGGCAGGCCGGTCACCCCGCCGAGAGGTCCGGCGGCGGGCCGCTCCCCTGTTGGCGACCCGCCGCCGGACCTCGGGCGGGCCCGCCGGTAGTCCCCGACGGGCAGTCGTCAGGAAGGACGCACGCCCCCGTGGCAGCGCATCGGAAACCCAAGCAGCGCCCGTACACCGGCTCTGCTGCCCGCACCGCAGCCACCCTCGCCCTTGCCGGGGCCGCCACCGCTGCCGCCCTGCCCGGCTCCGCGCACGCCGACCCCCAGCGCACCCCCGCCCAGGTCAGGGCAGAGGTGGACCGGCTGTACCACGACGCGGAAGTCGCCACCGAGCAGTACAACGGCGCGAAGGAGAAGGCGACCGCCGCCGCCGATGCCGTCGACTCACTGCGCGACGAGGCCGCCCGCGGGACCGAGCGCCTCAACGCCTCGCGCAACGCGCTGGGCTCCCTCGCCGCCGCCCAGTACCGCACCGGCGGCCTCGATCCGTCCGTGCAGCTGGCGCTCTCCTCCGACCCCGACCAGTATCTGGAGCGCGCCTCGTACGTGGACCGGATCGGCGACCGCCAGGCCGCCGAGGTCGACGGGGTGGAGCGCCAGGTCGCCCGGATCGACCAGCTGCGCTCGCAGGCCAGGGGAAAGCTGGCGGCGCTGACGGCGCGCCAGGCCGAGCTGAAGAAGCACAAGGCGACGATCAGGACCAAACTGGCCGACGCGCAGCGGCTCCTCGCCACGCTGTCCCCGGCCGACCGGGCCGCCTATGAAGGCTCGGACGGTACGCGTTCCGCCCGCGGCACCGCGCGCGGCTCTGTCCAGGCACCGAACGCCCGTGCCGCCGAGGCCGTCGCGTTCGCGTACGGGGCGCTCGGCAAGCCGTACGTCTGGGGCGCGACCGGCCCCTCCTCGTTCGACTGCTCCGGGCTCACCCAGGCAGCCTGGCGCTCCGCCGGCGTCTCGCTCCCCCGGACCACGTACACCCAGATCAATGCCGGACGACACATCCCGCGCTCCGAACTCGCCCCGGGCGACCTCGTGTTCTTCTACTCCGGCATCAGCCATGTCGGGCTCTACATCGGCAACGGCCAGATGATCCACGCCCCGCGCCCGGGAGCACCGGTCCGGATCGCGCCGATCGACCAGATGCCCTTCGCCGGAGCGACCCGGGTGGCATAGGCTCCCGACGCCGGGCCGGGCCGTCCCGCAGCCGGAGCAGCCCGCCCGACGCCGTCTGAACGAGCCCCGCCAAGACTGCGCGGAGCCCCGCGGGGCTCAGACCAGCCGTCGCGCCGTCGCCCATCGGGTCAGCTCGTGCCGGTTCGACAGCTGGAGTTTCCGCAGCACCGCCGAGACATGCGACTCGACCGTCTTCACCGAGATGAACAGCTGCTTGGCGATCTCCTTGTACGCATATCCGCGGGCGATCAGCCTCAGCACCTCGCGCTCGCGCTGCGTCAACCGGTCCAGGTCCTCGTCGACCGGCGGTGCGTCCGTGGAGGCGAAGGCGTCGAGGACGAAGCCGGCCAGCCGGGGCGAGAACACCGCGTCGCCGTCCTGGACCCGGAAGACCGAGTCGACCAGGTCCGTGCCGGTGATGGTCTTGGTGACATAGCCGCGGGCGCCACCGCGGATGACACCGATGACGTCCTCGGCGGCGTCCGAGACGGACAGTGCCAGGAACCGCACCGGGTTCTCGACGGCACCCATCAGCGGGGCGCAGCGGCGCAGCACCTCGACACCGCCGCCACCGGGCAGGTGGACATCGAGGAGGACGACCTCGGGGCGGGTCGCCGTGATGACGGTGACCGCCTGGTCGACATCGGCGGCCTCGCCGACCACCTCGACGCCCGTCTCCTCGGTGCGGCCGATCTCGGCCTGCACGCCGGTGCGGAACATCCGGTGGTCGTCGACGAGCACGACCCGTACCCGGCGCTCCGCGCCTCCGGTCGCCTCAGTGGTCTCCGTCATCGCTCGCCCTCTCCATCTCCAGCTCGACCTCTGTGCCCCCACCGGGCACCGAACGCAGCCGCGCCGTACCGCCGTTGCGCAGCATGCGGCCGATGATTGATTCTCGTACGCCCATTCTGTCCCCCGGTACGGAATCCGGATCGAATCCCGGGCCCCGGTCACGCACCGAGACGAAGACCGTGCGGCCCTCGACCTCCGCGTAGACCTGCACCGCCCCACCCTCGCCACCGTACTTGGCGGCGTTGACCATCGCCTCGCGTGCGGCCTGCATCTGCGCGGCCAGCTTCTCGTCCAGCGGGCAGTCGCCGACGACGACGACCTCCAGCGGGACGCCGTGCTTGTCCTCGACCTCTGCGGCGGCGCGCTTGACCGCCTCGGCGAGGGTCTCGGGTTCGTCGTCCTCGTCCTTGCCGGTGCCCTCGGGGTTGTACAGCCAGTTGCGCAGTTCGCGTTCCTGGGCGCGGGCCAGTCTGCGGACCTCGCCCGCGTCCTCCGCGTTGCGCTGGATCAGGGTGAGGGTGTGCAGCACCGAGTCATGGACATGGGCGGCGACCTCGGCGCGCTCCTGGGCCCTGATGCGCATCAGGCGCTCCTCGGAGAGGTCCTGGGTCATGCGTACGAGGTAGGGGCCGGCCAGCAACGCTATGCCGGTGAGTACGGCGATCGCGGCGGTCAGGACGTTGCCGAGCTGGGCCGCGGAGCCGCGTACCACCATGAAGACGGCCAGGCCCAGGCCGACCAGGGCGACCCCGGCCAGTCCCCGGGCCAGATGCAGGACCCGGCGGCGACTGCCGACCTCCATCCAGCGGGCGCGCCGGGCGTTGTCGGCCTGCCGCCACACCAGTACGGAACCGGCGCCGATCAGCAGCATGGGCCAGATGTAGCGGTCGGCCTCGCTGCCCATGTCGACGTTGCCGACGAAGACGATGGCGCCGATGAACAGTGCGATGAGGGCGAAGACCTGCCCCTTGTCGGGTTTGCGGAGCCGGCGTCTGCCGTCCGGGGCGGTCTCGAAGACGGAGCGCGGCGTCTCGACACCACCGACGCCGAGCGGAACGACGATCCAGAACACGGCGTAGAGCAGCGAGCCCAGGCCGTCCGCGAAGAACAGGCCGAGGAAGACGAACCGCACCCAGGCGACGGGCAGCCCGAGATGCCCGGCAAGACCGCGCGCGACGCCGCCGAGCAGCCGTCCGTCGGCGCTGCGGTACAGCTTGCGCAGCGGCGGCTCCTCCAGGTCGGTGTTGAGGGAGCTTGCGGCTCGGGGCGTGGCGGCTGGCATTGCCCGATCGTCACATGTCCGTACCCACGAGGGCATCAGGGTCCGTCCCCGACCGGACCCTGAGAGGGTGCGAGGACGTCTCCGCCGGGCGCAGGCCCGCTACCGGTGCAGTCTCCCGGGTGCCGCCGGCCCGGTACCGGTTCGCCCCCAGGGGCCCGCCGGGCCAATATCAGGGATCGGCCAGGGTCGGCTCGGGTCCGGACGGACGCTCGGCCCGTCACCATGGAGCCATGACCGTTCCCCAGGACGCCTCCCCCGGTGTCGCACCATCCCCCGAACCGCGATCGCAGTTGCGGCGCAGCCCGCGGCACAAGGTCGTGGCCGGGGTGGGCGGCGGGCTCGGCCGGTACTGCGACGTCGATCCGGTGATCTTCCGGATCGTGCTCGGTGTGCTGTCCGTGACCGGCGGCATCGGGCTGATCTTCTACGGCTTCGCCTGGCTGCTGATCCCCTTGGAGGGCGAGGACGAGAACGAGGCGCGCAGGCTGCTGTCCGGCCGTGTCGAGGGGGCGTCGCTGATCGCGGCGCTCCTCGCGCTGATCGGCTGCGGGCTGTTCCTCTCCATGCTGGGCAACGGCGGCACGCTGGCGTTCTCCGCGATGCTGTCGCTCGCCGTCGTCGGCTTCGCCGTCTGGACGCAGAACCGCAGGACGGCGGCGCCCGAGGACCCGCTGCATCCGGCAACCGCGCAGGCGGTGGCGGACGCGCCGCCCGAGGTGAAGGCGCCGCCGACGCCGGGCAGCCCGTCGTGGTGGCGGGATCCGATCGTCAAGGACGGCACCACGGGACCGGTGGCCTCCGGCTATCTGTGGGGTCCGGCCGATGCGGCGCTCGACGGCCCAGCCGTACGCCACGGGGGGGCGACGCCGGAAGACCCGTTCCGCGTGCCCCGGCAGGAGCCCGGTACCAGGGGCCCGACGTCGATCGGCGGTCTCGTGTTCCTGTTCGCGCTGATCGCGGGCAGTCTGGGCATGGGGCTGAGCTGGGACTCCCAGCCGTTCGGTACGAGTCTGCAGTTCGGTCTGGCCGGTGCGCTCGCGGTGTTCGGGCTCGGGATGCTGGTCAGCGCGTTCCTCGGCCGGACCGGGTTCGGCACGGTCATGCTGTCGATGACCACGGCGGCCCTGCTGGCGGGCGCGTCCGCGCTGCCGAAGGACATCACCACCCAGTGGGTGCGCGAGGGCTGGCGGCCGGCGTCGGCGGCGGCGGTCCGGCCGCACTACGAACTGGGCTCCGGCGTGGCACAGCTGGACCTCACCGGGATCACGGTCCCCCGGGGCGACACCGTCCGTACGGAAGTAAAGGTCGGGGCGGGCCGCGCGGTCGTCGTCGTACCGGAGGCGGTGACGGTGAAGGTGGACGCGCGGGTCGGCCTCGGCGACGTCACGCTGCCGGTCAGCGGGCCGAGCGATGCGCCGCCCGGCCCGCCGGCCGATGTGGACATCAACCCGTCGCAGCGGGAGCGCAGGACGCTTCCGCCGCCCCCGGGCAGCAGACCGGCCGGCACGGTCGAGCTCGCTCTCGAAGTCGGCATCGGACAGGTGGAGGTCACCCGTGCTGCGTCATGAGATCCGTCCGGGGCGGGCGGTGGCGGGCGTGGTCATGTTCGCCCTGGCAGCGGGATACGCGGCGGACGCGGCGGGGGTCTGGGAAGCCTCGTGGGTCTTCTTCTTCCCGCTGTTCTTCGGCGGCCTCTGGCTGGCCGCCACCGCGACCTGGGTGAACTACATGATCCGTCGTCGCCGCGATGCGAGGAAGGCGTCCACGGAGAACGACGCGGCGCCACCGAGCACCAGCGGCAGCCAGGCCATGAGGTAGGCCAGGTCGTTGCCGAGGAAGTACGGCTCGGCCTGCCAGCTCACCGTCAGCCACAGGCTCAGCGAGATCAACGCCCCGCCGAGCGCGGCGAGCCGCGCCCACAGCCCGATGAGGGTGCCGATGCCGACGGCGAGTTCACCGATGGCGATGGCGTACCCGAAGGCGCCGGGGTTCTTCAGCGCGAGGTCGACGAGGGCCGGGATCGCGGACGAGTCGCGTACCCCCTGCATCGTCTCACCGATGGAGCCGGGGCCACTCGCGTGGAAGAAGGAACTGTCCATCAGTTTGTAGAGCCCGGAGTAGATGAAGGTGACACCGAGGAAGATGCGCAGGAGCAGCAGGGCGTGCTCCCGCGCCAGCTCCTTGATCCCTCTCGACTCACCCAGACCGCGTACGTTCGTGCTGAGATCCTGCATGTGGCTGCCCACCTTCCGTAGACCTATCAACAGACCATACGTACGCGGTTGGCGCGCTGCTCACTCGGTGGGTCGTCCGGTCGGCCGGTATCCACCACCCTCTCGGCCGGTCATGGGTTCGGGCCGTCAGTCCGTCACATCGATCTCGACCCGGTTCGTCTCCACTCCGGCAGCGGTCACGACCTGCACCTCCACCCGCCCCGGTTCCACCTCCACCGGTACCGGCACGGTGAGCACGCTGTCGGTCGGGTTGGCGAAGCCGCCCGTGACCGGGATCAGCGGCACATGCACATGGACCCGGCCGATTCGTACGACCATGCGGGCCAACCGGTCCGGCGCCCCGGCGCCGGGCGGCACGAAGCCCGCCCCCCGGATCTCGATGTCGTCGCCGGTACGGATCGGCGCGTCCAGATCCCCGGCCTCACGGGCCCGGACCACCGAGAGCACCACCGGGCGCCCGCCCTCCGCGTACTTCCCGGCGAAATACGCGACCGCCGAGACGGTGACCAGCAGCGCAAGCCCCCACGGCAGGTCGGGCAGTTGTTCGGGCCTGCGGGCGAGGCGGACCGCAGCGAACAGGACGGCGACGGTGCTCACCAGCACGTACTGCACATCCGTGAAGCTGCCCCGCCCGGAGTCGTCGGTGAGCAGATCGGCGGCGCGCGGCCGGTCGGCCCGCAGCTTCTGCAGCCGCCCCGACAGGGCCCGTACGGTCACCACCCGGCGTACGACGACGGCGACGGCGCACACCAGCGCCAGGACGGTCACCACCCCGGCGCCCCGGGCCAGATCCAGCCCCTCGATCAGTTCGTCGCGCTCGGCATGGCCGGAGGCGCCCGCCAGCTGGAGCGCCAGCACGAGTACGGAGAAGACCGCGAGCAGCACCCAGGACGCGGCGACCGCCCGGGAGGTGGAGAGCCGGTTGTCCTCGCCGATCACCGGGGCGAGGAGGCCGCCGCGGGCCCGGTGGACATGGGCGGCTCCGGTGAGCAGGACCGCGGTGACGAGGCCGGCGATCAGTCCCGCCGTGCGGGCGTTGTTCCAGCCCGCACCGATGGCGGTGGCGGCCTCGGCGACGACCAGCACGGCGACGCTTGCCCACACCACGATCAGGGTGCGCCGCCACACCCGGTACAGCCAGACGTCGCCCGCTTCCCGGCCCCGTTCGGCGACGGTCCTGGCGGACTGGGTCAGCTCGTCGGAGACCCACTGCCGGGTCGCGGAGGCGGACTGGGCGACCCCGGGCGGCACCCCTTGACCTGCGACGAGTTCGTCCCGCTTGGCCAGGAAGGCGGCCACCGCACGCCGGTGACCTTCGCGCGCCCCGTGCGGGCAGTCGCCGCACGTACAGCCACCGCCGTGCGTGCTGCTCGCCCTCGCCTCGTCCAACGCCACGGAGAACGCCGCCCTTTCAAGCCCCGGTCCAGCCAACTCAGCTGTGATTTCTGCGCATTGTGCCGTACGGAAGGGCATCGGCCCGCATCGGGGCGGCTCGTCGGCGCGTATCGTCAGAATGTGCGACTGATCCGGCGCCACAGCGGCTGGTAGTTGATCCAGGCCACCAGATCGCTGCCGAGTTGCTCACGGGTGGCGACCGCGTCCCGGTGCTCGATCAGCACCGGCTTTCCGGCCGCCCGCGCGGCCAGCTGCACCTGGCAGGAGCGCTCCAGCGCGATGAACCACCAGGCGGCGGCGTCCACCGAGTTGCCGACAGTCAGCAGCCCGTGGTTGCGCAGCACGATCGCCTTGTGACCGCCGAGCGCGGCGGCGATGCGGCGCCCCTCCTCCTCGTCCACGACAACCCCGGTGTACGCGTCGTACAGCACATGGTCTTCGTAGAAGGCGCAGGATTCCTGGGTGATCGGTTCGATGAGCTCGCCGAGCGCGGACAGGGCCCGCCCGTGCACGGAGTGGGTGTGCGCGACGGCGACGACATCCGGGCGGGCCCGGTGCACCTGTGCGTGGACGGCGAACGCCGCCTGATTGACGTGGTGCCGCCCCTCGACGACCTGCCCTTCCCCGTTGGCCAGGATCAGCTCGTCCGGCGCGAGCCCGTCGAAGGGGGCCCCGAAGGGGTTGACCCAGAAGCAGCTGGTGAACTCCGGGTCCCGCACGGTGATGTGACCGGAGACGCCGTCCTCGTAGCCGTATTCCCCGAACAGCCGGAGCGCCCCGGCCAGCCGTTCCTTGCGGTACGCGCGCTCCTCCTCCACCGACTCGTGGACGGGCGGCATCGCGAAGTGGAGCTGGTCCACAGGTATGGGTGTGGGCTCGGGCATGGCGACTCCTCGGGGCTCCCAGGGCGTACGGGATCGGAAGTTACCGCCGGTTGCCCGAGGTGGCCAGAGCGAGCACGTACCGATTCATGCACCCGTCCGGGTACGGGCTCGGGGCCCTTTCAGGCGCTGAGCACGAGGTAGGCGAGGCCGAGCGTTCCCCGGTAACCCCCGTAGTAGCCGGTGCGGCGCTCGTCGACCGCCGCGACGACACCGTCGCGCAGCGGATGCCCGGGGTTGGCCAGCGCCCACCGCTCGCCCCGTCCGATGTTGGCGTTCGCCTCGAAGAGGTCCCATTCGCGCTGGTCGGCGACGGTCACCTGGAGCGGCCGCAGCCCGACGGCCTCGGCCTGCCGGATCAGCTCCAGCAGCGAACCGAAGTCTCCCGGCTCGGCCCCCAGCCCGGCCAGCGCCCGTTCGGACGGCTCGCGCTCCCAGAACCCTTCCCCGAACAGCACCCGCCCGCCGGGCCGCACAGCCGCCCGCAGGGCCTTGAGTGCCTCGGGGGTGGACCCGGGCCACGCATGCGAGGCGCCGATGGACACCGCCAGGTCGTAACCGTCGTCAGCCCACTCGGCGACGGGCATCCCATGGATCCGTACGCGCTCCGCGAGCCCCCGCTCCCCGGCGAGCGCCTGCCCCCGCGCCACGGCCTCGGGATCGGTATCGACGCCGTCCCCGGTACTCCCGGGCGCCGACTCCACCAGCCTCATCAGCAGCTCGCCCCAACCGCTGCCGAAGTCCACGATCCGCGCCCCGGGCCCGGGAGCGCAGGCATCGACGAGCTGAGCGGCATGTTCCTCGGAGAGCGGGGTGTTCCAGGTCAGGCGGTCGTTGCGGGCGGCGGACATCAGGGCGCGAATCTCATCGGCAGACATGAGGGCGAAGCCTGCCACGGATAGCGGGAGCGGTTCTCCCCAATTTTTTTACGGGCGGCGGCGGTTGATCGCAGTGAGGTCGATCTCGATGGGGAAGGGCACGTCCAGCTTCAGCTGGTTGTGATGGATGCCGGTGGCCACGTAAGCCCTGAGCGCGGGATCGAGTTCGTAGACGTACACGACCGGCAGGCCCTCGTTCTGCTCCACCCGCCAGAAGTGCCGCACGCCTGCGGCGGCGTACTTGCGGGGCTTGACCTCACGGTCCCTGTCTTCCGATTCCTCAGAGACGACCTCCACGGCCAGAATGACGTCCTCCGGCCGAAGCCACGTATCTTTTGGACCGGTGTCGGCCCCGAGAGGAACCACGAGCACGTGCGGCTCAGGTCGGTTCCGCTTGTTCAGCCTGATGCTGAATTCCCGGAAGACATCGAGATCGTCCGGGGCCTGGTCAAGAAGTGCGTTTTCCAGCAGACGCATGGTTCGCATATGAAACTTGGTCTGCGGACTCATGAAAACGAGGCTCCCGTCGATCAACTCCGTGCGCCTCGGCAGGTTCGGCAGCCGGTCGAGGTCCTCAGCCGTCCAGCCGCCGGGCGGGGGGACCGGATAGTTGTACTTCTCGTCCAACTCGAACTCGGGTGCGGCGCTCATGATTGCTCCCATAGGAGTGAGTCTCGTCTCTTGAGCCAGCGTACTCAGCGGATACGGCAATGCCGCCGCTCGGACGAATGAGCGACGGCATCACGTTGACCCTGCGGGGAGCGTCACTCCCACTCGATGGTGCCCGGCGGCTTGCTCGTCACGTCGAGCACGACGCGGTTGACGTCGGCGACCTCGTTGGTGATGCGAGTCGAGATCTTGGCGAGGGTCTCGTACGGCAGACGCGACCAGTCGGCCGTCATGGCGTCCTCGGAGGAGACCGGACGCAGGACGATCGGGTGGCCGTAGGTGCGGCCGTCGCCCTGGACGCCGACCGAGCGGACATCGGCGAGCAGGACCACCGGACACTGCCAGATGTCACGGTCCAGACCGGCCGCGGTCAGCTCCTCGCGGGCGATGGCGTCGGCCTCACGGAGCAGGTCGAGCCGCTCCTTGGTGACCTCGCCGACGATACGGATGCCGAGGCCGGGGCCGGGGAACGGCTGGCGCTGGACGATCTCGTCGGGCAGACCGAGCTCCTGGCCAACCATCCGGACCTCGTCCTTGAACAGCTGGCGCAGCGGCTCGACGAGCTGGAACTCGATGTCGTCGGGGAGACCGCCCACGTTGTGGTGCGACTTGATGTTGGCGGTGCCGGTACCGCCGCCGGACTCGACGACGTCCGGGTAGAGCGTGCCCTGGACGAGGAACGCGACGTCCTCGCCGGCCGCACCCGCCTCGGCGACGAGCTCGGCCTGGGCCTGCTCGAAGACGCGGATGAACTCACGGCCGATGATCTTCCGCTTCTGCTCGGGGTCGGAGACCCCGGCCAGCGCGTTCAGGAAGCGCTCCTCGGCGTCGACGACCTTCAGCTGGACGCCGGTGGCGGCCACGAAGTCCTTCTCGACCTGCTCCGTCTCGTCCTTGCGCATCAGGCCGTGGTCGACGTACACGCAGGTCAGCTGGGAGCCGATGGCCTTCTGCACAAGGGCTGCGGCGACCGCGGAGTCCACACCGCCGGACAGGCCGCAGATGGCGCGCTTGGTGCCGACCTGCTCGCGGATCAGCGCGATCTGCTCCTCGACCACATTGGTCGTGGTCCAGGTCGGCTCGATGCCGGCGCCGCGATAGAGGAAGTGCTCCAGGACCTGCTGGCCGTGCGTGGAGTGCAGGACCTCGGGGTGGTACTGGACGCCGTAGAGCTTCTTCTCATCGTTCTCGAAGGCGGCGACCGGCACGACGTCCGTGGACGCGGTGACGGTGAAGCCCTCGGGAGCGGCGGAGCAGGCGTCGCCGTGCGACATCCAGACCGACTGCTCGGCGGGCGTGCCCTCGAAGAGCGTGGAGCCGGACTTGGAGACGGTGAGCGGGGTGCGGCCGTACTCACGGGCACCGTTGTCGTCGACGGTGCCGCCGAGCGTGGTGGCCATCAGCTGGAAGCCGTAGCACATGCCGAAGACCGGAACCCCTGCCTCGAACAGCGCACGGTCGAGGGAGGGCGCGCCCTCCGCGTACACCGAGGAGGGACCGCCGGACAGGATGATCGCCCGGGGGTTCTTGGCCAGCATCTCGGCCACCGGCATCGTGGACGGGACGATCTCGCTGTAGACCCGGGCCTCACGGACGCGTCGGGCGATGAGCTGGGCGTACTGCGCCCCGAAGTCGACAACGAGGACCACGTCGGTGGCGATGTCGGGAGCGGCGGCGGGGGGTGCTGCTGGCACGTGGCGGCCTTCCGGCGGTGAAAGGGGGTCGGTTTTGTCGATTCTACCGGGGTTGCGGAGGCGGCCGTCGTCACGTCCGGACGGGGTGCGGGAAGCGCGGGCTCCGGACCCGGGCCCGGACGGCGTCTCAGCATCCGGGCCCGGTGTTGGCCCACCCGCGCCGACAGGGTAATACTGAGATTCATGCGACAGCACACGACCTTCGTCTTTACCTATGGCATCCGGCCCGCCGGCTGCCATGGTCGTGCTGCTTGATCCACTGACAAGCAACGTTCCAGGCGCCCCGGGCCGAAAGGCCCGGGGCGTTCTGGCGTTCCGGACCGGTCGGATTCGGGGGCCGCACCCCACGAGGAGTCACCACCATGACCAGCACCGGCACTGCGAAGACCGTCGCCGAGAAGACCGGCGCGCACACCGACGAGGCCGCCGCACGGATCGACAACGCGAGGTCCCGCATCGACGCGCTCGACGACCGGATCATCGGACTCGTCCAGGAACGGATGGCCCTCTCGGCCGTCGTCCAGGAGGCCCGGATCAGCTCCGGCGGCCGTCGGATCAGCCTTTCCCGCGAGATGGAGATCCTCGGCCGGTACCGGGAGGCGCTCGGCAAGCCCGGCACCTCCCTCGCCATGACGCTGCTGGAGCTGTGCCGCGGACGGGTCTGACGCCCTGCGGCTCGGGGTGTCCGGGCGTATCCCAGTTCGGGCCGACTCTCACCCGTACGGCGCGTGACCGGGGCCGCCGTGGCTTCGTTGGTCCCGGTGTCCGTGCCAGCCAGGGGCGGCTTTGGAAAACCACGCGTGGCTCCGCTGGAGCGTGTGGCGTACTGCAGGTACGCCGTGGGACCGCGCTTCAGCGTGCGTGACCGGTCGGCAGGGGACAGCAGCCCGGTCACCCCAAGAACGGTCGGCTCCGGGGACGCCCGGAGCCGGCCGTATCCGGTCGAAGACGGTCTGCGCGGGGAGCAGCCGTCCGGCTCGGTGCCGAGGCCGCGTCCCGGTGCTGATCACGCGGGGCCCCGCGGACCGCTTGCCGGTCCGCGGGGCCCTTGCTCATGCCGCCGGTGCCGGGCGGCGGGCGTCCATCCGCCGCAGTCGGCGGTCAGCAGGCCGGCTGCGGCGCGGTGCGACTCTCGGGTACATGGTTCTCACCGAGGTCGGTGGGTGCTGTGCGACCGCCGTGACGGCGACACGAGTTCGACCGCGTGACCCCGCCAACAGTTGTGCGACCACAGATCGAGGATGAAGCACGGCGGAAAACGTGAGTGCCCTCACATAAGGATTCTGTGAGCATCCGGACAACCATTGCGGCGCACCACGGGTCAACCATGCGGAACCACCGGCCCCGCCCGTGCCCCGGCACAGAAGGCCCGCCCCGATATCCGTGCCGCTCTCAGCGGTGCACCGGACTTCGGGCGGCGCCGCGGGAACGGTGACACCGACGCGTGACACGTTCCGTCACCGTACGCATGAAGGGGCTGCACTCGGAGGGGGGTGCAGCCCCTTCTGCCGTGCCGGTTCGCCGCTACCGCTGCGGCTTCCCCCTCGGCGGGACGGCCGGCAGCCCGAGGAACGGCAGCTTCAGCGCGCCGAAGGCATCCTTCGGCACCGCCGGTGCCTGCGGCTCGACCGCGGCCAGCCGTTCGTACGCCTCGCCCTGTGCCGGACGCGGGTCCGCCTCGCCCTTGTTGGGCCAGAAGGACATCGCGCGCTCGGCCTGTGCGGTGATGGTGAGCGATGGGTTGACGCCGAGGTTCGCGGAGACCGCCGCGCCGTCGACCACCGAGATGCCGGGGTGGCCGTAGAGCCGGTGGTACGGGTCGATCACCCCGTCCTCGGCGCTCGCGCCGATGGGGCAGCCGCCGAGGAAGTGCGCCGTGAGCGGGGTGCCCATCAGCTCACCGATGTTCGAACCGGCGAATCCGTTGATCTCGTCGGCGAGCAGTGAGGCGCCGCGCGTCGCCTCCGCGATCTGTGTCGGGTTGGGTGCGCCGTGCCCCTGCCGGGCGGTGAGCAGGCCCTTGCCGATGCCGCCCGGCTTGCGGTACGTCGTCAGGGAGTTGTCCAGCGACTGCATGACGAGCCCGATGATGGTCCGCTCCGACCAGCGGCGGTTGGAGAGCGACCGCAGGGCGAGGGCCGGGTGCTTGGCCACGTTGCCGAGCCAGCCCAGCACCCGGCGGCTGCCGTACGGCACCTGGAGGATGGACATCACACCCATCGCGTTGGAGCCCTTGCCGTAGCGGACCGGCTCGATGTGGGTGCTCTCGTCGGGGTGGATCGAGGAGGTGATCGCGACGCCCTGGGTGAAGTCGGCCTTCGCGGTGCCGTGCTTCTTGCGGTAGCGCCGGTCGCTGGTCTGCGAACCGACGAGCGCCTCGGAGTTGGTGCGGGTCAGCTCGCCGAGCCGGTCCGAGAGCCGGGGCAGCAGGCCCCGGTCCTTCATGGCGTGCAGCAGGGTCTGTGTTCCGTACGTGCCCGCCGCGACGACCACCTTGCGGGCGCGCAGCAGCGTCGGCTTCGCCTTCTTTTTTCGGCAATCGGTGGGGACGGTGGTGACGTGGTAGCCGCCCTCCGGATCGTCCGTGATCCCGACGACGGAGGTCATCGGGTGGATGACGGCTCCGGCCTTTTCGGCGAGGTGGAGGTAGTTCTCGTTGAGGGTGTTCTTCGCGCCGTGGCGGCAGCCCGTCATGCATTCGCCGCACTCGGTGCAGGCCTTGCGGGCGGGACCCGCGCCACCGAAGTACGGGTCTGCGACCGTGCCGCCGGGCTTCGCCCTCGCCGTACCGTCGGCGTCCTTGCCGTCGCCGAAGAAGACGCCGACCGGTGCGAGATGGAAGGTGTCGCCGACGCCCATGGCCTGTGCGGCCGCCTTCAGATGGACGTCGGAGGGGGTCATCGTAGGGTTGAGCCGGACTCCAAGCATCCGCTTGGCCTGGTCGTAGTGCGGCTTCAGCTCGTCCTGCCAGTCGGTGATGGATGCCCACTGCCGGTCCTCGAAGAACGGCGCCGGGGGTACGTACAGCGTGTTCGCGTAGTTGAGCGAGCCGCCGCCGACGCCCGCACCGGCCAGCACCATCACATTGCCGAGCAGATGCACGCGCTGGATGCCGTAGAGCCCGAGTGCGGGGGCCCACAGATAGTTCTTGATGTCCCAGGAGTTCTTGGGAAGGGTGCCGGGGCTGAAGCGGCGGCCTGCCTCCAGGACTCCGACCCGGTATCCCTTCTCGGTCAGCCGCAGCGCCGAGACCGCACCGCCGAAGCCCGAGCCGACGACCAGGACGTCGTAGTCGTACGCGGCATCGTCGTCGCTCCCTTCCGGCGAAGCGGGCCGCTTCTGGGCAGGGCTGTCCTGGGACATGGCTCTCCTCGGCACGAAAAGGGCAGAAAGTGCAGCGGCGTTACGGGGTCAGCGCAGGCGGAACGCCTTCATCGCCTTCAGGCTGCGCGTCATGAACGCCGCGTACTTCTCGTCGTCCATGCCGAAGGACGGGGCGAGCGGAATCAGCCGCTGCTGGGCGACGGTCTGTGCCTCGGTGAACTTGAGGATGCCCTCGGAGCCGTGCCGTCGCCCCAGACCGGAGTCCTTCATGCCGCCCATCGGGGACTGCACACTGCCGTACGCGGGGGCGTACCCCTCGTTGATGTTGACCGTGCCGGTCCGCAGCCGGGCGGCGACCTGGTGGCCGCGCTTGGAGTCCTTGGTCCAGACGCTCGAATTCAGGCCGTACGGGGTGGCGTTGGCGAGGGCGATGACCTCGTCCTCGTCGGTGAAGCGGTAGATGGAGACGACCGGGCCGAAGGTCTCCTCGCTGCAGACGGCCATCGGCGCCTCGACGCCGTCGAGGATGGTCGGCTCGTAGAAGAGGGGGCCGATGTCGGGGCGGGCGGCCCCGCCCGCGACGAGCTTGGCGCCCTTCTCGACGGCCTCCGCGACGTGCCGGGTGACGGTCTCCAGCTGGCGCTCGCCGACCAGGCAGCCCATGTCGGCGCCGTAGGCGAGGGAGTTGCCGAGCCGCATGGCCTTCGTACGGGTGGCGAAGCGGGCCACGAAATCGTCGGCGACCGACTCGTGGACGTACAGCCGCTCGATGGAGATGCAGAGCTGACCGGCTGAGGAGAAGCAGGCTCGGACGGCGCCCGCGGCGGCCTTCTCCACATCGGCGTCCCGCAGGACAAGCATGGCGTTCTTGCCGCCGAGCTCCAGCGAGACCCCGACGAGCCGGGCCGCCGCACCCTTCGCGACCTCACGGCCGGTACGGGTGGAACCGGTGAACGAGACATAGTCGGCGTGCTTGACGACTTCGGGGCCGACCACCGGTCCGTCACCGAGAACCACCTGGAACACCTCGGCGGGCAGCCCGGCCTCGATCAGCAGGTCCCGGGCCCACAGCGCGGTCAGCGCGGTCTCCGTGTCGGGCTTCATCACGACGGCGTTGCCGGAGACGAACGCGGGCAGCGCATCGCCGACGGACAACTCGAGCGGGTAGTTCCACGGCGCGATCTGACCGATGACGCCGCGCGGCTGGCGCAGCTCGGTGACCTTGGTGAGGGTCGGGACGACTCCGGTGTGGCGCTTCGGCTTGAGATACGAGCCGGCCGTGCGCCCGTAGTGGCGGGCCACGACGGCGACGGCCTGCACCTCCTCGTGGGCGTGCAGTCGGGCCTTGCCGGTCTCCAGCTGGATGAGGTCGAGCACCTCGGCCTGGCGGCTGAGCACGAGGTCGTGGAAGCGGAGCAGCACGGCTGCCCTGGCACGGACGGGTGTGGCGGCCCAGGCCGGCTGGGCGGCCCGGGCCCGCTCGAAGGCCGTCGCCACATCCTCGGGGGTGGCCTCGGGCAGGTCGGCCAGCTTCTCCCCGGTGAAGGGGGTGTGGTTGGCCGTACGGCCGGAGCCGACCACACCGCGGGTCAGCTGGGCGATCACCTCGGGTGTCACCACATCGGCGGCGGTGCGCACGCCCGCGGGGGCGGGCGCCACGGGGTTGGTGCCGGCTGCGGCTGCGGAGGTGGACGTGGAGGCCTGCGAGTCCGTCATGAGGGCGAGAGTACGTCCAGCCGCACGCTTTGGGTACCCGTGAGTAACAGGTTTTCACAGTCCTCACAAACAAGCCAGTGATCACTGGCAACAAAGCCCCTGATCAGGACCCCTGTGGTCGCCGCACGGTCCGGCAGCCTCAGTCGGAGCTGCCGGGCGCACGCCATCCGCGCAGCATCGTGTCGAACTGTTCCCGGGTCGTGTCCCAGTCCGAAGCCGGACCCGTCATGTACATCGCGTACTCCGGGCCGCCCGTCTCCCCGTAGTACATCTGGTCGATCGCATGGCGCGGGCCCGGATGGTCCTTGGTCTCGGTCCAGGTGAACTCCCAGAGCGAGCCCTCCCGGTCGCGGTACGTATTGGAGTGCAGGGTCTTGCGCTGGTACCCGGGCAGCCGCTTGGCGAGCTGCTCCTCCAGGTTCAGCATGTGCATGTAGGAGTTCTCGAAGTCGGGCGCCGGGTCGATGCTGATCCGGATGTAATGCACACCGTTGTCCGGGGTGTAGTCGATCTGATTGCCGTCCGCCCTGCGCTCCCAGCCGTCGGGCACGATCAGGCTGAAGCCCTCGGGGTCGTTCACCCGGTGCCAGCCCTCGGGGACGCCGTTCCCAGAGGGATCGGGCTTCGGCACGGGCGAAGTGCCGGACTTCTTGGGGGTGTCGGTCGCGTGCGTGCCCGTGCTGCTCCGTTCGGTGGCGCCGTCCGCACGGTCCCCATACTTCATCGCGGCGAGCCCCGCGCCGCCGCCGACCAGCGCGGCTGCGGCGATGACCAGCGCCGCCGTACGCCACCGGCTCCGGCTGCGCCGGGTCACCGGGGGCGACGACGGGGCGGTGGAAGCGGCCACGGGGTGGGACAGCCGATCCGTACCGGACGTGCCGTCCGGGCCCAGCGAGCGCAGGACCTCGTCCGGGACACGCTGCGTCGGTACGTACGCCTGGGCGGCCCGGGGTTCGCGGCCCTCCATGGCCTCCAGCAGCATGCGCTCCGTCTCCGCCGCCGACGGCCGGTCGTCGGGGTCCTTGCGGAGCAGCGCGGTGATCACGGATGCCAGCGGGCCAGCCTGCCCGGGCGGCGGCGGGTCCTCGGTGACGACGGCCTGCATGGTGGAGATCGGGGACGTGCGGCGGAACGGCGAGCGCCCTTCGACCGCGGTGTAGAGCGTGGCGCCGAGGGACCACAGATCCGACGCAGGGCCCGGATCGCCACCGCGTACCCGTTCGGGCGCCAGATAGTCGATGGACCCGACCAGTTCACCGGTCCTGGTGATGGTCGAATCGCCCTCTATGGCCGCGATCCCGAAGTCGGTGAGCAGCACCCGGCCGTCACTGGCGAGGAGTACATTGCCCGGCTTCACGTCCCGGTGCAGAACCCCCGCATCGTGTGCGGCGCGCAGGGCGCCCAGCACATGGAGGCCGATCCTGGCGGCCTCGCGCGGCTCGATCTCGCCGGATTCCTTGGCCGCGTCGGCGAGTGACGGACCGTCGACGTACTGCATGACGATCCAGGGCCGGTTGTCGTACTCGATCACGTCATGGACCGTGACCACGCCCGGATGTGTGATCCGGGCGGCCGCACGAGCCTCCTTCTGCGTGCGGGCGTGCAGCACGATCCGGTCGGCCTCGGCGACGTACAGCCCTGCGGTCAGCTCCTTGACGGCGACCGTGCGGTGCAGCACCTCGTCGTGGGCCCGCCAGACCTTGCCCATGCCGCCGCGTCCGAGGACTTCGCCGAGCCGATACCTTCCGGCCAGCAACAGTCCCGTGTCCGTGCCCTGTGATCGATCCACGTATACCCGTCCCGTTCCCTCGAAGGCCAGATTACGGAGGGGATGCACGACCACGGAACCTCGCATCACCCAAGAGACCGCAGTGTGATGCTTGTCGCTCCGCCGTGTTCCGGCTGACATATCGCCAGATGTCAGAGCGTCACACGGTAGGAGGCGATGGCCTGTTCGTAGATGTCCGACACCTTGTCGCGCTGATCCTCCGGGCCGATGACCTGGAGGATGTGGTAGCGGCCGTCGACAATCATCGCGAGGTTACGGGCGTACACCTCACGGCCGTTGGCGTCCTGCCAGGTGAACTGGCCCTCGGCCATGGCCTGTCGTCCGACATCGATCCGGCGCAGCCCGCTCGACCCCGACCAGCTGGAGTCGCGGAACGGCTGCAGCTCCAGCTCCTTGCCGGCCTGGTATGCCAGCGGGTCGTCGCCGTTGGCCTTGACGGTGTCGCGTCCGGGGACGATCAGCAGGCTGAAGCCGTCGCTGCCGTAACGGATCTGACGATCCGCGTTGGCGGGACTGCGCTGCCAGCCCTTGAGCACACCGACCTCGAAACCCTCCGGGTCCTTGCGCAGGGCGTAGCCGGGGGCGAGCGCGACGGCGGAGCGGCTCGTCTGCGGCTGCTGCGCGCCGGGTGACTGCGCCGCCGGCTGACCGCCTGGCGCGGGCTCGCCGGCGCCGGGCTCCGGCGAACCGGACGTCGACGACCCCGGGCCCGAGAAGCGGGTGCCGGAGTCACTGTCCGCCTTGGGCATGAACGTAACCGCGTACGCGATGGCCGCGACCAGGGCCAGCAGAATCAGCACCAGAAGCAGACGCCCCAGCCGTCGCGGCGCCCGCCCCTCTCCCTGCTGAGGGTGGGGCGGCGGGGTGCGCAGCGCCTTGGGGCCCTTGGGCGCGCGCGGCGCTCTGGGTTCTCTCTCCGACCTGGGCCTGTCCTGCCGGTCGGGCTTCGCCTTCGTATGGCGGTGGCGACCGTGGGCCGCGGCCTGGCCGAAGCGGCCGAGTCGTCTGCGGACGAGCTCGCCCCGGCGGCGTACGACGGGCAGCCGGGTGCTGTCGGCGGACGGCAGTGGCACGACGTCCAGACCGGCCTCGGGCTCGGGTGCCGACCGCACGAGGGAGCGCAGCCAGCCGCGCAGCTCCTCGAAGTCCGGCCGCTCGGTGGGGTCCTGGCGCAGCAGCGACTCGACGACGGGGCGCAGTGGACCGCACTCCTCGGCGAATGCGGGCGGCTCCGCGCACACCATCTGAACCAGCTCGGCCGCGTTCTCCTCGGGGTAGGGGGCGTGGCCCTGTACGGCACGGTAGAGCAGCGCGCCCAGTGCCCAGAGGTCGGTGGCGGGACCGATCGGCGGCGCCAGCTGCCAGTTCTCGTGGACGGGGCCGGCCTGCTCGGGCGCCCAGCGCTCGGTGACCGCGCCGACGACGGCGATCCGGGCCTGCCGGGCGCGCTCGGCGGCGAGCGTGGTGGCGGGGCCACGGTAGGCGGGGCCCGTACGGCCGCTCGCGGTGATCTCGTCCCAGTCGCCCGGCTGTTGCTGTTGCTCGGGCCGGTGCGCCGGCAGCGCCGGGGGGTTGCCGTGGCGCCGGGCGTCGGCGCGCAGGGCGTCCTCGCCCGAGCCACCGGCGGGTACGGGGCGCCCGGATCCGGGGCCGTCGCTCCAGGTGCCGGTGAGATGCAGCCGTCGGCCGGGCGGCGGCTGGACGTCGCCGTCGTCGCCGCCGGTCGGGCCCGTCTCGACCGCCGGGCGGCCGAAACCGGCCTCCTCCTCGTCGTCGAGCTGCGGCGTCGGTGCGTACCCGCAGAGCGCCTCCTCCGCCGCCCCGGCCGCCAGACCGGTCAGCACGACGCGGCCGTCGTCGCAGATCAGCACCGTACGGACAGTGATGTTCCGGTGGGTCCAGCCATGGGCATGCAGCACCCGCAGCGCCGTCAGCACGTCGGAGCCGATCTCGGAGGCCCGGAAGGGATCGAGCGGGCACTCCGTCAGCAGGGCCGCGAGCGGGCGGGCCATGACGAGTTCGCTCACGATCCAGAGTGAGCCGGCCTCGGCGAACACGTCGAAGACCTGGTCGAGCCTGGGATGGTCGGGGACCTGGGCCGCTGCCTGCGCCGCCTCGATCGCGCGCTGGACCGCCGGGTCCGTGGCTTGCCGCACGGCACGCCCGGTGACCCGCCGGGCCGTCGGGGCCGGATCATCGGCGTCGAGCACCTCGGCGTCCACCACCTCGGGCAACGGCACCTGCCGGACCAGGACTTCCTGCCCGCTGTAGGTGTCGAACGCCCGGGTCTCGACCAGTTCGTGCTCATCGGACAGAGGCAGCGGAAGGCGGTAGCGGTCGGCAAGCACCCGACCCGCATAGTCGTCCACGACGCCTCCCCAGAGCGCGCTGCCCCCGGCCACGAAGACCGCACAAATCCCTCACATGCGGTCACTTGCCGTGCAATTGACCGACCGTTCCGGCTGCGTCCGGTCTTCAGGTTCTCACGATACGTGGCAAGTGACGGCCTGACGGCAGGGTCGACGCATCCCGGCCCTTTCACCCATGGATCAGCCGGTGGGCTCGAACGTGTCGAACGCGGTCTTGCGCAGCGTCCGGCACTCCTTGCTGTCCCACTCGCTGGCCTTGCAACTGACCATGATCGCATAGCCGTGGGTGGCGTCGACCTTGAAGCCCCGGTTCAGCACCCGGATCCGTTCACCCTGCTGGATGCGCTCGAACTCCCAGTCGGCGACGGTCGGGTAGCCGTTGTACTGGACCGTTTTCACGCCGCGGTGGCGGTAGCCGTCGCTGCTGGCCGCGACGCCGCTCCACGCGGCGTTCCAGGCTGCGGCGGCGTCGTCGCCGGGCGAATCGGTGTAGTCGACCTGGACGCGCGGGAAGCCTTTGTCGACGTTGTAGATGCCGCCGGAGTTGCGACCCGCCGTATCGGTGAGCCGGAAGTCCTCGGGCATCGCCATCTTGAAGTGGAACTGCTTGTTCGTGATGGCTTTGTATCCGGCGGGCAGTGCGTCACCTGCGTCCGCGTCGTCGCCCTTCGAACCGTCCGACCCCTTGCCCGCGTCGTCGTCCTTGTCCTTGCCCTGGCCGCCGCCCTGCTCCTGACCCTTGTCCTGGCCCTGATCCTTGCCACTGCCGCTGCCGCTGTCGGTGTCCGTGGAGCCGCCGGCCGTCGAGGCTCCGGCCGAGGCGGACTTGTCGTCCTTGCCGTTGCCGCCGCTCGCATCGTCCTTGTCATCTCCGCCGAGCGTGACCGCGAGGACCGTGCCGAGGACGGCGAGCACGATCACGGCCGCGATGACGGCCAGAGTGCGGCGCGACACCACGTCCGTAATGGGGGCACGGGACGGGGTGGTCGACGACATGGCCGGGCGCGGCGACGGTACGGCGGCGGAGGCCGTGGCCGGCTTCGCCGGAGTCGAGGGCCGGGCAGGCTTCGAAGGACCCGCCGAGGAAGGGGTCGACGGAGGGGTCGAGGGAGGGGGCGGCGTGGTGGTCGAGGTTGCTGCGGCCGCACCCGCCGCGACGGCCGGTGCCTTCGCGTTCCGTACGGAGCGCAGCGCACCCCGCAGCCGGTCCCGCGCGCCCTCGCCCGACTCCCCGGACTTCGACGCCGTCTTGGTGCCGGGCTCGGCCGTCTTGCCGGGCAGCGCCATGACCTGGGTGGCGTCGGCCGGCGGGGGCACCACCGGGGCCGGCTTCTCGGGAGCGTGGATCACATCGTTGAGCAGGGCGCGCGCGCCCGCGTCGTCGAGCCGCCGCTCGGGATCCCTGGCGAGCAGGCCGTAGATGACCTCCTCCAGCGGACCGGCGTTCTTCGGCGGGTCGAGCGGCTCGGTCATCACCGCGGTCAGGGTGGCGATGGCCGAGCCCTTGTCGTACGGCGGGGTTCCCTCGACGCTGGCGTACAGCAGTCCGCCGAGCGACCACAGGTCGGCGGGCGGTCCCGGCTTGTGCCCGCGGGCGCGCTCCGGGGAGATGTACGAGGGTGCGCCGACGAGCATGCCCGTCGAGGTGACCGACGGGTCGCCCTCGACCTGCGCGATGCCGAAGTCGGTCAGCACGACCCGGCCGTCCTCGGCGATCAGCACGTTGGAAGGCTTCACATCGCGGTGCAGGATGCCCTCGCGGTGCGCCGAACGCAGCACGTCGAGGATGGCGAGACCGACCTCGGCGGCGCGCCTCGGCGTCAGCACACCGTCCTCACGGATGGCCTCGGCGAGGGACTTGCCCTCGATGAGTTCCATCACGATCCACGGCCGGTCGTCCTCGTCGACCACGTCGTAGACCGTCACCGCGCCGTTGTTGCGGATCCTGGCGATCGCCTTCGCCTCACGCAGCGTGCGCGTGATGAGCCGACGCTTCTCGTCGTCATCGATGGCCGAAGGGAACCGCAGCTCCTTGACCGCGACCGTGCGGCCAAGCGTCTCGTCGACAGCACGCCAGACCGTGCCCATACCGCCCCGGCCGAGCACCTCCCCGAGCCGGTACCGCCCCGCGAGGAGACGTCCGTCCTTGTCCCGTTGGGGCTCCCGTGCCTGCTCCGCCTCCGACATGCGTCCCCTCTGCGATCAACCCGCCCTGGCAGAGCGTTCATTGTCCCTCACCCCAGGATGGGTCATGGTGCCGGGTCCGCAGGCCCGTCATGATGCGCCCGGAGAAAGGGGGTTCCCTGCCATGCCGATACTCAGGGCGCTGCGCGCCGCCCCGTTGCTGCCGGCGCTGTTCGGCCTGGGAACAGCGACCTTGCCCAGCGAACCACACCTCACGCCCGCAGCCTCCTACCTTCCCCGGCTCGTCGCCGAAGGCGGTGCTCCGACTGCGGCGCTACCGGCCTATCGCACCGCTTCCGCACCGTACGACACCTACCGCTCGACGGGTCCCGGTATCCGCAGGGCGGACCGGTTCCGGGCCGGCAGCGTCACCAAGACCCTCGTCGCCACCGTCGTGCTCCAACTCGCCCGGGAGAAACGGCTGCACCTGTCGGACATCGTCGACGACCTGCTGCCGGAGCTGATCCACGGCAACGGCAACGAGGGCCGTGGCATCACCCTGCACGCCCTGCCCTCCCCGCACGGCCGCGGCTGCACCCGCGACCCGGCCGACAGCAGCCTCCGCGATGTCACCGTGCTCGACCCGCGCACGGCGGGCGCGGCCGGGGAGCTGGTCTCCACGCTCACCGATCTGAACCGCTTCTACGCGGCCCTGCTGGCGGGCGCCTCCTCCCGCCCACCCAGCCGGCAACCCTGCTGAACACCGGTGCCACGCACAGCGTCTACGGCCTGGGCATCTATCCGCAGAAGCTCTCCTGCGGCACCACCGTCCGGGGCCACAGCGGCCGCATCGCGGGCAGTTACGTCCGTACCGCCACCACGCGCGACGGCAAGCACACCCTGACATTCCGCATCGACACGGACATGCTGACCAATGCGGAGACTCTCGAACCGGGGCTGCTCGACGCGGAGTTCTGCAGCGGCGAACCCCGTGCGTGAGACCTGGGGCGCGTCCGCCCCTAGAGCGGCACAATATCCGGTGCTCCGAGCCGCGCCGCGTCCGCCGTGAGATCGTCCGGCTGGCGCTGCGACTCGCGCTCCGCCTGCACCCGCTTCTCGTAGTGCTCGACCTCCCGGTCGATCTGCCCCTCGTCCCAGCCCAGCACCGGTGCCATCAGCTCCGCGCAGATCCGGGCGCTGCGCGTGCCCCGGTCGAAGGTCTCTATGGAGATCCGGGTGCGGCGGGTCAGTACGTCGTCGAGGTGGCGGGCCCCCTCGTGCGAGGCTGCGTAGACGATCTCGGCCTTCAGATAGTCGTCCGCCGCCGGCAGCGGCTGACCCAGCGTCGGATCGCCGACGATCAGTTCGAGGAGCTCCTCGGTCATCGAGCCGTAGCGGTTGAGCAGATGCTCCACCCGGGCGACATGGAGCCCCGTACGGGCCGCGATTCTCGCCCGGGCATTCCACAGCGCCCGGTATCCCTCGGCCCCCAGCAGCGGAATGTCCTCGGTGACGCACTCCGCCACCCGCTGGTCGAAACCGTGCACCGCCTCGTCCACGGCGTCCTTCGCCATCACCCGGTATGTCGTGTACTTGCCACCCGCCACGACCACTAGGCCCGGCAAGGGGTGCGCCACCGTGTGCTCGCGCGAGAGCTTGCTCGTCACATCCGACTCGCCGGCCAGCAGCGGCCGCAGCCCCGCATAGACACCCTGGACATCGTCCCTGGTCAGGGGCGTGGCCAGGACCGAGTTGACATGTTCGAGCAGATAGTCGATATCGGCACTCGACGCCGCCGGGTGCGCCTTGTCCAAGTCCCAGTCGGTGTCCGTCGTCCCGACGATCCAGTGCCGTCCCCACGGGATGACGAACAGGACGGACTTCTCCGTCCGCAGGATCAGGCCGGTCGAGGAGTGGATGCGGTCCTTCGGGACGACCAGATGGATGCCCTTGGACGCACGGACGTGGAAGAGACCGCGCTCCCCGATCAGCGCCTGGGTGTCATCCGTCCAGACCCCGGTCGCGTTGACCACCTGTTTGGCCCTGACCGCGTACTCCCCGCCCGCCTCTACGTCCTTCACGCGGGCGCCGACGACCCGCTCGCCCTCCCGGAGGAAGCCGATCACCCGCGCCCGGTTCGCCACATGGGCGCCGTATCCGGCGGCGGTGCGCACCAGGGTCGCCACGTAACGGGCGTCGTCCATCTGCGCGTCGTAGTACTGCAACGCCCCGACCAGGGCGTCCTTCCTCAGCGCCGGGGCGGCCCGCAGAGCGCGGCGGTGGGAGAGATGCCGGTGGACGGGCAGTCCGCGGCCGTGCCCCGATGACACCGACATCGCGTCGTAGAGGGCCACGCCGGAGCCGGCGTAGAAACGCTCCCAGCCCTTGTGCCGCAGCGGATAGAGGAATGGCACGGGCTTCACCAGATGCGGGGCCAACCGTCCCAGGAGCAGTCCGCGCTCCTTCAGCGCCTCCCGGACGAGCGCGAAGTCGAGCATCTCCAGATACCGCAGCCCGCCATGGATCAGCTTGCTCGACCTGCTCGATGTGCCCGAGGCCCAGTCGCGCGCCTCGACCAGGCCGGTCGAGATCCCTCTCGTCGCCGCGTCCAACGCCGTACCGGCACCGACCACGCCCGCCCCCACGACCAGCACGTCCAGTTCGCGCTCGGCCATCGCGGCAAGCGCGTCGGCACGCTCCGCAGGTCCCAGTGTCGCTGTCCTCACTGCTGCCTCCCGGGTAGATCGGGGTGGTCCGGCATGGAGTGCGACCCGACCGAGCGGCCGGGTGGCCCGTGCCCACCTCTCGATTCTGTCCGCCGTCCATGACTTCGGCCAGCGCCTGTGGACAACACCTGGGCGGCTGGGGCGTTGCAATGCGACATATAGGTCATATTTACGCCTAGTCTGACATTGCGCTGTCCTCAGCGGTTGCGCTTTCTACTCCTATGGTCTTAGGGAAGGACGGCCCATCCACATGCCCGCAGACCTCGCCGTCATCGGACTCGGCCACCTCGGCCTGCCCCTCGCCCAAGCCGCCGTCGCCGCCGGTGTCCAGACCGTCGGCTACGACACCGACCCACGCGCCTACGCGGAACTCTCCGCGGGCCGCACCCCCGTCGAGGGATCGCTCACCGCCTCGGACGTCCGCCGGATGCTCTCGGGGGGTTTCCGGCCCACCACCGACCCGGCCGAACTGGGCCGGGTCCGTACCGCGGTGATCTGCGCGCCCACCCCGCTCGGCGCCGACCGCACCCTCGACCTCACCGCGGTCGGCGACGCGGCCCGCGCGCTCGCCGCCCGGCTGCGCCCGCACACCACGGTCCTGCTGGAATCGGCCGTGCAGCCCGGCACCACCGAGACCTATGTGCTGCCCCTCCTCGAAGAGGGTTCGGGGCTCCGCGCCGGACGCGACTTCCACCTCGCCCACTCCCCCAGCCGCCTCGACCCCGGCAACAGGACCCACGTCTACGCCAACACCCCCAAGGTCATCGGCGGCCTCACCCCCGCCTGCACCGAATCCGCCGCCGCCTTCTACGGCCGGCTCACCGACAAGGTGGTCCGGGCCCGCGGGCCGCGCGAGGCCGAAATGACGAAGGTCCTGGAGACCAACTTCCGGCACGTCAACATCGCCCTGGTCAACGAGATGGCGGTGCTCTGCCACGATCTCGGCGTCGACCTGTGGGATGTCATCCGATGCGCCGAGACCAAGCCTTTCGGCTTCCAGCCGTTCCGGCCGGGCCCGGGCGTGGGCGGCCACGGCGCCCCCGTCGACCCGGGCTACCTCCCGTACAACAGCCGCACCCCCGGCCACCCGTTGCGCATGGTCTCGCTCGCCCTGGAGATCAACGACCGGATGCCCCAGTACGTGATCCAGCGCTGCGCCACCCTCCTGAACGAACACGGCAAATCCGTACGCGGCGCCCGGGTACTTCTCCTCGGCGTCACCTACAAGCCGGACCTCGCCGACCAGGAGGCCTCCCCCGCCCGGGAGATCGCGACCCGGCTCATGGACATGGGCGCCCAGATCGGCTACCACGACCCGCACGTCCTGGACTGGCGCGTACGCGAACTCCCGGTCCCGCGCGCCGACTCGCTGTACGAGGCGGCATCGAGCGCCGACCTCACGGTGCTGCTCCAGCATCACCGTACGTACGATCTCCAGGGCCTCGCGGTGAAGGCTCAGCTCCTCCTGGACACCCGCGGCGCGACCCCGGGAGGGGCCGCACACCGGTTGTAAGAAGGATTTACCCAAGGATTTCGGTGGGCGATGTCACAGGCGGCTGCTAGCCTGCGGCGTCACTTCTCGCACAGTCGTGCGCTTTCGTCCCAGGGGGGATCCCACCATGAGTCAGCCCGTGCCGCCGTCCCCGCCGTAGATGCCTGCGGCGACGAGGGCCGCGACGACGGCGGCGATCAGGCCGAGGCCCAGGTTGTTGCGGGCCGGGGCCGGCGGGGTGAACGGTGCGCCGTCGAACGGAGCGCCGGGCTGGCCGGGCTGGCCGTACGGGCCCGGCTGCTGGCCCGCGAACGGGTTGCCGGTCGGGGCGCCGGGCTGCTGGCCCGCGTACGGGTTGCCGCCGGCGGGCTGGGCATCGTGCGGCTGGCATCGGCGCCACCAAGCACCAGATCGGCTACGCGGCCGTGGGCGTCGGCTTCCTCATCGGCTTCGCAGCGGGCAAGGTCGGCGGCCGCAACCCCGCGCTCCCGGTCCTCAGCGCGGTGCTCGCGCTGGTCTCCGTCTACTTCGGGCAGCTGCTCGGTGAGGCGATGATCGCCGCGAAGGAGCTCCCGGTCACCGTCTCCGAGCTGTTCTTCGACCACTTCGGCCTCCTGAACGAGGGGTGGAAGGCCGACGCCAGCCCGCTCACCTTCGTCTTCATCGTGATCGCCGCGTTCGCCGCGTTCTCCGGCGCCAAGAAGGCCGCGGACTGATCCGGCTCATACGGAAGGGCCCGGACCACTTGAGCGATCCGGGCCCTTCCGTATGTCCGTCAACCATCAGCGACGGTGCTGCGAGTCCGCCACCGTCACCTCGACGCGCTGGAACTCCTTGAGGTCGCTGTACCCCGTCGTCGCCATCGCCCGGCGCAGCGCACCGAAGATGTTCATCGAACCGTCGGGGGTGTGCGAAGGACCGGTCAGGACCTCCTCGGTCGTGCCGACGGAGCCCAGGTCCACCAGCTTGCCGCGCGGCACGTCCTCGTGGACCGCCTCCATGCCCCAGTGGCGGCCGCGGCCCGGCGCGTCCGTCGCACGGGCCAGCGGGGAGCCCATCATCACGGCGTCCGCACCGCAGGCGATAGCCTTCGGCAGGTCGCCGGACCAGCCGACGCCGCCGTCCGCGATCACGTGCACATACCGGCCGCCGGACTCGTCCATGTAGTCGCGGCGGGCCCCGGCCACGTCGGCGACCGCGGTCGCCATCGGGACCTGGATGCCGAAGACGTTGCGCGTGGTGTGCGCGGCGCCACCCCCGAAGCCGACGAGGACACCCGCTGCACCGGTCCGCATCAGGTGCAGGGCCGCGGTGTACGTGGCACAGCCGCCGACGATCACCGGGACGTCCAGCTCGTAGATGAACTGCTTGAGGTTGAGCGGCTCGGCCGCACCCGAGACGTGCTCGGCGGAGACCGTCGTACCGCGGATGACGAAGATGTCCACACCCGCGTCGACGACGGCCTTGGAGAACTGCGCGGTGCGCTGCGGGGAGAGCGCGGCGGCGGTGACGACACCGGAGTCGCGCACCTCCTTGATGCGCTGCCCGATCAGCTCCTCCTGGATCGGAGCGGAGTAGATCTCCTGAAGGCGGCGGGTCGCGGACTCGACGGGCATCTCGGCGATCTCGTCGAGCAGCGGCTGCGGGTCGGCGTGCCGGGTCCACAGGCCCTCAAGATTGAGGACACCGAGGCCGCCCAGCTCACCGATGCGGATCGCGGTCTGCGGGGAGACCACGGAGTCCATGGGAGCCGCCAGGAATGGCAGCTCGAAACGGTAGGCGTCGATCTGCCAGGCGATCGAGACCTCCTTCGGGTCGCGGGTACGACGGCTCGGAACGACGGCGATGTCGTCGAATGCGTACGCCCGGCGGCCGCGCTTGCCGCGCCCGATCTCGATCTCAGTCACGATGGTGTGGCCTTTCCCTCTACGTCTGCGTTGTCCAGTATCCCCGACACACGACTGAGGGGCGGTCCCGGGAACCCCGGGCCGCCCCTCAGCTGCACTGTTGCGTTACTTCCTGCTGTAGTTCGGCGCCTCGACCGTCATCTGGATGTCGTGCGGGTGGCTCTCCTTGAGGCCCGCGGACGTGATGCGGACGAAACGGCCCTTGGTCTCCATCTCGTCGATGGAGGCGGCGCCCACATAACCCATGGTCTGGCGAAGGCCGCCGACGAGCTGGTGCAGCACGTTGGCCAGCGGACCGCGGTAGGGCACCTGGCCCTCGATGCCCTCGGGCACCAGCTTGTCGTCCGAGGCCACGTCGGCCTGGAAGTAGCGGTCCTTGGAGTACGAGCGGCCCTGCCCGCGGGACTGCATCGCCCCGAGGGAACCCATGCCGCGGTACGACTTGAACTGCTTGCCGTTGATGAAGAGGAGCTCGCCGGGAGACTCCTCGCAGCCCGCGAGGAGGCTGCCCAGCATGACCGTGTCGGCACCGGCGGCGAGTGCCTTGCCGATGTCGCCGGAATACTGCAGGCCGCCGTCGCCGATGACCGGGACGCCGGCCGCGCGGGCGGCGAGTGCGGCCTCGTAGATCGCGGTGACCTGCGGGACGCCGATCCCGGCAACCACGCGGGTGGTGCAGATGGAGCCGGGGCCCACGCCGACCTTGACGCCGTCGACACCGGCGTCGATCAGGGCCTGCGCGCCGTCACGCGTCGCGACGTTGCCGCCGATGACGTCGACGCCGACGCTGGACTTGATCTTCGCCATCCAGTTCAGCGCATTGCTGTTGTGTCCGTGCGAGGTGTCGACGATGAGGAAGTCCGCGCCCGCCGCGGCCAGGGCCTGCGCGCGCTCCAGGGCCTCGGGGCTGGCGCCGACCGCCGCGCCGACGAGCAGGCGGCCCTCGGCGTCCTTGGCCGCGTTCGGGTACTGCTCGGCCTTCACGAAGTCCTTGACCGTGATGAGGCCCTTGAGCACGCCCGCGTCGTCGACCAGCGGAAGCTTCTCGATCTTGTGGCGACGCAGCAGCTCCATGGCGTCGACGCCGGAGATGCCGACCTTGCCCGTCACGAGCGGCATCGGCGTCATGACCTCGCGCACCTGGCGGCTGCGGTCGGACTCGAACGCCATGTCGCGGTTGGTGACGATGCCGAGCAGCTTGCCCGCCGGGTCGGTCACCGGGACGCCGCTGATGCGGAACTTGGCGCACAGCGCGTCGGCCTCGGCCAGCGTCGCGTCCGGGTGCACGGTGATCGGGTCGGTCACCATGCCGGACTCGGAGCGCTTCACCAGGTCGACCTGGTTGACCTGGTCCTCTATGGACAGGTTGCGGTGCAGCACACCGACGCCGCCCTGCCGCGCCATGGCGATGGCCATGCGGGACTCGGTGACCTTGTCCATCGCCGCGGAGAGCAGCGGAATGTTCACGCGTACGTTGCGGGAGATACGGGACGAGATGTCGACTGCGTTGGGCAGCACTTCGGATGCGCCGGGCAGCAGCAGCACGTCGTCGTATGTCAGCCCGAGCGTCGCGAATTTCTCGGGCACTCCGTCGACGTTTGCAGTCATGACACCTTCCCCAAATGGCCTTGATCGGTGCGGATGTCCATGCTAACGGCCTTCGGGGGTGTCTCATTCCACGAGCAAGATCACCTAGAGGTTCTGTAGCTTCGTACAGAACTTTCCGTACGGGTCCGACCTGATCCGCTCACTGCTCCGCGAGGGCCCGCAGCCTGCTCAGCGCCCGGTGCTGGGCGACCCGGACCGCACCCGGTGACATGCCGAGCATCTGTCCGGTCTCCTCGGCGGTCAGACCGACCGCGACCCGCAGAACGAGCAGCTCACGCTGGTTGTCCGGGAGGTTGGCAAGAAGCTTCTTGGCCCAGGCGGCATCGCTGCTGAGCAGCGCGCGCTCCTCCGGCCCGAGCGAATCGTCCGGCCGCTCGGGCATCTCGTCGGAGGGCACGGCCGTCGATCCCGGGTGCCGCATGGCGGCCCGCTGGAGATCGGCGACCTTGTGGCCCGCGATGGCGAAGACAAAGGCTTCGAAGGGTCTGCCGGTGTCCTTGTAGCGCGGCAGCGCCATCAGTACCGCGACACAGACCTCCTGCGCCAGGTCCTCCACGAAGTGGCGGGCATCACCGGGCAGCCGGTTCAGCCGTGACCTGCAGTAGCGCAGCGCGAGAGGATGGACATGGGCCAGCAGATCATGAGTGGCCTGCGCGTCGCCCTCGACAGCACGGTGCACCAGTGCACCGATCACCGTCGTCTCGTCGTCGCGCATCGGACCATGGTGCCTCGGAGCCGCATCTTCTGCTCCGCCGCCTCCGTAGTTGTGCACCGAAGCGTTATGAGCGGGTGCGCCGGAAGTCATGACCTGCGCCCTCCCCTTCCGCTCGACCGAATCGTTCCCGAGGAACTCCACATCTCAAGGATGCGGCATCGGCCGGGAAGCTTCACATTCCGTCAGCGCGAAGGGCACCACCGACGGGTCGGACTCCGTCCCGCCCACATCGCCCCCCTCGCCCCGTCCGCCGGTATGCGGACGGGGAATCGATCGACTGCCGGCCATGGCCGGTCCTCAGCGGACCAGGCCCCAGCGGAAGCCGAGCGCCACGGCGTGCGCCCGGTCCGAGGCGCCGAGTTTCTTGAACAGACGCCTGGCGTGCGTCTTGACCGTGTCCTCGGAGAGGAACAACTCACGGCCGATCTCGGCATTCGAGCGGCCGTGGCTCATTCCTTCGAGCACCTGGATCTCACGTGCCGTAAGCGTCGGCGCCGCGCCCATCTCGGCCGACCGCAGTCGGCGCGGGGCGAGCCGCCACGTCGGATCGGCCAGCGCCTGGGTGACGGTGGCCCGCAGTTCCGCGCGGGAGGCGTCCTTGTGCAGATAGCCGCGGGCACCGGCGGCGACCGCGAGCGCGACACCGTCCAGGTCCTCGGCGACGGTCAGCATGATGATCCTGGCGCCGGGGTCGGCGGAGAGCAGTCGCCGGACCGTCTCCACACCCCCCAGGCCGGGCATGCGTACGTCCATCAGAATCAGATCCGAACGGTCGGCGCCCCAGCGGCGGAGGACTTCCTCGCCGTTGGCCGCCGTCGTCACACGCTCGACGCCGGGCACGGTCGCGACCGCGCGACGGAGCGCTTCTCGGGCAAGCGGGGAGTCGTCGCAGACGAGGACGGATGTCATGACCGTCCTCCGCAGCTGATGCGCGTCACCTTGAGCCTCCAGGCTGTTACAAGTCGTCACCTGAGCGGTTGACGCTCTCGGACATCTGCCCGATCGCTTTTTCTGTCAACCGCCTCCGCCCTCTCAACGACGGTCACTCGAAAGAGTTACGGGTCAGACGATCGGGTTCGGCACTCTACGTGAGGGTGCGAGCACAGAGGAGAGCGGCACGGATCATCCAACCGTCAACCGAAACTTCGCACGAAGGTATGCCCCATTTAGCGGGTTTTCTTCCCTTTTACTGGTGTCTGTGGCTAGATTCGCAATCAGTCATATTTACATCTACTTACACCGTAGATGTAATGTCATGAGCACGGCCAAAAACTGACGACAACGATGTTTCCGACTCAGCATGGTTTCGAGGGGACAAGCAATGGCAGATTTCTCCCGCCTTCCCGGACCCAACGCCGATCTGTGGGACTGGCAGCTGTTGGCGGCCTGCCGTGGGGTCGACAGCTCGCTGTTCTTCCACCCGGAGGGTGAACGCGGGGCTGCACGGAGCGCCCGCGAGAACTCGGCAAAAGAGGTCTGTATGCGATGCCCGGTACGCGCCGAGTGCGCCGCACACGCACTGGCGGTGCGAGAGCCCTACGGAGTGTGGGGCGGACTGACCGAGGACGAGCGCGAGGAGCTCATGGGACGGGCCCGCAATCGCCTGATCTCGGCGGTGGCGCCGTCGGGCGTTCCGTCCCCGTCGGTGCACGGCTGATTTCGCCGCACCCCGCGCAGGAAATAGAAAAACGTTTCTGCACTTCACCCGGCCGTCGAGGAGGGCCGGGTCTCAGGCAGGCCGCTCAGCGGGCGGCCGCCAGGGACAGCCGTTCCAGGGTGGCCGCCACCGCAGGGACCTGGGCCAGGTCGGGCAAAGTCAGTGCGACGATCTCGCGCTCGATGGCCGGTTCCACCGTCACGGTGCGGGCCCCCTTGGGGCGTACCGACTCGATCGCCAGCTCCGGCAGTACGGCCACCCCCAGTCCGGCGCCGACCAGGCCGATCACCGCCGGGTAGTCGTCGGTGGCGAAGTCGATCCGGGGGGTGAAGCCGGACTCCTCACAGACCTCCACCAGCTGGCGGCGGCAGCGCGGGCAGCCCGCGATCCACGACTCGTCGGCCAGCTCGGCAATGCCCACCGCGGCCGAACCGGCCAACCGGTGCCCCTCGGGAACCAGGCCGATCAGCCGGTCGGTGAGCAGCGGGCGTACAACCATGTCGTCCCACTCCGCCCCGGAGGGGCCGTAGCGGAACGCCAGCGCGACGTCGCAGTCACCCTCGCGCAGCATCTCCACCGAGCGCGGCGGCTCGGCCTCGACCAGGGAGACACGGGTGCCGGGGTGGGCCGCGCGCAGTGCCGCGAGGGCGCCGGGGACCAGCGTGGAGCTGCCGCTGGGGAACGAGACGAGCCGGACCCGGCCGGCCCGCAGCCCGGCAATCGCGGCGACCTCCTCCTCGGCAGCGGTGAGCCCGGCGAGGATGCCGGAGGCGTGCCGGACGAGCGCCTCACCCGCCTGGGTGAGGCGCATCTCGCGTCCCGTACGGATCAGCAGCGTGGTGCCCGCGGAGGCTTCCAGGGCCTTCATCTGCTGGCTGACCGCGGGTTGGGTGCAGCCGAGTTCGCGGGCCGCGGCGGAGAACGAGCCGGTGGCGGCCACGGCACGCAGGACACGGAGATGACGGGCTTCGATCACCCTTCAACCATAAGCGCATCTTGGGTCAGGTGCGAGTTATTGATGTATACCTTTCAGGGCGGAGTGGCTAGCGTTCTCCGCATGAAGCCTACGAAGCCGATGAAGTTGCTGAAGTTGCTGAAGCCGATGAAGTTGCTGACCGTGAATGTGGGACGGCCTGAGGTCGTCGACTACTCCGACGCCCCCGGCGGCGCGACCGGGATCGACAAGCGGCCGACCGACGGCCCCGTACGCGTCACCGACCCCGGCCCCAAGGGCACCGGCGGCAGTGGCCTGGCCGGGGACACGGTGTGCGATCTGCGCCATCACGGCGGCTCCGACCAAGCCGTGTACGCCTTCGCCCGCGAGGAACTCGACGCCTGGGAGCGGGAACTCGGCCGCCCGCTGGCCAATGGCGCGTTCGGTGAGAATCTGACGACCAGTGGGCTGGACGTGAACGGTGCGAAGATCGGCGAACGCTGGAGGATCGGCCCCGACCTGGTCCTGGAGGTCACGTCGGGCCGGATTCCGTGCCGTACGTTCGCCGGTCATCTCGACGAGAAGCGCTGGGTCAAGCGGTTCACGCAGGCAGCCGCCCCGGGGGCCTATCTGCGGGTGATCGAGCCGGGCGAGATCCGCGCCGGGGACCCGGTGGAGATCATCCACCGACCGGACCACGACGTCACCGTGGAGCTGGAATTCCAGGCCGCGACCACTCGGCGGGAGCTGCTCCCGAAGCTGCTCGTGGCCCGGGAGGCACTGCATCCGAAGTCGCTGAGTGCCGCCCTGAAGTACGTGGAGAAGGAGGCGGCGGGCGAGTGATCGCAGTGGTCCGCGAGGCACCGGTGCCCGACCGTCCCCGATCCGCCGGGCAGGCACTAACGTGCCGCGTATGACGACTGCTCTGATTACAGGCGCGACCGCGGGGATCGGAGCCGCCTTCGCGCGGCGGCTCGCGGCCGATGGACACAACCTGGTGCTGGTGGCGCGCGACACCGAGCGGCTGCGCGAGCAGGCGACCGAGTTGCACGACCGGCACGGCATCGAGGCCGAGGTGCTGACGGCCGACCTGTCCGAGGACAAGGGGATCGCCGCGGTCGAGGCCCGGTTGACGGACCGTCATCAGTCGGTCGACCTGCTGGTCAACAACGCCGGGTTCGGCAACAAGGGCCGCTATCTGGATGTACCCATGGCCGATGAGCTGAACATGCTGAAGGTGCACTGCGAGGCGGTGCTGCGGCTGACCTCGGCGGCCGCGGCCGGGATGCGGGAGCGCGGCCGGGGCGGGATCGTCAATGTGGCCTCGGTGGCGGCGTTCGTGCCGCGCGGGACGTATGGCGCGTCCAAGGCATGGGTCGTGCAGTTCACCCAGGGCGCGGCGAAGGATCTGGCCGGTACGGGGGTGCGGCTGATGGCGCTGTGCCCGGGCTTCGTACGGACGGAGTTCCACCAGCGGGCCGGGATGGGGACCGGCAACATTCCGGGCTGGATGTGGCTCGACGCGGACAAGCTGGTGGCTGTGGCCCTGGCGGATCTGGCACGCGGCAGGTCGGTCTCGATCCCGGACCCGCGGTACAAGGCGTTGATGGGGCTCGTGAAGGTGACGCCGCGTGGCCTGCTCGGAGGGGTCACCTCCAAGACAGGCCGCAAGTACGGGCCTCAGTGAGTGAGCCGTTACCGGGTGGGCCGTCAGCACACTCCGCGGCCCGCACAGGCGCCGATGTCGGGGGCGCCGGGCTTCAGTTCATTGCCGAAGTAGTCCTTGCCGGCGTTGTTGACGAGCTGGAGCGATACACACAGGGGCGGCCGTTCGCGGATCCGGTGCGGGCGGGAGTGCTTCCGCGCTCGGCGTGACGGGGCATGACGGGGGCCTGTGTCCCTGCCCGCCGGAAGGGGGCAGCACATGCCGAGGCCCGGTACCCCACGACGGGGTACCGGGCCTCAGTGGCTGATCCGAGCTACACGCCCGTGCCGTGACCGGCATTGTTTGCCCGGGACGGGGCAAAACCTGCCGGGAGGGGCACTAGTGCGAGTGGCCGTGACCGTGACCGGCCTCCGGCTCTTCCTCGGCCGGCTTCTCGACGACCAGCGTCTCGGTCGTGAGCAGCAGCGACGCGATGGACGCGGCGTTCTCCAGCGCGGAGCGGGTGACCTTGACCGGGTCGATGACGCCGGCCTTCACCAGGTCGCCGTACTCGCCGGTCGCGGCGTTGAAGCCCTGACCCTTGTCGAGGTCGGAGACCTTCGAGGTGATGACGTAACCCTCGAGGCCCGCGTTCTCGGCGATCCAGCGCAGCGGCTCGACGGCGGCACGGCGCACGACCGCGACACCGGTGGCCTCGTCGCCGGTCTTGTCGAGGTTGCCGTCGAGGACCTTGACGGCGTGGACCAGAGCGGAGCCACCACCGGAGACGATGCCCTCCTCGACCGCGGCGCGGGTCGCGGAGATGGCGTCCTCCAGACGGTGCTTCTTCTCCTTGAGCTCCACCTCGGTGGCGGCACCGACACGGATCACGCACACGCCGCCGGCCAGCTTCGCGAGGCGCTCCTGGAGCTTCTCGCGGTCCCAGTCGGAGTCCGTGGCGTCGATCTCGGCCTTGATCTGGTTGACCCGGCCCTTGACGTCGCCGGGCTCGCCGCCGCCGTCCACGATCGTCGTGTCGTCCTTGGAGACGGTGACGCGGCGGGCGGTGCCCAGCACGTCCAGACCGGCCTGGTCGAGCTTGAGGCCGACCTCTTCGGCGATGACGGTCGCACCGGTGAGGGTGGCGATGTCGCCGAGCATGGCCTTGCGGCGGTCACCGAAGCCCGGGGCCTTCACCGCGACGGCGTTGAAGGTGCCACGGATCTTGTTGACGACGAGGGTCGACAGCGCCTCGCCCTCGACGTCCTCGGCGATGATCAGCAGCGGCTTCGAGCCACCGGCCTGGATGACCTTCTCCAGCAGCGGGAGCAGCTCCTGGATCGAGCCGATCTTGCCCTGGTGGATCAGGATGTACGGGTCGTCGAGGACGGCCTCCATACGCTCCTGGTCGGTCACCATGTACGGGGACAGGTAGCCCTTGTCGAAGGCCATGCCCTCGGTGAAGTCGAGGTCCAGACCGAAGGTGTTGGACTCCTCGACGGTGATGACACCGTCCTTGCCGACCTTGTCCATCGCGTCCGCGATGAGCTCGCCGACCTGCGGGTCCTGCGCGGAGAGCGCGGCCACGGCGGCAATGTCGGTCTTGTCGTCGATCGGGCGGGCGGTCGCGAGGAGCTCCTCGGACACGGCCTTGACCGCGGCGTCGATGCCCTTCTTCAGGGCAGCCGGGGAAGCACCCGCGGCAACGTTGCGCAGACCCTCGCGGACGAGCGCCTGGGCCAGCACCGTGGCGGTGGTCGTACCGTCACCAGCCACGTCGTTGGTCTTGGTCGCCACCTCCTTCACCAGCTGGGCACCGAGGTTCTCGTACGGGTCGTCGAGCTCGACCTCACGCGCGATGGTGACACCGTCGTTGGTGATGGTGGGAGCGCCGAACTTCTTGTCGATGACGACGTTGCGGCCCTTGGGGCCGATCGTCACCTTGACCGTGTCGGCAAGCTTGTTGACGCCGCGCTCAAGGGCGCGACGGGCGTCCTCGTCGAACTTCAGAATCTTCGCCATGGGAGCTGAGCTTTCCTCTCGAACGAACTGCGCCCCCGACCACCCGGCTGGTTATTCGCGGGGGCCAGGGGCGCAGAACAGAAGCAAACGTGGGTGAATTACTTCTCGACGATCGCGAGCACGTCGCGAGCCGAGAGGACGAGGTACTCCTCGCCGTTGTACTTCACCTCGGTGCCGCCGTACTTGCTGTACAGCACGACGTCGCCGGTCTTGACGTCGAGCGGAAGGCGCTCGCCGTTCTCGAAGCGACCCGGGCCCACGGCCAGGACGACGCCCTCCTGGGGCTTCTCCTTGGCGGTGTCCGGAATGACCAGGCCGGAGGCCGTGGTCTGCTCGGCGTCGAGCGGCTGGACCACAATGCGGTCCTCGAGCGGCTTGATCGCAACCTTGGTGCTGGCGGTCGACACGATCCGGTCTCCCCCTTCGGAGATCTCACGGGGTAACAGTCTTTGGGTGGCGACCAGGTGGATCCGTCGTCGCGGGTGCCGGACCTGCCAGTCGCACAATACTGCTGGCACTCTCCAGTGGTGAGTGCCAGCACCGAGACTATGACCGCGATTAGCACTCGGTCAAGCGGAGTGCCAATTCAGTCCGTCGTGGCGTCGCGAAAAAGTCCCGCTCGCGCACGGCGCGAGGGGAACCGGCCGCATGCGACGGTCCGGGCAACGCAACGGTCCGGACACATAGGGACAACGCAGGGACGGACCGCGCCGTTCCGTACGACCGCGGGTTCATGCTCGAACCGGCCCTGGGCGGGCGCGGTCCAGGTCCTGGCCGCGCTCCTGCTGTGCCTGATGACGACGCTGGTCGGGCTCGCAGACTACCGCCGGTCACACCCGGCGCCCGCGCCCGCTCCTTCGTACGATCCCGGCCGGTCCGGCCACCAGCGCCTCAGCGGGGGCGACAGCCGAGAGTGCCGGGACTCCGGCAGCTGACGGCAGGCGATGACGACCAGCGACCCGGACGCCCCGTGGTCACCGTGGTCACCGCGGTCACGGTGACCACGGGGCGGATGTGCCTGCGGGCCCGCAGCGGGTGCCGGCTGCGGGTGGGTCACCCTCCGTGCGGCCTTGCGGCCCAGCCGTTCGATCGGGTCCACCGACTGTGCGCACCCGGCAGTGGCGGCCAGGAGCGCACCGGTTGTCAGGAGTCCGGCGAGGAGCCGGTGCGCCCTCCTCATACGTAGTCCTCCAGCCGGGCCACGGCGTACCCCTTGTCCGTGATGGTCTTCATGACCGCCCGGATCAGGTCGGCCATGCTGACGCCCCATTCCTCCCGGCCCCGGAAGTGCGTGAGGATGATGTCGCCGGGGTGCAGGTCCTGGTCCTCCTCGCGCCACTCCATGTGGTCCGGGAACGCCTCCGCGTTCCAGAGCGGCACGGCCTTGATGCCGCAGGACTTCGCGATGCGGAGCGTGTCCCCGTTGTAGTTGCCGTACGGCGGGCGGAAGAGGGTGGGGCGCTTGCCGTACTGCTGCTCGATGACGGCCTGCTGGTCGCAGATCTCGCTTCTCTGCTCGGGGTACGAGAGCCCTGGCAGATAGGGGTGGTTGAGCGTGTGGTTGTTGAGGCCGACGCCCAGTCGCTGCATCTCCAGGAAGTACCCGTAGCTGTCGCGCACCAGGTAGTCGCTGAGGAACGCGCTGTACGGGATGTCCAGCTCGTCCATCATCTGGAGCAGTTCGGGGTCCTTCTCGGCACCGTCGTCCACCGTCAGGAAGACGATCCGGTCCTTGGTCGGGACGGTGGTGAAGACCGGCGGCAGCGAGTCGTCGCCATCACTGACCTCGAACCCCTCGCGGGTGGTGATGTGCGGCTTCACGGCGGGCGGCGGGGGTGCGATCAGCGGCGGCCTGTCCAGCCCCCATTTCTTGGCGAGTGCCGCCCGTACGGCCGGACTGAACCTCGCGTTCTCGCGGGACCCGGCGGGTGCGCCATAGCCGGCCCGCTGTCCGGGGCCCGCATTCTGCCCGGGACCGCCCGGGGGGCCGGCGGCGGGCCGGGGCAGGAGCCCGTCGCCGAACCCCCGGCCGCCGGTTTCGGAGGCACAGCCGGAGCCGATGGCCAGGAGCACGGCCAGGACCGCGCAGACCGGCCGGTACCTGCCAAGGCCCCGCCCGCGCCCGGGTTCGAGTGCGCCCGATTCACTCCTTTTCATGGCCGATCTTCCTTTTGTCGTACAAAGTTGTATGGCGCCGCATCCTGCCAGGACGTGAGGGGCGTCCCCGCCCGACACCGCCACCGGGTCCGCCGGTCAACCCGGCTGGCTCACAATGGGACGGGTGAACGCTCTCGACCCGAACGACCCGTCCGACGCCGACGACCGGTCCGACGCTCCCGACCCGTCCGACGCCGACGACCCCCTCGCCGCCTTCCTGGCCCTGCGCACCCCCGAGGGCGCGGCGCTCCTGGACGGGCTGCGGTCCTACGACCCCGCCCAGGAGCTCGCCACCGCCACCCGGCTGCGCCGCACCCACCCCGCCTCCCTGGTCTCGGCGGCACTGGGGCAGGCGCGGCTGCGACAGCGGGCGGTGGCGAAGTTCGGTGCCGAGGACGCGTACCGGATGTTCTTCACGCCCAACGGCGTCGAGCAGGCGACCCGTACATCGGTGGCCACCCATCGCGCGCAGCGGTTCGTGGAGGCGGGCGGGGTACGGAGCGTCGCCGACCTCTGCTGCGGGATCGGCGGCGACGCGATCGCGTTCGCGCGGGCGGGCATCTCCGTCCTCGCGGTCGACCGCGACCCGCTGACCGCCGAGGTGGCCCGCGCCAACGCCGCCGCGCTCGGCCTGGACGGGTTGATCGAGGTGCGGTGCGCCGATGTCACCGAGATCGACACCTCGCCGTACGACGCGGTCTTCGTCGACCCGGCCCGGCGCGGCGGAAGGGGCAGAATCTTCGACCCGGAGGCGTACTCGCCGCCGCTCTCCTGGGCGACCGGCGCCGCGCTCGCGGCCCCCCGAGCCGCGCTGAAGATCGCTCCGGGCATCCCGCACGAGGCGATCCCGGCGCAGGCGGAGGCGGAGTGGATCTCGGACGGCGGCGATGTGAAGGAGGCGGTGCTCTGGTTCGGCGAGGGCTTCGCACCCGGTTCGTACCGCGCCACCGTGCTCCCGGCCCGCGCCGCCCTGTGGTCCGCGGCCCCGCTGCCCGCCCCGCCCGTCGGACCGGTCGGCCGCTATCTGTACGAGCCGGACGGCGCCGTCATCCGTGCCCATCTGGTCGCCGACATCGTGGCGCGGTGCGACGGCCGGCTGATCGACGAGACCATCGCGTACATCACGAGCGACGAGCCGTACGAGTCCCCGTACACCTCCGCGTACGAGATCACCGACCGGCTGCCGTTCAACATGAAAAAGCTGAAGGCCCTGCTGCGGGAGCGCAAGGTCGGCGTCCTGACGGTGAAGAAGCGCGGCTCGGCGGTCGAACCGGAGGAAGTGCGCCGCAGGATGAAGCTCCAGGGGCCGAACTCCGCGACGGTCTTCCTGACCCGGGTGGCCGGAGCCCCGACGATGCTGATCGGCCATCCGGTGACCGGCCCCGCCTGACCGGGGGGCGGTTGGCCCCGGACAGGGTCCGGGGTCAGCGGTGCGTGCCGCCCCGGATGGAGAGCAACGGCTCCGGAGCGGGTGACCCGATCAGCACCCGCAGCACCCAACGGCGGTGGGCGAACGCCTTGGTGACACCGATCAGTCCGACGATCCAGCCGATCATCCCGAGTCCCATGACCAGGGCGACCAGGCCATAGGTGTATCCGTCCGCCTCCGCAGTCGCCGGGACGGCGAAGCACGCGTACAGCCCGAGTGCGCACAGCGCGAAGGACATCAGCAGCCAGACGAGGCTGACACCCGGCACCCGCAACACCGCGTCCCGCACCGGATCACGGTCCAACTCGCCCCAGGCAGTGAGCAGTCGGCGGATGTCCAGGTCGCGGCGCAGACCGATGACAACGAGGATGATCGCGGGCACCATGCAGCAGGCGCCCATGCCGACGAGAAGCACACCGAGCATGGCGCCGAAGATGTCGTACGACTCCTCGAACGTGACGATCGCCGAGCCCACCAGCAACCAGCCGAGCGCGCAGAGCGCCCCCCACAACCACAGCATGGCCAGCCGCCCGGGCGAGACATGCATCTTCACCAACTCCCCGAGCACCACGGCCCGGTCGGCGAGCAGCGCCTCACGGTCGGGCCAGGAACGTATCTCCACGGGCGGTGGGGGCGGCGGCAGTTGTGCGCGGCGGGACATGGGTCGACCTTACCGACCGTGAGCCCTCCCCCCTACGGGCGGCACGGCGCGTCGGGGTTGTTGCGGTGCCATGACTCGACGCGATCGTCGAGGGGCTGATCAGCCGAGGGATTCGACGGCTTCCAGCGACTCGAAACGCCAGCGGTGCACCGGGCGGGTGATCAACTCCGCTGCGGGTTCGGGAAGTTCGGGCAGCTCGTCGCCGTACTCCCCCGCCCACCAGGTGATGACCAGAACCCGGTCCTGCGGGGCGCGCAGCAGCTCGCGGCGGAGCGGCTCGCGGGCCAGCTCGGCCGACCGGGCCCGCGCCCACTCCAGGAGTTCGGCGCCCCGGCCGGCCACGGCACGGGCCTCCCACATGAGTGCGACGGTCATGAGTAGAGGTTGTCCTTGCTGATCTCGTGGACGTGGTCGTGGTCGTGCGCAAAGGCGCCCGGTACGTGGGGGTCGGTCACCGGCAGCGACGAGTCCGCGGACAGCTCCAGGTCCGAGGCCGGCCTGTTCCGGGCGACCATCTCCGCGCCGAGCGCCGCGACCATCGCCCCGTTGTCCGTGCACAGCCCCGGCCGCGGCACCCGCAGCCGGATGCCGGCCCGCTCGCACCGCTCCTCGGCCAGCGCCCGAAGCCGCGAGTTGGCCGCGACGCCGCCGCCGATCATCAGGTGGTCGACGCCCTCATCCTTGCAGGCCCGGACGGCCTTGCGGGTGAGCACATCCACCACGGCCTCCTGGAAGGACGCCGCCACATCCCGTACCGGCACCTCCTCACCCGCCGCCCGCTTGGCCTCGATCCAGCGGGCCACCGAGGTCTTCAGACCGGAGAAGGAGAAGTCGTACGCGGGATCGCGCGAACCGCTCAGACCGCGCGGGAACGCGATCGCCCTCGGGTCGCCCTCCTTCGCCAGCCGGTCGATGACCGGGCCACCGGGGAAGCCGAGGTTCAGCACCCGGGCGATCTTGTCGAAGGCCTCGCCCGCCGCGTCGTCGATGGTCGCGCCCAGCGGCCGTACGTCATGGGTGATGTCGGGTGCGAGGAGCAGCGAGGAGTGGCCGCCGCTGACCAGCAGCGCCATCGTCGGCTCGGGCAGCGGACCGTGCTCCAGCTGGTCGACGCAGATGTGCGAGGCGAGGTGGTTCACCCCGTAGAGCGGCTTGTTCAGCGCGTACGCGTACGCCTTCGCCGCCGAGACACCGACGAGCAGCGCGCCCGCGAGCCCGGGACCTGCGGTGACGGAGATGCCGTCGAGGTCGCGGGCGCTGATCCCGGCCTCCTTCAGGGCGCGCTCGATGGTGGGGACCATCGCCTCCAGGTGCGCGCGGGAGGCGATCTCCGGGACGACGCCGCCGAAGCGGGCGTGCGTGTCGACGCTGGAAGCCACGGCGTCGGCGAGCAGCGTCGTACCGCGGACGATGCCGACGCCGGTCTCGTCGCAGGAGGTCTCGATGCCGAGTACGAGCGGTTCGTCAGCCATCAGTCAGTCTCTGTTCCCTGTACGTGCTCTTGTCCGTGCTCTTGTACGTGCTCTTGTACGTGCTCTTGCACGTGCTCTTGCACGTGGAGGCGCATGACGAGTGCGTCGACGTTGCCCGGCTGGTAGTAGCCGCGGCGGAAGCCGATCGGTTCGAAACCGAAGCGTTCGTAGAGCCTCTGCGCCCGGGTGTTGTCGACGCGGACTTCGAGGAGCACCTCGGCGCACTCGAAGGCCGTGGCGTGCTTCAGCAGATCGGTGAGGAGTTCGGAGCCGAGGCCGCCGCCCCAGTGGTCGCGGGTGACACCGATCGTCTGTACGTCGGCCAGGTCACCGGCCGCGGCGAGACCCGCGTAACCGACGATCCGGCCGGTGGCGGGGTCCTCGGCCACGACATAGCGGCGGGTGGCCCGCGGGCCGCGGGAGTGCGCCAGCTCGGACCAGAACATGCCGGCAGACCAGGCGTCGTCCGGGAACAGCTCGCGTTCGAGTTCCAGCACCGGATCGATGTCCCACCAGCGCATCTCGCGCAGAACGGCAGTCGTGGTCATCACTTCGGGGTGACCACCTTGTAGTTCTTCGGGACCTGGGCGTCGGGCCTGCGGAGGTAGAGGGGCTGCGGCGGCAGCAGTTCCGCGCCTGCGGCGAGACGCTCCGCGGCGAGGGCGGCGAGCGCACCCGCGGACACGTGCTCGGGGCCCCGGGCGTCCGGGAACGACTCGGGGTAGAGCACCGCGCCCGCGCCGACGACGGGAAGTCCGGCGAGCTGCTCGGCGATGTCGGCGGGCCGGTCGACGGCGGGCTCCGTGACACGGGTACGGGGGTCCTCGTACCGCGCCCAGTAGACCTCCTTGCGGCGGGCGTCCGTCGCGACGGCGAACGGGCCTTCCAAGCCGTGCTGACCGGCGGCGTACGCGAGACCGTCCAGGGTGCACAGCCCGTGCACGGGTACGGAGAGCGCAGAGCCGAAGGTCGCGGCCGTGACCAGGCCGACACGCAGCCCGGTGTACGGTCCGGGGCCGACGCCCACGACCACGCCCGTCACGGCGTCGAGTTTCGCTCCGGCCTCGGCGAGGACCCGGTCGACGGCGGGCAGCAGCAGCTCCCCGTGCCTTCTGGCGTCGACCTGGCCGGACTCGGCGACGACGGAGGTCCCGTCGTGAAGGGCGACGGTGACGGCGGGGGTGGCGGTATCCACGGCGAGCAAGAGCACGCAAACAGCCTACGGCTCCTTCGACCGGCCCCGGCGTCCCGTACGGCGTCCTGGTACGACCGGCCCCGGCTGCTACCGTCACCATGTACACGCGGGTACGACGTAAACGCTTGTACTACATACGGAAGCGAAAGGGGTGCGCACGGTGGCTAGGGGCAGCTCGGGAATCGTGGCCGGGCTCACTGCGGCGGCTCTCGCCGCGGTCGGTTTCCTGGCCTACCAGGCATCGGCGAACGCCCCCGACTCCGTCGCCGTCCCCAAGCCGAAGACTTCCAGCAGCGCTCCCGCCGACGGCCATGACAAGCCGAAGGACAAGAAGCCTCCGGCCGCGCTCCCTGCCGACTCCGGTACCGGGAAGCGTGTGGTGTACGCCCTGGAGGACCGTCAGGTGTGGCTCGTCGACGCGGCCGGGAAGGTGACCAGGACCATCGAGGTCATGCCGAGCGCGCTGAGTCCGCTGCCCGGGACGCACCAGGTGGACTCGCGCTCGGGGCCCGCCACCAAGGGCTCGGACGGCGTGACGATCGAGCACGTGGTGCGGTTCGCGATGACAGACGGCTTGTCCGTGGGATTCAGCGCGGCGCTGGACGGCTCGATGGAGAGCCCGGATCCGTCGCTGAAGACGGGGGGCGTGCGGATGTCCCGGGCCGACGGGGATGCGATGTGGGAGTTCGCGACGGTGGGCACGAAGGTCGTCGTCGTCCCGTAACTGTCAGCTGCCGCCGTTCTGTCCCCGCTCCCGTCCCCAACGGGACAACGCGCACGGGCTATGCCGCGTCGCGCCGGGACGGCAGCCCGTCCGTCTCTTCCTCGGCCGGCTCGGCCGGTGCCGGTGGCCTGGACACCGCCGTCGCGGCGGCGCACGAGGCCAGCAGATCCTTCATCGACAAGGCGAACGGCGGCTGCGACTGCGGCTGCGGCTGCGGCTGTGGCTGTGGCTGCGGGTCACGCTCGGGCGTCGGCATGGATGCCTCCTGGAGCTCCGGTGGAGGTCGTGGTGAGGTAGGCCTAACCAGGTCTCACGCCCATGTGACCACGACCACCGCTCCCCGTGCAAGAATTTACCGACGGCTTGTCGGAAAGAATGCCCATGCCGCCGCTGCCGAGCCGGGCGACCAGACGGTGGCCGCCGAGGCCTGCGGATCGTCATGGCCGACAGGAGCGAACACCGACCCCTACTGAGCGCGCACAACGCCCCTACCGGGCCGCCTGTCCCGGCAGTTCGGTGGCCATGTCCTCGCGCAGTCCCGCCCAGCGCGCCCCGATCCCCACCAGCGTCACCGAGCGCCGTTCGTCGTCCGTGTCACCGACCGTGCGGTGGATCACCACCTGCAGCCGGTCCTCCGACAGCTCCTCGACCTTGCCGTCGCCCCACTCCACGACCACCACCGACTCCGGCAGCGACACATCGAGGTCCAGGTCCTCCATCTCGTCGAGCCCGCCGCCCAGGCGGTACGCGTCGACGTGGACCAGTGCGGGACCGCCGGTCAGCGACGGGTGGACACGGGCGATCACGAAGGTGGGCGACGTGACGGCGCCGCGCACCCCGAGGCCCTCGCCGAGCCCCCGGGTCAGCGTCGTCTTCCCGGCGCCGAGCTCACCGGTGAGCATCACGAGGTCGCCGGGGCGCAGTACACCCGCGATCCGGCGGCCGAGGGCCTGCATCTGTTCGGGGGACTCGACGGCGAGGCTCACGGTGACGGTGCCCGGCGCGGCGCCCTCGGCCACCTCAGCCGCCAGGCTGTTGTGCGGTGCTTCCATGCCCGCCAACGTTAGCCGCTGCCGGTACCGCCCCGACGCGTACCAGCAGGTCCGCCAGCCGGTCCGTCACCGTTTCCGGGTGTTCCAGCATCACCAGATGACCGGCGTCCGGGACGATGACCAGCTCCGCGTCCGGGAGATGGTCCGCGATGGCCTCGCTGTGCGAGCTGGGCGTCACCAGGTCCTTGTCGCCCGCCAGAATCAGCACCGGGAGGTCACGGAAGGCGGGCAGAACGTGGCTCTTGTCGTGTTCGGTGAAGGCCGGGTAGAACTCGGCGACCACATCGATCGGCGTGGATTCGATGAGCCGCTCGGCGAACCGCTCGACCGCCGGGTCCACGTCCCGCGAACCGAACGAGTACCGTTTGATCAGCCCGGCGAAGAGATCGGCGGTCGCCCGCCGGCCCCGTTCCACCAGCTCGGCCTGGGAGCCGAGTGCCCTGAGCACCCCCGGCAGCACCCGCCGCACCGCGTTCACGCCCGCGATCGGCAGCCCGAAATTGACCTCGCCGAGCTTCCCGCTCGATGTGCCGACGAAGGCGACGGCTGCAACCCGGTCCCGGATGAGCTGGGGGTACTGCTCGGCGAGCGCCATCATCGTCATGCCGCCCATCGAGTGCCCGACCAGTACCAGTCGGCCCTCCGGGGCGGCCGTGTCGATGACCGCCTTCAGATCGCGGCCGAGCTGGTCGATGCCGACCGTCACCCCGTCCGCCTGGGCCCGGCCCCGCTCGGAGCGGCCGTGGCTGCGCTGGTCCCAGTGGACGGTGCGGACCAGACCGCGCAGCGCCGCCCGCTGGAAGTGCCAGGAGTCCTGGCTGAGGCAGTAGCCGTGGCTGAAGACGACGGTGACGGGCGCGGGCGCCTTGCGGCCGAAGAGCCGACGGCGGCGCGTACCGGCCCCCGTGGCGGTACCGGAGGCGATGGTGCCGCTCTCGCCGCCCCCGGTGGCCCCCGTACCGCCGTCCGGTTCGACCTCGTCGACCTCGTAGTACAGCTCGGTGCCGTCGTCGGCCGTGGCCCGGCCCGGCAGCCCGCGCAGCGAGCCGTACGGGCCCGAGGCGTCCAGCGCCATCCTGGCCTTCCTGCGCATGCCACGGCCCACGGTCAGCCGCTCGACCGCGACACCGGCGGCCGCACCTGCCGCGATCACGCCTATGGCGGCTCCGGCGATCCCTGCCCGGCGCCAGCCGACCGCCGTAGCGGCCGTCGTCACCGCGTCCCCCGCGCTGATCTCGCTCACCGTGCCGCGCTCCTCGTCGGTCGTATCCGTCAGGTCAGGGCTGGTCTGTTCCGGTCGTGCTCAGATCGTGCCTGGTCAGGGGAGCTTGATCGGTCAGGACTCGGCCGGGGTGCCATGCAGATGGACGCGCGGTACACGGGCGCCGATGCGGGTGACGATCTCGTACGCGATCGTGTCGGCGGCCTGCGCCCAGTCCTCGGCGCTCGGCTCGCCCAGATCCCCCGGGCCGAAAAGCACCGCCTCGCTGCCCACCTCGATCTCGTCCCCGTCGAGGTCGACGACGAACTGGTCCATGGCCACCCGGCCCGCGATCCGCCGCCGCACACCGCCGACCAGGACGGGTGCACGGCCGGACGCATGGCGCGGGATGCCGTCCGCGTAACCGACCGGCACCAGGCCCAGGGTGGTCTCGGCGGAGGTCGTGTAGTGGTGTCCGTAACTGATCCCGTGACCGGCCGGCACGTGCTTGACCAGGGCGATCGACGCGCTGAGCGTCATGACGGGGCGCAGCCCGAAGTCGGCCGGGGTGCCCAGCTCGGGGCTGGGCGAGATGCCGTACATCGCGATCCCGGTCCGTACGAGATCGAAGTGCGCCTCGGGGATCGTCAGCGTCGCCGGGGAGTTGGCCATGTGGCGCACCTCGGGATCGACGCCCTCCTTCTCCGCGTACGCGACCATGTCGCGGAACGCGTTCAGCTGGGCGGCGATGGAGGGGTGGCCGGGTTCGTCGGCGCAGGCGAAGTGGGACCAGAGGCCGGTGATCCTGACGGTGCCCGCGTCCTCGGCGGTGCGGGCGGCGGCGACCAGCTCGGGCCAGTCGGCGGGCTGGCAGCCGTTGCGTCCGAGGCCCGTGTCGGCCTTGAGCTGGATACGGGCCGGAATGCCGGCCTCCGAGGCTGCGGCGACGACCTCGCGCAGGGCCCACATCCCGCTCACCGACACATCGATGTCGGCCTCGATCGCCTCGCGCCAGGGCCCGCCCGGCGTCCACAGCCAGCACATCACCCGGCCGCCGAGCCCGGCCGCCCGCAGGGCGAGCGCCTCCTGCGGCGTCGCGGTGCCCAGCCAGGTCGCCCCGGCCTCCAGCGCGGCCCGGGCGCAGGGCACCGCGCCGTGCCCGTACGCATCGGATTTGACGACGGCCATGAGTTGCGCGCCGGCCGCCCGTGCGCGCAGTACACGCACGTTGGCGCGCAACGCGGCAAGGTCGATCTCGGCACGGGCTCTCAAGGACGCTGTCTCGTTCATCGCGCTCAGTCTCTCAGAGGCGTACGACAGGGCCCTCGGGCGACGGGGCGGGCAGGGTGCGTCGCCGGGACGTCCGTTGTGCTGCTGCGTGTGCGCGCCTCAGTGACGGCGCAGCTCGCGTTCCAGATGGTCGACGAGGACCGGGACGTGGCTGTGCGGTACGTCCTTGACCGCCGTGACCAGCGTCACCGGTCCGCCCCCGCGGACCAGCTCCACCAGCTCTCCGACGGCCGCCGTGTGGGCGGGGTCGGTCAGTTCGGTGCGGTAGCGGTCGACGAAGTCGTCGTAGCGGGTGCCGGTGCGGTCCTCGTGGTACCAGGCGCGGAGCTCGTTCGACGGGGTGACGTCCTTGAGCCACTTGTCGATCCGGGCCCGGTCCTTGGCCACGCCGCGCGGCCAGAGCCGGTCGACGAGAACGCGGGTGCCGTCACCGTCCTCCTGCGGGTCGTACACCCGGCGTACGCGTACATCGCTGCTGCCCACGATCGGCCCTCCTGTCGACTCCTGCGGCCCCCTGTCGGCGCCTGCCTGCGCCTGCCCGCGCCTGCCCGCGCCTGCCTGCGCCTGCCTGCGCCCAGGATCACTCAGGCCCGTACGTCCCGCCACGCCGCCGGGACCGCCTCCGCGACGTCCTGCGCGGCGACGGGAGAGCCGTTGGAGGCGTGGCGGGCGGCTAGGCCGTGCAGATAGGCGCCGACCGATGCGGCGTCGCGCGGGGCGAGGCCCGCGGCCAGCAGGGAGCCCGTCAGACCGGAGAGGACATCGCCGCTGCCTGCCGTGGCCAGCCAGGAGGTTCCGGTCGGGTTGACCCGCACGGGAGTGTGTCCGGTGTCGGTGGCGACCAGGGTCGTCGACCCCTTGAGCAGGACCGTGGCGCGGTAGCGGGTGGCCAGTTCCCGTACGGCGGCGAGCCGCCCCGCCTCGACCTCCTCGCGCGGGACGCCGAGCAGGGCTGCGGCCTCACCGGCGTGCGGGGTGAGGACGGTCGGTGCGGTGCGCGAGCGCACGGCGCCGGCGTCGAGCAGCCGCAGCCCGTCCGCGTCGACGAGCACCGGGACGTCCGCGGCCAGCACGTCACGGACCGCCTCGACGGCCTCCGCACCGTCACCGAGTCCGGGCCCTACGACCCAGGCCTGCACCTGCCCCGCCTTCGACGGCGGCCCCGCGTGGACCAGCGTCTCCGGATGGCGGGCGATCACCGCGTCGGCCCCCGGACCGACGTACCGCACGGCTCCGGCACCGCCCCGCAGCGCCCCGGAGACGGCCAGCACCGCGGCACCCGGATACCGCGCCGACCCGGCAACGATGCCGACGACACCACGCCGGTACTTGTCGCTCTCGCTGCCCGGAACCGGCAGGAGCGCGGCGACGTCCGCGTACTGCAACGCCTCCAGGTCGGGTACGTCGGGCAGCTCGGGCCCGAGCCCGATGTCGACGAGGTACAGCGCGCCCGCCCGGTCGGCGGCCGGATCGACGAGCAGCCCGGGCTTGTACGTGCCGAAGGTGACGGTCGCGTCGGCGTGCACCGCGTCGCCGAGCACCTCGCCGCTGTCCGCCTCGACCCCGCTGGGCAGATCGACGGCGATGAGGGCCGCACCGCTTGCCTCGAAGGACCGCACCAGCGCGGCGGCCTCCGGGCGCAGCCCACCGCGCCCGCCGATGCCGGTGATCCCGTCCACGACGAGATCGATGTGCCCGCCCCAGGCGCTCGTCGCCGTGTCGCCCTCCGCCACGCTCCCGCCCGCTGCGAGCAGCGCCGCGAGCCCGCCTTCGTGGGCGCGCCCCGGCGCGGTGAGCATGGCGCGCACGCCCGCGCCGCGGCGGGCCAGCCGGGCGCCCGCGTACAGCGCGTCGCCCCCGTTGTCGCCGCTGCCGACGAGCAGGACGACCCGGGAGCCGTACACCCGTCCGCGCCGCCGCAGCACATCGGTGCAGGCTGCCGCGAGTCCCGCCGCGGCGCGCTGCATCAGGGCGCCTTCGGGCAGCCTGGCCATCAGGGCCCGCTCGGCGGCCCGAACCGTCTGAACGCTGTACGCGGTACGCATGTGCTCAACCCTCCGCGATCACCACGGCCGACGCCACCCCCGCGTCATGGCTGAGCGACACATGCCAGTGCCGTACGCCCAGCTCGGCCGCGCGCGCGGCGACCGTGCCGCGGACCCTCAGCCGGGGCTGACCGCTGTCCTCGACGTACACCTCGGCATCCGTCCAGAGCAGGCCGCTCGGCGCGCCCAGCGCCTTCGCGAGGGCCTCCTTGGCGGCGAACCGCGCGGCGAGCGAGGCGATACCGCGCCGCTCGCCGCTGGGCAGCAGCAACTCCCTCTCCAGGAAGAGCCGGTCGGCCATCTGCGGCGTACGCACCAGCGCCGCGTCGAACCGTTCGATCTCGGCCACATCGATCCCGACCCCGATGATCACGCATGTTCCTTCACTGCTCGCTACTCCACGGTCACGGACTTCGCCAGATTGCGCGGCTGGTCCACGTCATTGCCGCGGGCCGTCGCCAGTTCGCAGGCGAACACCTGCAACGGCACGGTCGACACCAGCGGCTGAAGCAGCGTAGGCGTAACGGGAATGCTGATCAGATGGTCGGCGTACGGAACGACCGCCTCGTCGCCCTCCTCGGCGATGACGATGGTGCGGGCGCCGCGGGCCCGGATCTCCTGGATGTTCGACACGATCTTGTCGTGCAGCAGCGACCGGCCGCGCGGCGAGGGCACGACCACGACGACCGGAAGACCGTCCTCGATGATCGCGATCGGCCCGTGCTTGAGCTCACCTGCCGCGAAGCCCTCGGCGTGCATGTACGCGAGCTCCTTGAGCTTCAACGCGCCTTCCAGGGCGACCGGGTAGCCGACATGGCGGCCCAGGAAGAGCACGGTGTCGTGGTCGGCGAGGGAACGGGCGAGTGCGCGTACGGGCTCCATGGTCTTCAGGACCCGTCCGACCGCCCCGGAGATCTCGGAGAGCTGGCGGATGACGGTCCGGATCTCGTCACCCCACTTCGTGCCGCAGATCTGTCCGAGATACAGGGCGACGAGATAGCAGGCGACGAGCTGGGTGAGGAAGGCCTTGGTGGAGGCGACGGCGACTTCGGGCCCGGCGTGCGTGTAGAGCACGGCGTCGGACTCCCGCGGGATGGTGGAGCCGTTCGTGTTGCAGATGGCGAGGACCTTCGCGCCCTGTTCGCGGGCGTGCCGCAGGGCCATCAGAGTGTCCATCGTCTCGCCGGACTGCGAGATCGCGACGACGAGGGTGCGGTGGTCGAGGATCGGGTCGCGGTAGCGGAACTCGCTGGCCAGCTCGGTCTCACAGGGAATGCGGGTCCAGTGCTCAATGGCGTACTTGGCGATCATCCCGGCGTGGAACGCGGTACCGCAGGCGACGATGACGACCTTGTCGATCTCCCGGAGCTCTTGCGGCGTGATCCGCACCTCGTCGAGATGGAGCCGGCCCGCGCCGTCGATCCGCCCGAGGAGCGTGTCGGCAACGGCCTTGGGCTGTTCGGCGATCTCCTTGAGCATGAAGTAGTCGTGGCCGCCCTTCTCGGCGGCGGAGACGTCCCAGTCCACGTGGTACTTACGGATTTCGGCGGGCCGCCCGTCGAAATCGGTGACGGTGACGCCCTCCCGGCGCAGCTCCACCACCTGGTCCTGGCCCAGCTCGATCGCGAAACGGGTGTGCGCGATGAACGCGGCCACATCGGAGGCCAGGAACGACTCGCCCTCCCCCACACCCACCACGAGCGGCGAATTGCGCCGGGCCCCGACCACCGCGTCGGGCACGTCCGCGTGCACGGCGACGAGAGTGAACGCGCCCTCCAACTGCCGGCAGACCTGCCGCATCGCCTCCGCCAGGTCCGCGCAGGACGAGAATGCCTCGGCGAGGAGGTGGGCGACGACCTCGGTGTCGGTCTCGGAGGCCAGATCGTGGCCGCGCTCGGCGAGTTCGGCGCGCAGGACGGCGAAGTTCTCGATGATCCCGTTGTGCACGACGGCGACGCGGCCCGCGTTGTCGAGGTGCGGGTGGGCATTGGCATCGGTGGGGGCGCCATGGGTGGCCCAGCGGGTGTGCCCGATCCCGCTGGTCCCGGCCGGGAGCGGCGCCTCGACCAGCGCCTTCTCCAGATTGACGAGTTTCCCGGCCCTCTTCGCGGCGGCCAGCCCGCCGTCCGCGAGGACGGCGATGCCCGCCGAGTCGTAGCCCCGGTATTCGAGGCGCTTGAGACCCGCGACGACGACATCCTGCGCCGACTGCCCACCGACGTAACCGATGATTCCGCACATACCGTTCCCTTCCTGGTCACCCGCCCCTCTTCTTCGCATCGTCGCAGAAGGTGAACGGGGCGGCAGGGAGAGCGGCCGACAAATCAAGCCTGTCCGGCGATTGAGGACAAGTTGCTACCGGCGGTCGCACACCGCCACCCCAGAATGGTCCGGGCGGCCCCCAGGAGTTCCGCCACCCGCGCAGGGGCCAGTGAGCGGCGCCGGACGGCCTCGCTCGACGACACGACGGCCAGTGGGGTGCAGTCCCTGTCGGTGACGGCGAATCCGTACCCGGCTGGTCGAGATCCGGGGCACGATGACGCGGCTGACAATCACGCGCATTTCGCGCCACTCCGGCTGATCAGCCGTCATGCGCAAGGTGGTGCCCGGAACCGGACTCGAACCGGCACGCCCCCGAGGGGCAGCGAGGTTTAAGCTCGCCGTGTCTGCATTCCACCATCCGGGCCTGGCGCGCGGCTCCGCGTTGGCACATGAGCCTATCCGGGAGCTTCCTCCGATCAGTGGATCAGTGGCGCGATGTTGTCTTATTTTATTGACCGTTTGAGGGTTCGTCAGCACTCGCAGGAGCACATCGTCACATGCCTGGGCGGGGACACGGGTACGGCGACCGTTAATCCGGATTGACGTAAAGTCGCCGCACCCGGACGGAGCATTTGCCAGGCGCGCGCCATAGATCGCCATGGGCGCGCCACCGGGCCGGGCAACGACGCCGTCGGAGCGCCGCGCAACGGGGCCGGCGCCGGGCCCCGGCTCAGGGCCGGCACCGGGCCGCCTCAGAGGCCGGGAACTCCCCCTCTGCGACGCGGAATACGGCGCTCTCCCAGCAACAGAGCGACGAGCATGCCGTCCCGGTGAGGTGACCGAAGAGGCGGCAAGATCCGCAGCCGGACGGATGTCCTCAGGGCCGGTGTCATACCGCAGGAGGACGCGGGGACCCCCTTGGTGCGACTCAAGAGGGCCTCTGGAACGGGCACGGGGGCTGACGACCTGCGGCGATACGGCGGTGACGATGGAGGGGTTCCGAACGCAACCGAACGCAACCCCGGACGAGGCCCTCGGCCGGAGCCCCGAATCAGGAGATTCCCGTGACCACCACTTCCACCGCACACCGCGTCACCGCGGTGGCCGCCCGCGCCACGGATCTGTCGAAGGTCTACGGAGAGGGCGAGACCAAAGTCACGGCCCTGGACCGGGTCTCCGTGGACTTCCCGCGGGGCGAGTTCACCGCGATCATGGGCCCGTCCGGCTCCGGCAAGTCCACGCTGATGCACTGTGTGGCCGGCCTCGACAGTTTCAGCAGCGGTTCGGTACGGATCGGTGAGACGGAGCTGGGCTCCCTCAAGGACAAGCAGCTCACCCAGCTCCGCCGGGACAAGATCGGCTTCATCTTCCAGGCGTTCAACCTGCTGCCGACGCTGACGGCGCACGAGAACATCACGCTCCCCATGGACATCGCGGGCCGCAAGCCCGACGCCGAATGGGTGCGCCAAGTCATCGACATGGTGGGCCTCTCCGACCGGCTGACCCACCGGCCGACCGAACTCTCCGGCGGCCAGCAGCAGCGCGTCGCGGTGGCCCGTGCCCTGGCCTCGCAGCCGGAGATCATCTTCGGTGACGAGCCGACCGGAAACCTGGACTCCCGCTCCGGCGCCGAGGTCCTCGGCTTCCTGCGCAACTCGGTGCGCGAGCTGGGGCAGACCGTGGTGATGGTGACCCACGACCCGGCGGCCGCCTCCTATGCGGACCGGGTCGTCTTCCTCGCGGACGGCCGGATCGTCGACCAGATGATGCACCCCACCGCGGACGGGGTCCTCGACCGGATGAAGGCGTTCGACGCCAAGGGCCGTACCAGCTGAAGCCTGCCCTTCCTCGCGCCCTCTTCCGGACCACTTCCCCATCCCAGGACTGACAGACATGTTCCGTACCGCCCTGCGCAGTGTGCTCGCGCACAAGGCCAGGTTGCTGATGACCGTCCTCGCCGTGATGCTCGGCGTGGCCTTCGTCTCCGGCACCCTTGTCTTCACCGACACCCTCGGCAATGCCTTCCGCAACCAGTCGGCGAAGAGCTACGACAACGTCGCCGTCGCCGTCACCACCTACGCCGACCAGCGCGACGAGAAGACGCCCGCCATCACCGCCGCCACCCTGGAGAAGATCCGGGGCCTGGACGGTGTGGACACCGCCACCGGCCGGGTCTCCGGCTTCGCCGGGGTCGCCGACCCCGACGGCAAACTGATCGGCAACGGCTGGTCGAACACCGGGGGGAACTACTCCCCCGGCAAGAACGGCAAGGACTCCGCGTACACCTTCGTCGAAGGTTCGGGCCCGGTCGCGGCCGACCGCATCGCGCTCGACAAGGAGACCGCGAAGAAGGGCGAGTACCACGTCGGTGACCAGGTCAGGGTCGCCACGAACGGGCCGGTGAAGGAGTACACCCTCTCCGGTGTCTTCACCACCGAGGACGGCGCGGTCAACGCGGGCGGCAGCCTGGTCCTCTTCGACACCCCGGTCGCCCAGAAGCTCTACCTCAGGCCCGGTGAGTTCCAGGAGGTCACCGTCGCCGCCGCGGCCGGCGCCTCGGACCAGAAGCTGCTCGACGAAGTGAAGCCGCTGCTGCCCGAGGGCGCCGAGGCCAAGACCGGCAAGGCCCTCGCCGATGAGCAGGCCAAGCAGATCGAGAGCGGTCTGAACGGCCTCAACGCAATGCTGCTCGCCTTCGCGGCGATAGCCCTCTTCGTCGGCGTCTTCCTGATCGCCAACACCTTCACCATGCTGGTCGCCCAGCGCACCAAGGAGCTGGCACTGATGCGCGCCGTCGGCGCCTCCCGCCGCCAGGTCAAGCGCTCCGTGCTCCTGGAGGCGGCGGTGGTCGGCGTGATCGCGTCGGTCGTCGGTTTCGTGCTCGGCCTCGGTCTCGCCACCGGACTGCGCTCCGCGATGAGCCTGTTCGGCGGGAACGTCCCGGCCGGACCGCTGATCATCTCGCCCACCGCGGTCGCTGCCGCGTTCGGCGTCGGCGTCCTGATCACCGTGCTGGCCGCCTGGCTGCCCGCCCGTCGGGCCGCGAAGATCCCGCCGGTAGCCGCGATGAGCAGCGTCCATGCGACGGCCACCGTCAAGTCCCTGGTGCTGCGCAACTCGATCGGTGCGGTGCTCACCCTGCTCGGCGGCGCGGCGATCGTCGCAGGTGCGGCCAAGGCCGGAACGACCGGCCGGTACGTCGTCGGCTTCGGCGCGTTCCTCGCGCTGGTCGGTGTCATCGTGCTCATCCCTCTGCTGTCGCGGCCGGTGATCGCACTGATCCGCCCGCTGCTGCAGCGCCTGTTCGGAGTCTCCGGAAAGCTGGCTGCGCAGAACGCGGTCCGTAACCCGCGGCGTACCGGAGCCACCGCCTCGGCGCTGGCGATCGGCCTCACCCTGGTCACCGGTATCTCGGTGCTGGGCGTCACCGTCGGTCAGGCGATCGACCGGGCCACGACGGACAACATCAAGGCCGACTACATGGTCTCGATGGCGAGCGGCAGGCCGCTCGACGAGTCGGCACTCACCGCCCTGGAAAAGGCCGACGGCGTCGTCGCGGTCTCGCCCCAGCAGGCTGCCTACCTCATGGACGAGGACGAAACGTACCACTCGGCCTCCGGAGTCACGCCGGGCGATGTCCAGCAGGTCCTCTCCGTGAAGACGGTCTCCGGTTCGCTGGACTCGCTGAACAACGGCGAGATCGCCGTCGACGACAAGACCGCGAAGTCGAACGGCTGGAAGACCGGCGACACTCTGCCCGTGACGTACGAGGACGACAAGAAGGGCACCCTGAAGGTCGGCGCAATCTACGAGAAGAGCGAGTTCCTCGCGTCGATCCTGATGCCCAAGGACATCGTGGACGCGCACCAGAGTTACCCGGAGATCCGCGAGATCTGGGTGAAGATGGACGGCGGCGCGTCGAAGGCCAATGAGCAGGCCGTGGTCGACGCCCTGGGAGACAACCCGGCGATGTCCGTCATGGACCAGCAGGACATGAGGAACACGTTCGGCGGCTTCATCAGCCAGGCCCTGAACATCATGTACGGACTGCTGGCAATGGCCCTGATCATCGCGGTGCTCGGGGTCGTCAACACCCTGGCCATGTCGGTCTTCGAGCGTCAGCAGGAGATCGGCATGCTGCGGGCGATCGGCCTGGACCGACGCAGGGTGAAGCGCATGATCCGACTGGAGGCCGTGGTCATCTCGCTCTTCGGTGCGCTGATCGGTGTCGGGCTCGGCGTGTTCCTCGGCTGGGCGGTCGGCCAGACCATCGCGTCGTCGATCCCGGGCTACGCGCTGGTCATCCCGTGGGACCGGATCGCGCTCTTCCTGGCGCTGGCAGGACTGGTGGGTGTGCTGGCCGCGCTCTGGCCGGCCCGCAGCGCCGCGAAGCTGAACATGCTGACCGCGATCAAGACCGAATAGCAGCCGGCCGGGATCGGGACGGTACGGGCCGGTACGCGCAGCACGGAGCTGCGCGTACCGGCCCTCGGTGTATCGCGTCGCGGTTCCGGTGTCTCCCGGTGCCGGTGTCTCCCGGTGCCGGTGTCAGCCGGTGCCGGTGTCAGCCGGTGCCGGTGTCAGCCGGTGCCGGTGTCAGCCGGTCGCGGACGCCGTCCAGTCGCGGGCCCGCAGCGGCATGCGGGAGGCCCCGCCCTGTTCCGGGCGCACCACGAGGATCTGGTTGACACCGATCTTGTTGTGCTCGAAGGAGAGCGCGGAGGCGGCCATGTAGAGGCGCCAGACCCTGGCCCGTCCCGGCGAGGACATCCGGACCGCGCGGTCCCAGTGCTTCTCCAGATTGGCGACCCAGCTGCGCAGAGTCAGTGCGTAGTGTTCGCGGATCGACTCGACGTCACGCGCTTCGAAGCCCGCTTCTTCGAGGGTGGTCAGGGTCCGTCCCACCGGGGCCAGTTCGCCGTCCGGGAAGACATAGGCGTCGATGAACTCGTCCACGTGGTAAGCGGACTCGTCCCTCTCGGGGCGGCGGGCGATCTGGTGGTTCAGCAGCCGGCCGCCGGGCTTGAGGAGTGCGTAGAGGTCGTCGGCGTATTCGCGGAAGCGGACGGATCCGACGTGTTCCGCCATGCCGATGGACGAGATGGCGTCGTACGGGCCGTCCCTGACGTCCCGGTAGTCCTGGACCCGGACCTCGATCCGATCGGCCAGGCCCTCCTCCGCGATGCGTTTCCTCGCATAGGCGGCCTGTTCGACGGAGAGGGTCACTCCGGTGACCCGGGCACCGTACTCACGGGCCGCGTGGATGGCCATGGAGCCCCAGCCGCAGCCGACGTCGAGGAGGCGGTCGCCCTCCTTCAGCGCGAGCTTGCGGCAGACCAGGTCGAGCTTGTCGCGCTGGGCGTCCTCAAGGTTGCCGTCGTCCTCCCAGTAGGCGCAGGAGTAGACCATGGACGGGCCGAGGACCAGTTCGTAGAAGTCATTGCCCACGTCGTAGTGGTGGCTGATGGCCTCCTTGTCGCGGCGCTTGGTGTGGAGGGTGCCGGTGCGGCGGCGTACCTCCTCGGGCGGCGGGGGCGGCGGGAGCCAGGGGCCGGCGAGCTGCAACAGCCCTTTGGCGAAGGCCCGCACCTTCGGGTCGCGGACCGGGTGGACGCCGTCCTTGGCCTCCACGCCGCGCTCCCAGATCAGCGAGGCCATCAGGTCCAGGGCCTCGTACAGATCACCTTCGATATCGAGCTCGCCCGCCACCCAGGCGCGGGCCAGGCCCAGTTCACCCGGCTTCCAGAGCAGCCGGCGCAGCGCGCGGCGGTTCCGGATGACGAGGACGGGGGCACCGGGCGGTCCGGATTCGCTGCCGTCCCAGGCCCGGATACGGACCGGCAGTCTTTCTCCCAGCAACTCCTCGGCGAGAGCGGTCAGCCGCAATGCGGCGTCTGCCATGGCGCACACCTCCGTGATGGTGTTCCCAATGTGCCCAAACATGCTCAAACATGCCTGCAACCACGCCGGACACCCGCGGCGCCACGACGAAGTGCATCCCCATCAACTGTCTGCGGAGCGCGCGCCATCCCGCTACGGCGCAACGGAACGGCAAAATACCTGCACGACACACATATCCCCCGGCGGGCCGCCTCGCCGTCCCCGGGCCGAGCCATCGAGCCCCCGCACCGCACCCCGCCGCGCGGCGGCCGGATACGCCGAAGGGGCCGCCCGCACCACGGATGGCGGACGGCCCCTTCGGGCGTTGTGCACGTACTGCGCGGGCGAGTGGGCCCGCGGACGGGCTAGGAGGCCTTGGCCTTCTCACCCTCGGCCTTGGCGGCGGCCGGTGCCGGGGCCGGCTTGGCGGCCTCGTAGAACTCCTCGCGCGGAGTCTCCATGGCACCGAGCGAGACGACCTCGCGCTTGAGGAACATCCCAAGGGTCCAGTCGGCGAAGATCCGGATCTTGCGGTTCCAGGTCGGCATTGCCAGACCGTGGTAGCCACGGTGCATGTACCAGGCGAGACGACCCTTGAGCTTGATCTTCATCTTGCCCATGACGATCATCGCAACGCCCTTGTGCACCCCCAGACCGGCGACGGCACCCTTGTTGGCGTGGCTGTATTCCTTCTGCGGGAAGCCGCGCATCCCGGAGATGACGTTGTCGCCGAGGACCTTGGCCTGACGCAGCGCGTGCTGGGCGTTGGGCGGGCACCAGGCGTTCGGGTTGCCGGCCCTGCGGCCGATCATGTCCGGAACCTGGGCGTTGTCGCCCGCGGCCCAGATGTAGTCGGTGCCCTGCACCTGGAGTTTCTCGGAGGTGTCCACGTGACCGCGCGGGCCGAGCGGCAGACCGAAACGGGCCAGCGCCGGGTTCGGCTTCACACCGGCCGTCCACACGATCGTGTTGGAGTCGACCTCGAGGCCGTTCTTCAGCACGACATGACCGTCGACGCAGGAGTCCATGGAGGTCGAGAGGAAGACCTCGACACCACGGGACTCCAGGTGCTCGCGGCCCCAGGTGCCCAGCTTCGGGCCGACCTCGGGAAGGATCTTGTCGGCGGCGTCGACGAGGATGAAGCGCATGTCCTCACGCTTCACGTTCATGTAGTACTTCGCCGCGTCGCGGGCCATGTCCTCGACCTCGCCGATGGTCTCCGCACCGGCGAACCCGCCACCCACGAAGACGAACGTCAACGCCCTGCGGCGGACGTCCTCATCGGTCGTCGAGTCGGCCTTGTCCAGCTGCTCCAGGACGTGGTTGCGCAGGCCGATGGCCTCCTCGATGCCCTTCATGCCGATGCCCTGTTCGGCGAGGCCGGGGATCGGGAAGGTGCGGGAGACCGCGCCCATCGCGATGACCAGGTAGTCGAAGGGCAGCTCGTAGGCCTCGCCGACGAGCGGCGCGACCGTGGCGACCTTGCGGTCCTGATCGATGGTCGTGACGCGGCCGGTGAGGACCTCGGCCTTCGGCAGTACGCGTCGCAGCGGGACGACGACATGCCGAGGCGAGATGCTGCCGGCAGCAGCTTCGGGGAGGAAGGGCTGGTACGTCATGTACGAGCGCGGGTCGACAACCGTGACGGTCGCCTCTCCGTAGCGCATCTTCTTCAGAATGCGTCGAGCTGCGTACAGGCCTACGTACCCACCGCCTACTACGAGGATCCTGGGACGCTCCGTGGTGCTCATGCCATCGAGTATCCACCCCCCTCCGAGGGCAAGCTCGTGAGCCCCTTCACAAGATTTACCCCACCCTCTGCTACACTGCCCCGCCCACGTGACCGAGGTCATGACGCCGAAGGGGAACCGCGACGCGGGGGCGGACGTTCGCCACCGCTTGTGAGCTGGGCATTGAGTCTCCGGACCGGGTGGACCACCGCTCCGATTCACCCTCCGGCAACGCGTCCGGAGCAGTCCCGCACCGACACGGAACGGCCCCGCGAGCGGCCCTGGACGCCCATACGGAGCAGAACTGCCCCCCGTAGAGCCGAATTCCTTGTGAAGAAGTTCACGAAGTTCGTTGCGATGCCTCTCGCGGGGCGCCCCTCGGGTGGCCCGCGAAGGCTCGAAAGTGCAGGCCGGAGTGCGCATGAGCGCCATTCCCGCACCCTGCGCCAGGCCGCCGCACACTGCTCCCGCGGAAGCGGGACTACGCGATCGACCAGCCGATTCCGTCGAGGATGTCGTGCTCGCTGACGACGACCTCCCGGGCCCCGGTCCGCTTCATCACGGCGAGCAGGATCAGCGCCCCGGCGGTGATCACATCGACCCGTCCCGGATGCATCGCACCGATCGCGGCACGCTCGGCGTGGGTGGAGGTGACGAGCCGTCCGGTGATCTCCTGGACCTGGTCGAGGGAGATCCGGGAGTGGTGGATCGCCTCGGAGTCGTAGACGTCGAGCCCCAGGGCGATCGCGGCGACCGTGGTGACCGTCCCGGCGAGACCGACAAGGGTGGCCGCCCCGGTGAGCGGGACGGTCTCCTCGGCGAGATCGAGGGCCGCGTCGATGTCGGCACGGATCGCGGTGATCTGATCGGCGGTCGGCGGATCGCTCACGACACCGTCGTGCACGAGGTGCCGCTCGGTCATCCGTACACAGCCGATGTCCACCGAACGCGCGGCGCGCACATGGTCGTCGCCGACGACGAACTCGGTGGAGCCGCCGCCGATGTCCACGACGAGATACGGCTTCACGAGATGATCGCGGCCCGCGAGTTCCTTGGTGGCGCCGGTGAAGGAGAACTCCGCCTCCTGGTCGCCGCTGATCACCTCGGGTTCGACGCCCAGGATGTCCAGCACGCCGCGGACGAACTCGTCCCTGTTCTCCGCGTCGCGGGAGGCGGAGGTGGCGACGAAGCGTATCTTCTGCGCCCCGTGCTCCTTGATCACTTCCGCGTACTGACGGCAGGCGGCGAACGTCCGCTCCAGGGCCTCGGCCGCGAGCCGGCCGGTGCGGTCGACGCCCTGGCCGAGGCGGACGATCTCCATCCGGCGATCGAGCTCGACGAGCTCACCGGTGGACGGGTCCGCGTCGGCGACGAGCAGTCGGATGGAGTTGGTACCGCAGTCGATGGCGGCCACGCGGGTCATGAGTGCTCCTGTCGTGAATACCGGGGAGGAGCCCCGGATCGAGCTCCTCCGGCGACCGAGGAGCGGGGGGCCGGGGGACAAAAGCCCCCGGCAACGGTCAGGCCTCGTCGCCCGCGTCCGCGGACCGGCAGGGCGTCACGCACGGCCCCTTGCGCCACCACTCCGGCAGCATCGCGATCGCCTCGTCGCCCAGCGGGTTCACCCCGGGCCCCGCGGCCAGCGAGTGCCCGACCAGCACGTGCAGGCACTTCACCCGGTCCGGCATGCCGCCCGCACTCGGGAAGCCCTCAAGGACCTCGATGGCGTCGCGCCGGGCGATGTAGTCCTCGTGCGCGGCCCGGTACGCGGCGGCCAGCTCGGGGTCCGTACCCAGACGCTCGGTCATCTCCTTCATGACGCCGTTCGCCTCCAGCGTGCCGATCGCGGACGCGGCACGGGGGCACGTCAGGTAGTACGTCGTCGGGAACGGCGTACCGTCCTCCAGCCGGGGCTGCGTCTCGACCACGTCCGGGTTGCCGCACGGGCAGCGGTGCGCGATCGCGCGCAGCCCGCGCGGCGGGCGGCCCAGCTGCTGCTGGAACGCGGCGATGTCCGCCTCGGTGGGCGCGGTGGACTCGGTCTGCGGAGGAGGGGTTTCCATGCCTGCCTAGGTTCTGATCGGGCTGCTCGAACTGCGGTTCTGCAGATGGATGAAGAGAGTCAGTCGCGGTCGGCGCTGTCGACGCCGTCCCAGAGGTTGGAGTGCCACGGCCGGCCGGACTCGTCCGTCTCGCCGTTGCGCTCCTTGACCATGTCGGGGTCGATCACCGTGTAACCGGTCTCCCCGGGAAGAAGGTAGTGAAGGTGCTTGCGGGCCAGCTGCCTGATGTACGCATCGTCCTGGAGGCGCGCCTTCTCGTCGCGCAGCTCCTCGGTGCGGACCCGGGCCTCCCGCGCCAGACGCTCCTGGTCGGCGATCTCGTCCCGCTGCGACACGTACTGCCGCATCGGGTACGCGAGCGCGACCACCAGGGAGCAGACGACGAGGGCGAGGAAGGCCGCTCGGCCGGTGAGCCGGGAGCGGCGGGCCTGACGGCGGTTCTGTGACCGGTAGACGCGGGCGGCGGTCTGCTCGCCGAGCAGCCGCAGCCGGGTCGCGGTGGAGAACAGGTCCCGGTCCTTCGCGGCCATGTCTCCGCCTCCCCATTACGCACGTCCGTCCCCGCACACGGTACGGGACCGAGTACGGGGACGGACGGAGGCCGGAGCCGTTGGCCTCGAAGGACCGGCACACTCAGCCCTTGCTGTGCCTACTGGTTCGCAGAGCGAAACCGCGGGAACGCCGAGCGGCCCGCGTACACCGCGGCGTCGTCGAGGATCTCCTCGATGCGCAGCAGCTGGTTGTACTTGGCGACGCGGTCCGAACGGGCCGGGGCGCCGGTCTTGATCTGACCGCAGTTCACCGCGACGGCGAGGTCGGCGATGGTGACGTCCTCGGTCTCGCCGGAGCGGTGGGACATCATGCACTTGAAGCCGTTGCGCTGGGCCAGCTCGACGGCGTCCAGCGTCTCGGTCAGCGAACCGATCTGGTTGACCTTGACGAGCAGGGCGTTGGCGGAGCCCTCCTCGATGCCGCGGGCCAGACGCTCCGGGTTGGTGACGAACAGGTCGTCGCCGACGATCTGCACCTTGGCGCCCAGCTTGTCGGTGATGACCTTCCAGCCGGCCCAGTCGTCCTCGTACAGCGGGTCCTCGATGGAGACCAGCGGGTAAGCGGAGACGAGCTCCTCGTAGTACTCGGTCATCTCGGCGGCCGAGCGGGACTTGCCCTCGAACTCGTACGTGCCGTCCTTGTAGAACTCGGACGCGGCGACGTCGAGCGCGAGCGCGATGTCCTTGCCCGGGGCGTAGCCGGCTTCCTTGATGGCCTCGATGATGAGGTCGAGGGCGGCGCGGTTCGACTCCAGGTTCGGCGCGAAGCCACCCTCGTCACCGAGACCGGTCGAAAGGCCCTTGGTCTTCAGGACCTTCTTCAGCGTGTGGTAGACCTCGGCGCCCCAGCGCAGGGCCTCGGAGAAGGACTCCGCGCCGATCGGGGCGATCATGAACTCCTGGATGTCCACGTTGGAGTCGGCGTGCGACCCACCGTTGAGGATGTTCATCATCGGAACGGGCAGCAGGTGCGCGTTCGGGCCACCGAGGTAGCGGAACAGCGGCAGGTCCGAGGCCTCGGAGGCGGCGTGGGCGACGGCCAGCGAGACGCCGAGGATGGCGTTGGCGCCGAGCGAGCCCTTGTTCTCGGTGGCGTCAAGGTCGAACATCGCCTGGTCGATCAGCCGCTGCTCGGTCGCGTCGTAGCCGACGAGCTCCGGGCCGATCTGCTCGATGACAGCGAGGACGGCCTTCTCCACGCCCTTGCCCTGGTAACGGTTGGGGTCACCGTCGCGAAGCTCAATGGCCTCGAACGCACCGGTGGAGGCGCCGGACGGCACGGCAGCACGACCCGTGCTGCCGTCGTCGAGACCAACCTCGACCTCGACCGTGGGGTTCCCCCGGGAGTCGAGGATTTCCCGGGCTACGACGACGTCGATGGACGGCACGAGGCATCTCCTTCTGGGATATGACACTGGTTGTGCAGGGTCACTTCGGCCTTGCGACAAGAGCCTAACCGGCCCGGCCCGCTCAGTCGGACGACCGCCCGTCCCCTGGGACGGAAAAAGACCCAGGAGCGCACATTACCGGGCAAACAGCAGGAATTTTACTGGCTAACGACTACAACAGTTGAACGATCACACACGGCCTGCGTTCCCCGTGTGACAGCCGACACTCCCTGCACAAGCACTCCCTCTATGCAGGCACTCCCTGTACAGGCACCGCACGCAAGCACCGCGCGGAGGTGTCGCGCGCACAGAAACCCCGGCCCGGCGCATACGGGGGGAATGCGCGCCGGGCCGGGGTGCTCAGGGGGAGAGGGCCTGGACTACTTCGTCAGGTGCAGCTGCTGACCCGGGTAGATCAGGTCGGCGTCCTTGACGATGTCCTGGTTCAGCTCGAACAGCTGCTGCCAGCCGCCCTCGACGTTGTGGTCGGCGGCGATCTCGCTCAGGGAGTCACCGGAGGCGACCACGTACTCGCCGTCGCCCTTCTCGACCTGCTCGCCAGTCGGGGTGGTGACGGTCTCCTCCGACTCGGCCTGCGGGGCGGCGGAGCGGTCCGAGCGGGAGGCGGCGGGGGCCTCGGCACGCTCGGCTTCCTGCGGCTGCGCCTGCTGGGCCGGCTGCGACTGCTGCTCCGGCGCGGCCGGGGTGCTCTGCTGCTCGGTGGGCGCGGAGGAGGACTCCGAGGAGGAGCCGGTGTCGACGCCCGGGTCGACGCCGTCGTTGGTCAGGTTGCCGGCAGCGGCACAGCTCCAGGCACCCGGGCCCTGGATGTCGAGGAGCTTTTCGGCGGTGGCGATCTGCTGGGCCTTGGTGGCCAGGTCGGCACGGGGGGCGTACTGCGTACCGCCGGCGGCGGCCCAGCTGGACTGCGAGAACTGCAGACCGCCGTAGTAGCCGTTGCCGGTGTTGATGGACCAGTTGCCGCCGGACTCGCACTGGGCGACGGCGTCCCAGGTGGCGACAGAGGCGGCCGAGGCGCTGGTCGCACCCATCAGCGGAACGGCCACAGCGGTACCGGCGACGCCGGCGAGCGTGGCGATACGGACGGCCTTGGACGGGCGGCGATGCTTGCCCTTGCTGGAAAACAGCATGGAACTTCCCCTCACCGACGCCTACGAGGTGAGCTGTCGGGTTCGGGCCAAGTGAGTTGCCCGGTCGCACGTCCTAGCGCGCGACTTCACCCCAAGCCGGTCCTGACGCGTCTTTCGACGATCGGGCCCGGCGCTTACCTGGGTCCCCCGCTCCTGCCTACGGCGCTTTACGCGTCTGTTCCCTTCGACCGACGGCAGGATTCGGCGTGACGGTCGACGGGGCCCGCGGTGCGAGCGATTTCGAACGTAAACATACGCAACTCTCACATTCAAAGACGCACACATCGGACAATCAGCCCTTACTCGCGCCCAAGGAATCACCGTTTTCGCAGGTGAGGGCGGCATGGAAGGGTTCCCCAGGCGCGACACGCCAGTTGACGCAAAGAGACCCATGTCTCACATGCACATAAACGGACATAGGTCTCTTAACTACCCGGCTTTTGCGGCCCTTTTAACCGATTTTCAGACTGCCCTCACTCGGCCTTCAAGGCGAGATCGAGGCTCTGGCCAGGGAGGATGAGGTCCGGGTCGGAGCCGACGGCCCCCCTGTTGGCCTCGTAGAGCGCCGACCACCCACCAGGAACCTTCTGTGCATCAGCAATCGCCCAGAGGTTGTCGCCGGGACGGACGGTGTACGCGCCGTCGGCGGCCGCCGCACCCGCGTCGCGCGCGTCACCGGCACCGCGGGAGGCATGACGACCCGACTCGCGCCCATCACCGCCGTTCGCGTTCCGACTCCCCTCGGGGGCCGGCGCGCCACGGTGCTTGCCACCCACACCGCTGGACGAATCGGATGAATCAGATGTACTTGACGAGTTGGACGAATCGGGCGCTTCGGAGGACGGGGCGGTCGACGTGGTGGTCGACGGCTTCGCGGAGGGCTTGGCCTTGCCGGCCGGCTCGTCGGTCACGTCCGAGCCCTTGGAGCCCTTGGAGCCGTCCACGGTGTCCGATGCGCCGTCCGACGACGTGGCACCATCGGACGACTCCGCGCTCCGCGTCGGCTCGTTGGAGGGCACGGACCCCGGGTCGACACCGGGCAACGCCCCGTCCTTCGCGAGGCCGGAGATGACCGCACAACTGGGCCACGCCCGCGGTCCCTGGTCGTCCAGAACCTTCTCGGCCACGGCGATTTGCTGCGAGCGGCTGGCGAGGTCGGCACGCGGGGCGTAGGACTCGCCGCCGTACGCCTTCCAGGTCTCCTGCGAGAACTGCAGGCCGCCGTAGAAGCCGTTACCGAGGTCGGCGCTCCACATGCCACCGCTCTCGCACTCGGCCACCTGGTCCCAGGTCGTGGCGTCGGCCGCGTACGCACCTGTCGCGCCGAGCAGCGGGATGGCGATGGCCGATCCGGTCACGCCCGCGGCGACGACGATGGCGGGTGCCTGACGAGGGCGACGGTGTCTGCCGTTCGCGGAGCCCATGGGGTTGCCTTCCGTGTGACTGACGAGTGACTGGTGAGTCGAACGGTGAACCTAGCGGGACTCGAACGCGTGTCACAAGTCGATGCAGCACAGATCACGTGAAAGTCACAGAGTTGACGATGCGTCAGGTGACGTCGGGGCGAGCCCCGGCGTGAACTCCACAGGGAGCGTGCGCAGTCCACGCATGATGAGCCCGCCACGCCACCGCAAATCGGTAGGTTTCACCGCAAGTCGCAGGTCCGGAAGGCGCCTCAGAAGCGTGGTGAGCGCGGTCTGTCCCTCCAGCCGGGCGAGCGGTGCTCCCAGGCAGTAGTGGATGCCGTGCCCGTATCCGAGGTGCTGATTGTCACGCCGTGCGAGGTCGAGCGTGTCGGGGTCCTCGAAGCGTTCCGGGTCACGGTCGGCGGCGGCCAGCACGACGAGCACGGGATCGCCGGCCGCGATGTCCTGTCCGCCGAGCGTCATCGGCTCGGTGGCGAAGCGCCAGGTCGCCAGCTCCACCGGACCGTCGTACCGCAGCAGTTCCTCGATCCCGGTCTCCAGCAGCTCGCTCTCCCCCGCGTCGAGGGAGCGCTGCAGCCGCTCACGCTGTCCGGGGTTGCGCAGCAGGGCATACACCCCGTTGCCGATGAGGTTGACCGTCGTCTCGAACCCTGCGAAGAGCAGGATGAAGGCCATGGCCGCGGCCTCGTTCTCGGTGAGGTGCTCGCCGTGGTCGCTGGCCCGGATCAGCCCCGAGATCAGGTCGTCCCCCGGGTTCTCCCGCTTGCGGTGGATCAGTTCGGCGAGATAGCCGCGCATTTTCTTCACCGACCTGGCCACCCCGCCGCGCGGGCCGCCGCCGTGGCGGATCATCATGCCCGCCCAGTCCCGGAAGTCGTCCTGGTCCTCCGGCGGGACGCCGAGGAGATCGCAGATCGCATAGATGGGGAGCGGGAACGCGAAGTCATGGATGAGGTCCGCCTTCCCCTCCGCGACGAAGCGGTCGATGAGGCGGTCCGTCAGCTCCTGCACGCGCGGCGCGAACTCGGCGACCCGGCGCGGGGTGAACGCCTTGGATACGAGGCGGCGAAGGCGGGTGTGGTCGGGCGGGTCGATGTTCAGCAGATGCGTCATCAGCTCCGCCTTGCGTTCACCCGGGATACCCGTCTTCCCCTTGGCGTGCGCCGGCTCGGCGTGATGTGCCGGGTTCTTGGAGAGCCGGGCGTCGGCGAGCGCCTGCCGGGCGTCCGCGTACCGGGTCACGAGCCAGGCCTCGACGCCGCTGGGCAGCGCGGTCCGGTGCACGGGGCTGTGCTCGCGCAGCCAGGCGTAGGCCGGGTACGGGTCGGTGGCGAACTCCCAGGTGAAGAGCTCGGGTGCGCCGGCGGGGCAGGCGGCGGGCTGGTCCGCGGGGCTGTCGGCGGACGGGCTGGCGGGCAGGTCGGCGAGGCTGTCGACGGGCGGGCCGGCGGGCTGGTCCTCGGGGCTGTCGACGGGCAGGTCGGCGGGTCGGCCGGCGGGCTGGTCCTCGGGGCTGTCGGCGGGCGGGTCGGCGGGGCTGTGGTTCACCCCCCGACGTTATCCGTTGCCCTCCGCCGCCCGGATGGCGTCCCGGTAGGCACGGCCCGCGGCCCTCAGTGCGGCCTCCGGGTCGACGCCGTCCTGCTCGGCGCGTACGGCGAGGGCGAGGAGCTCGTAACCGATGCCGTCGCCCGTGGGGAGTGCCACATCGAGCCCCGCGGTACGGACCCGGCCGGCCAGTTTCGCCGCGAGCGCCAGCCCGGGCTGGCCGAGTGGTACTCCATCGGTGACCGAGTCACGCTGCTTCTCGACGGCCTTGGTCCGCAGCCAGTGCGCGTGCACGTCCTCCGGGGTCTCGGCGGTCTCGTCCCCGAAGACGTGCGGGTGGCGGTGGATCAGCTTCTCGACGAGGGTCGCGGCCACGTCGTCGACGGAGAACGGCTCCTCCCCGTCCTCGGGGCGGCCCTCCTCGGCGATCCGGGCGTGGAAGACGACCTGGAGGAGTACGTCCCCGAGTTCCTCGCGCAGCTCGTCGCGGTCGCCGTCCTCGATCGCCTCGACGAGTTCGTACGCCTCCTCGATGGCGTACTTGGCGAGGCCCTTGTGGGTCTTCTGCGCGGTCCAGGGGCATTCGATCCGGATCCGGTCCATGACCTGGACCAGATCGAGGAGCCGAGCGCCCGGCAGATCGTACGAGCCGGGCAGCAGCTCCAGATTCGGCATCCGCACCCGCCCCGAACCGGCGAGCCGCGCAAGCCCGTCGGTCAGCGGCTGGTTGCCCTCGCCGCCCGTGACGACGACGACACTCCGTCCACCCGCGCAGATGTCGACGAGTTCCTGCGCGGTGGGCGCGGAGTGCTCGACGCCGACGCCCGCCTCGCGCAGATATGGCAGCTGCGGGTGGTCCTGCTCGGCGCAGAGAACCCGGTCGGCGGCATGCAGCGCCTGCCAGGCGGGCCAGGACAGGAGTCCGGGCGCGACGCGGTGGCTGGCGGTGAGCAGGACGATACGGCCGGGGTCTTCAGCGTTCACCGTTCGAATCTACCTCGGTGGGCCGGGTCGCCGTCCTGCCCTAGACTCCGGCCTCGGCACCCGCCTCGGCGGGCTTCGTCACCTGGGTGATCCAGGGGGCCTTGTAGTTGGCGAGCTGGGTCTGCTTGTTGTCCCAGGCGCCGTAGCGCGGATTGACGTCGATCTTCAGTGCCTTCGACGCCTTGCTGAGCGCATCACCGACGGCCTTCTGCCCGTCGGGCTGCTGCAGGTCGGCGCCGAGCGCCTCGGCCAGCTTCGTCAGCTGGACCTGCTCGCGCAGGACGGCATCGATCTGCTCGGGGGCGACCCAGCTCTGCTGGAGCATCGCCGTACGCAGCTGTGCCTCTCCCCCGGACTGGGCGGCCGCCGCCTTCCGCAGCTGCTGAATCTCGTTGCGGCTGACGGTCACGCCCGCGTCCCGCGCGGCCCGGTCCAGGACCCGGTCGAAGATCAGGCCGTGCAGCTTGGCCCGGCTGAGCTGCCCGGACTTGTCGATGAGCTGGGAGGCGTCCCTCGAATCGCGCTGGGCCTCGCGTACCGCCGCCACCTGGCCCTGCAGTGTGGACACCTCGATCCGGTCCCCGCCGACGACGGCCGCGGCGCCCGGGTGGGCCTCGTTGCCGCAGGCGGCCAGAAGTGGGGCGCCGGCGAGCAGGGCGGCGGAAACGGTGAGCGCGGTGCGACGGCGGCGGTGCAAAGGAACCTCCCGGGGAGAGTTTGTGCATCAGTGCACAAGACCTTGCGGTGATCGATGTTAGGCAGTGGATGTGGTTGGGGCCACTGATTCGACCAACGATTCGGAAGGAGTTGGGGATGTGGGCCCGCTCAGGGGTGCCCGACGGCGCTCAGGACACACGTTCGGCCACCGGGACCTTGCTGTCCGGGCGCAGCATGATCGTGCGCGAGACGACGAAAGTGATCGGGATGGCCGCCGCGGCCGCGACCAGCGGCGCGTACCGGCTGCTGAACCCGGCGAGGTCGACCAGCAGATAGACACCGCCGGTCGTGATGACGAAGTTGGCGGCGTTGGTGAGCGGGAAGAGCAGGAACTTCCGCCAGGTGGGCCGAGTCCGGTACGTGAAGAAGGAGTTCAGGAAGAAGGAGCCGGTCATGCTCAGCACGAAGGCGACCACATGGGCGGCGATGTACGGCAGCCAGGTCAGCAGGACGAGGTAACAGCCGTAGTACGTACCGGTGTTCACGACTCCCACGAGGGCGAACCGGGCCATCTGTGCGGTGACCGTCATCGGCGTACGAACTCCTGGGTTTCCCGTATCGACTGCGGCGCGGCTGTGGTGTTCGTGGCCTTCACCAGGAAGTGGGGGCGCCGCTTCACCTCGTAGTAGATACGGCCGACGTACTCACCGACCACCCCGACCATCACCATCTGGACCCCGGCGAGAGCGGTGACCACGACGAGAAGGGTGACATAGCCGGGGGTGTCGACCCCTCTCACCAGCGCGAAGCCGACGATCCACGCGGCATAGGCGAAGGCGACGGACAGCAGCAGCATGCCCAGGTAGAGCGCGGCACGCAGCGGTTTGTTGTTGAAGGACAGGAGCCCGTCGAGACCGTAATTGAGGAGCTTTCCGAAAGTCCAGGCGGAACGGCCCTGTTCACGGACGGCATTCTCGTAACTGAACGTCGTGGTGCGGAATCCCACCCAAGCGAAAAGGCCCTTGGAGAACCGGTTGTATTCGGTGAGTTCCAGTACCGCGTCGACGGTGCGGCGGGACAGCATCCTGAAGTCGCCCACACCGTCGACCAGTTCCACATCCACCAGGCGGTTGATCAGCCAATAGTAGGCGCGGGCGCTGACGGTACGGGTGACGCGGTCGCCCTTGCGGGTGCGGCGGGCGATCACCTGGTCGTAGCCCTGGGCGTGCTCCTCGAGCATCCGGCCCACGAGCTCCGGCGGGTGCTGGAGGTCGGCGTCCATGATGACGACCGCGTCACCCTCGGCGTGCTGGAGGCCGGCCAGCATGGCTGCCTCCTTGCCGAAGTTGCGGCTGAAGGAGACATAGCGGGCCCGCGGGTCGGCGGCGGCCAGCTCCTGAAGGATGGTCAGGGTACGGTCCGCGCTGCCGTCGTCGACGTACACCAGTTGGAATTCATGTCCCAGCCGGGTCATTTCGTCCGTGACGCGTTCATGGAAGCGTTCGAGGATCTCTTCCTCGTTGAAACAAGGCACCACCAGCGAGATCAGCACGGATGTACATCAGCCTGTCCACATGTCGGAATGCGGCGCTCCATATGACCGATGGGCGTCCATCAAGTGAACTGGCCTATTTCTGCGGGGGTTTATGCGTTCGAGGCTGGCATATTCCTGCGTATGCCGACTTCCCGTCCCCGCCTGTGTGCGGCCGCGCTCGCTGCGCTGTTCACCGTCGCCGCCGTCTGTGCGGGTGACGCCTGGGCACGCAGCTTTCCGTTCGGGCCGCGCACCCGGAGCGTCAACGACCTGGGCAATCAGTTCGTGCCGTTCCACACCCGGCTGTGGGACCTGCTGCACGGGAACGCCGACGGCGGTCTGCTCCTCAACTGGTCGTCCGGGTACGGGACAAGCTTTCTGCCGGATCTCGGTACCTATCTGACCAGCCCGTTCGCCCTGCTCGTCGGGGTCTTCCCACGCGACCGAACGGACCTCGCCGTCTATGTGCTGACGGTCCTGAAGATGGCGTCGGCGGCAGCGCTCATGGCCCTGTTGCTACTGACGCTGCGCGGCGGTCGCTGGTGGGCGGCGGGGGTGCTCGGCGGTTCGTACGCGCTGTGCGGCTGGTCGGTCGTCGAGGCGTCGTACAACCCGATGTGGCTGGACGGTCTGGTCGCGCTGCCGCTGCTCTGCCTGGCCGGTGAGTGGGCCCGGACGGGACGGCATCGCATTGCCGCGCCGTTGCTCGTCGCGGTGGCGTGGGCGGCCAACTTCTACACCGCCTACATGGCGACGCTCGGGGCCGCTCTGGTGCTCGGGGTCCGACTCTTCACGGAGCGGGACGACCGGCGGACCGCGGTCCGGGGGCTGGTGCGGGCGGTCTGCACGGTCGGGGTGGGTGTCGGTCTCTCGGCGCCCGTCCTGATCCCCGTCTACCTGGGGACGAAGCACGCCTATCCGGGCTGGGACCGGACGTTCGCGCCCGCCGCCTGGCCCGACGTTCTCGCCCGGCTGCTGCCCGCCACGTACAGCTTCTTCACCCCGGCCCTCTTCCTCGGCACGGGCACCCTGCTCCTGGCCTGCGCGCTGGCCTTCCAGCGGTCCGTGCCGCAGCGCGAGCGGTGGGCGTGGACGGGGCTGGTGGCGGGGGCCGCGCTGTCGTTGCAGTGGGGGCCGACGCATCTGCTCTGGCATGCGTTCGCCACACCCAACGGCAGTCCGTACCGGCAGACGTTCGTGCTGGCCGGGCTGGTGGTGATCGCCGCCTGGATCTCGGTCTCGTACGACTGGCCGGGGTGGCGGGCACTACTCGGCGGGGGTGCGCTGCTGGTGCTGATCGCGGCCGGGGCCGGCTTCAGCGACCTGGTCACACGGTGGACGTATCCGCTGTTCGCGGCAGGTCTGGTGGCGGCGGCGGTCGCGCTGCTGCTGGTCGGGCGCGGCCGGAGGTACGCGGTGCTGGCCGCCGTTCTGCTGATCGGCGCACAGGCCGGGCAGGCCGCCGCGACCACCGCGTACGCCGACCGGCGGAAGCTGGACCGGCTCGACCACTACGCGCCGTGGGGCGAACGGCAGCGGACCCAGGCGGCCGCGGTCGCGGGCGCCGACGGCTGGCCGCGCTATCGCACCGACCCCGGCCGGGAGCAGACCACCGCGAACGATCCGCTGCTGGTGGGCGGGCAGGGCGCCGCGTACTACAGCAGCCATACGCCGGCCGTGCTGACCCGCACGCTGCGGGCGCTGGGCGGCGGATGGACATCGAACGGCCGGGCCGTGCAGAGCCTCGACAACCCCGTCACGGACGCGATCTTCTCGGTCGGTGCGCGGGTGCGCGGGCCGCGCGATCCGCATCAGGAGTGGAACGCCCCGGACGACCGGCCGGTGACGGTGAGCCGTGCGGAGGCGCCGCCGCTGGTGACGGTACGGCCGCCGGGCGGGCCGGTGGCGTATGGCCGGTCGCCGTTCCGGAACCAGGAGGCGCTGCTCGGTACGGCCGTCTACACGGTTCCTCCGACGGTGCTGCGCGGGGCGGACGGTGGCACGGTGACGGACCGGGGCGCGGACGACTACCGGGTGGGGCGCGGGACGTACACGCTGACCGCCCGGTGTCCGGCGGCCTCGGAGGCGTATCTGTGGACGCCCGACCTGTTCGGCTCGGCGCGGCTCGGCACGGGCCCGGAGGTCGAGCTCAAGGGACAGCTCCCGGCCCGCCGCGCCCCGATGGAGCGCCTGGGAACGCCGGGCGGAAGCACGCCGGTCGTGGTCACGCTCACCTCCGTACGCGAAGGAACCGTGCCGCATGAGGCGATCGGCTGCCTGGACCGGGCCCGGCTCGCGTCGGCGGTCGCCGGGCTGAAGCGCACCGGCGCGACCGCCGTCCAGGTCACCGCCGACGGCATACGGGCCGACCTGCCGCCCGGCAGCACCGGAACGGTCGTGATCGCCGCGCCCCGGATCGCGGGCTGGACCTGCCAGGGCCGGCCCGCCGACAGCTATCTGGGTCTGGTCTCCACCCCGGTGCCTGCTCACGGCACCGCCGTCGACTGCACGTTCCGGCCACCCGGCCTGCGGGCAGGCGCGACTGTGGGGGCGGGCGCGGTGATCGCCCTGCTGGCGACGGGAGTGTGGGGAGCACGGCGGCGACGCGACCCGGCCCGCGGTAGCTAGGTTCTGTCTGACAAATGATCACCATTGGGTAGTCCCGTGACCCTGGTCAATGGCCTTGCTGCGGTGGCGCCGCGCCAGCGATGCTGGGCCGGTGCCAGGACAACGGAAGAGGAAACGTCAGCAGCAGGACGCGAAGCAACGGGCTGCAACTCGCACCAGTCCGGGCGCGGGTCGCTGGCAGGTGATGTTGGAGACCCAGGACGAGTCGGAGTGGCATGCTCACCTGCGTCATCTGCGTGCCAAGCCGGTGCGGATCGACTGGGCGATGACTCGGATTGACATCCTCTGTGGACGTCTGGCGCAGGCGACCACTTACAGGTTGAGTCTGTTCGTGCCCGACCCGGCGTGCGATCCCAGCCGCGGCCAGCCTGATCATTGATCTTGTGATGGGTCGTGGTGATCTGTCGGATGCGGCATGGGAGCGGATAGCGCCGCTGTTGCCGGGCGTTGACGGGCGGGGCCGTCCGTGGCGGGATCACCGGCAGGTGATCAACGGGGTGTTGTGGCGGTTGCGGACGGGTGCCCCCTGGCGTGACCTGCCGGAACGGTATGGGCCCGGGTGCGCGCCCTGCCCGCAACGGACTGGGCATCGCCGCTCTCGTCCTGGGCGTCATCGGGGCCGTGTCGGGCCTGATCCCGTTCCTGTTCTGGCTGGCGGGCATCCTCGGCGTCATCGCCCTGATCCTGGGCCTGGCCGGCCGGGGCCGCGCGAAGCGCGGCGAGGCCACCAACAAGGGGGTGACCACCTTCGGCGCCGCGCTCGGCCTGATCTCGCTGATCCTCGCGGTGGTGGGTGCGGTGATCACGTTCAAGGCCGTGGACGACGCCGTGCACGACCTCAACAAGGCGGTGTCGGACACCACGGCCTCCGCGAAGCCGAAGCCCGGCGGCGACCCCGCGAAGGACGGGGGCGCGGACGAGAAGAAGGACACCGGCGAGGCGCTGGAGGCCGGTGACTCGGCCGTGTACGACGACGATCTGACGGTCACGGTCGGCGACGCCACCTCGTACACCCCGGACGCCTACGCCGCCGGGCACACCAAGGGCAACAAGGCCTACCGGGTCGCCGTCGTCGTCGAGAACGCGGGCAAGGAGAAGTTCGATTCGTCGCTCGTCAGCGTCGCGGCGCGGGCCGGCCAGGACGGTGTGGATGCCGAGCAGATCCCCGACGGGAAGGTCGGCGAGGGCTTCAGCGGCACGGTCCTGCCGGGTAAGAAGGTCACGGGCAGTTCGCCTTCGACGCCCCGGCGGACGCCAAGAACCTGACGGTCGAGGTCAACCCCCGGCTTTACGTACGACGCCTCTCAGTGGGACCTGAAGCTCTGACCTTCCCTCCCGACCGGAGCCGACCATCATGCGCCCCGGCATGGGCGCCGGTCGTTTCCCGAAACCGCCCGGCGGATGGCGAGGCGAGTGAGCAGGTGCAGGGTCGGCACGGAATCCCGCCGCCCCTGCCCTGCCGTCCGGTCCCGCAGGACGCGCTCTGGGTCGTGGCCCGCCAGGGCCCGCACCGCCGCCACACCCCTGGAAGGCAACAACATACATCCATGTACGTTACTTCGATGTATGATTCTCCCATACACGCTCCCTCCAGGCCGGGAAGGCAGACGCATGGGCTTCTACGGCCGTCAACGCACGCTCGCCGATCTGGAACGCCGCACACTGCGCATCCGGGAGTCGGGAACGGGACAGCTGCTCGCCGTACGCGGCCGCCGGCAGGTGGGGAAATCCCGGCTCTTCACACGCTTCGTCGAGCAGTCGGGACTGCCGTACCTCTACTTCTCCGCGGTGAAGAACGCACCGCCCGCCACCCAGCTCCAGACGCTCACAGCCGAGCTGCACACCTCGACGACCCCGCTCGCCGATGCCGATTCCCTCTTCTCCGCTCCCCCCATCGACTGGCGGGACGCACTGGGCAGGATCGCCGTCGCATGCCGCAGCACCCCCTCCGTCGTCGTCATCGATGAGTTCCCGTGGGCCGCCGCGGCGGATCCGACCCTGGAGGGGCAGCTCCAGAACGCCTGGGACCGCCAGCTGGAGAGCACCCCCGTTCTCTTTGTGCTGATCGGCTCCGACGTCGGAATGATGGAGCGGCTGACCGAGCACGACAGACCGCTCTACGGCCGGGCCAGGAGCACCACCGTCGCCCCCTTCGACCCGGCCGAATGCGCCGAGGCCCTGGGCAGTGGAGGGGACCCGCTGGCCGCTTTCGACACCGCGCTCATCACCGGGGGTTACCCGCGCCTCGTGCTGGACCGGGCACGCGCGCGCAGCACCCGGGCTTTCGTGCACGAACAACTCGGTGACGAGAACAGCGATCTGGCCGTGATGGGGCAGCGGTCCCTCGACGCCGAGTTCCCCGACGCACAGCAGGCTCGGCGCGTCCTGTCGGCGATGGGGGGCGCCGAGATCGGAGTCAGCACCTTCACCCAGGTCGTCGGAAAGCTTCCCGAGGAAGGGAGCACCGCGCACACAGCGGTCACCAGGGCCATAAAGGTGCTCGCCGACAAGGGCGTGGTCAGCGTCGACGTACCGGTGGGCGCGCCCGCCAACAGCAGGCTGCGGCGCTACCGCATCGACGACCCGTACCTGCGCTTCTGGTTCCGTTTCGTCGAGGAACAACAGGCCCACATCGCCCGCGGCCGAGCGGACATCGCCCGCACAGCCTTCGACCGGGGCTGGCCGAGCTGGCGGGGCCGCGCTGTCGAGCCACTCGTCCAGGAGGCGGTGTACCGGCTCAGCCCGGAACTACCGGGGCTGGAGGACGCCGGGCAGGTGGGGAGTTGGTGGAACCGTGACAACAGTCAGGAGTACGACATCGTCGTCCCCGCCGCCTCGGGGAAGCGCATGCTCCTCCTCGGCTCGGTCAAGTGGCGTGAGACCAAGCGTTTCAGCGACCGCGAACTCTCCCGCCTCGCCGAGGCCCGATCCGCCGTACCGGGCGCGTCGGCGGCCCCTCTGCTGGCGGTGTGCCCGGCAGGGGTCGAGGACGGCGTACACCCGGATCTGACGCTCACTCCTGAGGATCTGCTGGCTGCCTGGCGCGCATGAGGAGTTTCTCCTCCGAGGTGGCACAGTCACGTTCCGCACACCCGACAGCCAGCGTCGGGTCAACGCGGCACTGGCCGATTGTCGTCGTCCGCGTCAGCAGTTGCACCCCCAGCGCTGTTCGGTGCCAGGGAACGGATACGGGGTATCGGTGAGGGCAGCAGCCAGAGCAGCGACAGGGCTCCGCCGACAGCGGCGATGAGGAGGGTCGCCCTCAGGCCGATGAGGGTAGCGAGCAGCCCTCCGACGATGGCGCCGACGGGGCGTATGCCGTAATTGATCGTGCTGTACGCGCCGGCCACACGGCTGCGCATGCCGTCGGGGATCACCGAGGCCTGGAGGGAGTTGAGGTTGACGTCGAACAGCATGACGCCGAAGCCGGAAAGGAACTCGGCCGCGGACAAGGCTCCGGCACGGAGCCAGAGCGGGCCGTCTGCGGCAGCAGCAATGGCGATCGGCGCCGGGAACAGAACCGCGCCCACGACGATGCTGCGCCCCACGCCGAACCGTCGCGAGATTTTCGGGGCGAATACTGCGCCGAGAAGGGAACCGGTCGCGCCGATCCCGAACGCGAGGCCAATCGCGGCCGCCGACAATCCGAGGCTCCGGTTGGCGAACAGCACGATCAGTCCGCTGCCCGCGACAAAGGTGAAGAAGTTGACGGTCGCCGCGCATCCGAGAGTCGCCCGCAGCACTGGGTGACGGATGACGAACGAGAGTCCTTCTTGGGCACGTTGCAACAGCGAGGGCGTCGCTGCGTTGCCGGAAGCGGCAGGTGGTTCGTCGACCGAAACCCGACCGACCAGGACCGCTGACACCAGGAAGGTCAGGGCATCCAGGACCACGGTGACGGGTGCGGTCAGTGCCTGGACCAGAAAGCCACCGATGGCCGGGCCGGCGACATACGAGGCCGACCGACTGGCGCTGAGCTTGCTGTTCGCGTCGACGTAGGACGCGCGCGGTACGAGGCGCACGAAGAAGGGCGGATAGGCGGTGTTGAACAGCACCCCGGCTGCGCCCATCAGTAACGCCACTGCATACAACTGTCCGAGCGTCACCGCCCCTAACAGGTAGGTCACCGGGACACTGAGCAGCACTGCGGCGCGCACCAGGTCGGCAAGGATCATCAGACGGCGTTTGTGGGCGCGGTGGTCGACCCATGCCCCCAGGAAGATTGCGAGCAGGTTCGGGGTCCAGATCAGTGCGGTCAGCCACGCCACCTGGTTGGCCGAAGCGTTCAGGGCGCTGATGGCGATCAGGGGCAGGGCCAGTTCGGTGATCCGGTCGCCGAACTGTGAGACCGACTGACCAGCCCAGAAGCGGCGGAACCGTCGATCCCGCCACAGTGATATCGCAGCGGTCCGGTCCGGGCTGTTCACGGCGTCTGCCCGGTCTGCTGCTCGGCCTCGGCACCTTCCGGCAGGGCGTAACGCATCAGCGTGACGCCACGGCCGCCGACAGGCCGCTCGGCCGGGTCACGAGTCACGTACGGCGCGAGAATGCGCTCGATCCCGTCCTCGATGGCGGCGAGTTCCTCAGCGGAAACGACGACGCGGGTGTTGGCCAGCCCGGCCAACCTGCGCCATGCCGGATCGAGTTCGGGCTCGACCTCGGCCGCCCATCGGCTCGGGAGGTCTGCGTAGCGCCGGAACATCTGCTGCGACAGCACCCGCGCGGCTGACCGGCCTTCTTCGTCGGCCGGGTTCTGCGGTGCCTCGAATCGGAAGCCGCGTGCCGCTGCCTCCCACCGTCGCTGGCGTCGGTCCGGGCCGGGCTCACTGTCGCGGACCAGCCCAAAGCTCGCCAAGTGGCGCATATGCCAGCTGGTAACCGACGGCGTGGCTCCCACGTCGGGCGCGAGTTGCGTCGCTGTCGCCGGTCCGTACCGCTGGAGGCGGTCAAGGATCGCCAGCCGAACCGGATGTGCCAACGCCCGCATGGCTTGCGGGTCGGTGATCTCGATATCACCCAGGCGATTAGTGGAGTCCATGACGTGAGAGTCTCCTCTCACACTTTATGAGAGTCAACTCTCACGTATGTAGCGGGCGGCGCTCTTGGTCAGTGGCATCTCGTTGGCGCCTGGATCCAGCGCTCGGACCGGCGACAGCTGCGGTCGTCGCACTCAACTGGCGGCGGCAAGTCATCCGATCGCGGGGCGAGCATCGTAGAGACCGGAGAACTGGCCTCGCACGGTGGGCAGACGCAGGCAGTATCGGCCGCGGTGACGCTGGACTGGAGAGTTCTGCCCCCTCCGAGCCACGAGCTAGGCCCGCTCAATATTGTGGTCGGTTGTGATACCTCACCACGCCCCGCGTGCCTCCCGCCGCCTGCTTCCGCTCACCCCCTTGCTGCTGTCGGGCTTGCTCACGCTGACCGGGTGCGATGCCGGGGACAGTCCCCGACCTTGTGTTGGCGGCGTAGATGTCTCACGGTGATGTGTCTCGGGGGCGGGATGGTCGCGTGTCCGGGCGGGGTGGCCGCGTGTCCGGGCGGTGTCTCACGCGCGGCATCCCTTCTGTCGGGGCTGTGCTGGTTGTCGGGATGATCCTGGCGGGCTGTACGAAGGGCGGACTCTCTGACGAGGACGGCTCAGCAAGCGGCGGCTCGTCGGGGAAGTACGGGACGAGTCCCCTGGCCGACTCTGCCGGAACCAAGCCGGGGTTGGCCCCCATCTCGGCGGAGAAGGACGAGACGTCAGCGCGTGAGCTGATCTCCAAGCTGCCGCCCAAGGGGCGGGGGCCGAAGACGGGGTACGACCGCGACGAGTTCGGCTACGCGTGGATGGACACGGCGGACGGTGTACCGCTGGCGCGCAACGGCTGCGACACACGGAACGACTTGCTGAAGCTGCACGGGCAGAACGTGCGGTTCCGAGACGGTTCCGACTGCGTGGTCGTGTCGATGGATCTGTACGACCCGTACACCGGCAAGGACATCGCCTGGAAGAAGGCAAAGGCCACCGAGGTGCAGATAGACCATGTGGTGCCGTTGTCGTACGCCTGGCAGATGGGCGCCGCCCGCTGGAGCAAGGAGAAGCGGCAGCGCCTGGCCAACGACGTACTGAATCTTCTACCGGTCTCGGGTTCCACGAACTCCGCCAAGCGCGACTCCGGTCCGGCGTCCTGGCTCCCGCCGAACAAGACGATCCGCTGTTCGTACGCGGTGCGGTTCGCGCAGGTGGCTCTGAAGTACGAACTGCCGGTCACAGGCCCGGACAAGAGCATGATGCTGCGGCAGTGCGGTGCTTGACTCTGCCGTTCCCGGAGCGCAGCCTCCACCGTGGCACAAGCGGCCTGTCGCACTCCTCGGTGCCGCTCTGATCTGAGGCGCTGCGGCTGCTGTCGGTCGTCGGCACGCAGCGCCTGGACGTACCCTCGGACGCGTGACGCCCGGCGGCCCGCACCGGGCCAATGCCCAACGGGAGGTACGGGATGAGTTTCCGGCTGGCGGCGTACGCCGTGTGCGTCGAGGACGGGCGGGTACTGCTCGCCCATCACGTCTCGCAGAACTGGACCCTTCCGGGCGGCAGGGTCGAGCACGGGGAGGACCCGTTCGACGCGGTGATCCGGGAGGTTGCCGAGGAGACCGGTTGCGACGCGGTGGTCGAGCGGCTGCTGGGTGTGGACTCCAGGGTGATCCCCGCCGCCGAACGCGCAGTCCCCGGCGGCCCCGAGCACCAGAACGTCGGCGTCTTCTACCGGGTCCGCATCACCGGCGGCCGGCTCCGTCCCGAACCGAACGGCGACACCGTCGAGTCGGTCTGGACCCCGATCCCCGACGTCACCGGCCTGCGCCGGTCGTCACTGGTCGACATCGGCCTCGCCCTGGCCCGGACCGTTCCGGCAACCGGCCACGTCGCCCCCGTCCCGGTCGGCGGCCTGATCCAGCACTGAGGCCACACCGCCCGGGTCCCGGGGCGCCGCTCACTCGGCCGTGAACTCGTATTGCAGCTCGTACAAATGCCCCGCCTTGACCATGACGGTCGCCTCGATGGGCCGCTCGTCGTCGCTATAGACGACGCGCAGCGTCCGAAGCACCGGAAGGTCACCGGGCAACCGCAGGGCCTGGTACTGCTCCTGCGTCGGGATCCGGGCGGAGACCCGGTCCACGCTGAGCCGTGGCGGGTAGCCCAGTTCGGCGAGGAGCGTCGGCGTGCCGCCGGGGATCTTCCGACGTGCCTCCATCGCCGTGCCCCGGGTGATCTCCAACGGGTAGTACGACGCGACGAGTTCGGCCGGTTCGCCGTCGATCGTGAGGAGTTGCCGCCGCAGCAGCGCGGTGCCGGACTCAGGGAGCCCGAGAACCTCGGCGACGTCCGCGGGCGGTCGGCCCTCCGTGACCTCAAGGAGTGTGCTGTGCGCTCGGGAGCCGTCTTTCGCGATCTCGGTCATCCAGCGATACGGCTCGCCCGGTCCTGCCGGGGCCATGTACGAGGCTGGGCGGATGGTCCGCTGCCTGTGTTCGCGGACCGTCACGGCGGCGCCCGCCCTGCCGATCACCAACTGTTCCTCTTTGAGCAGTTGCAGCGCCTTCTGCACGGTCGCGTTCGAGGCGTTGAAGCGTTCCTTGAGGTGCGCCGTGGACGGCAGAGCCGCACCGGGCGCGAGATCCCCGCCCATGATCTGGTCTCTGAGATCGGCGGCGATCCGTTCGTGCAGTGAACGACGGTCGGCGGCATCCGCTTCGGGTCTGGGCACGGTCATCCGATCCTGATCTCGTATCGCAGTTTCTGACGTCGTGGCGGCATCGCCATCACATCGACCTGAATGGGCCGGTCCGCCCCGTCGAGGGTGAGGCGGGTGAGTTGCAGCACGGGTTCACCGGCCGTCAGCCCCAGTTGCTCGCACTCGCGATCGGTCGCCGACCGCGCGGTCACGTCCTCGCGCACGCGAACACCTACATACCCCAGGTCCGCCAGCAGCCGGATCGCCCCGCCACGGATCTTGGCGGTCCCTGCGAGGCCGGTACCGGCCGCGATGTCCAGCGGGTAGTACGTGTCCGTCAACTCGCAGGGTTCGTCATCGAGGTACATGATCCTGCGCCGGGCGATGACGCACTGCCCGACTGGAGTCCCCAGCAGCTCCGCGACCGTTTCCGGCGGCTCCACCTCGCCCGCCCGGACGATCCGCTGGCTCCCCCGGCGGCCTTCCGCCGCGGCCTCCGCGGCCCACGCGTCGCCGCCGGCACCGGCAGACCCCGCGAGGTACGGCACCGAGGTGCCGACCCATTCACCGCCGCCCATACCGCCTCTCCCTTCGCCGCCCCTGCACCGGTCTGTCGCAACACACCGTAGGCGAGTCACGCTCACCTTCACAGACTAAGCCTTGCCGCTTTTCGCGAATAGCAGTACAGTCACCGTCACGTTACAGCCCGTGAGCAAGGCGGTGAATCACCGTGTACCTGTTGGAACAGCGACGTTTCCCCCGCAGACGCACGTCAGTTGGGGCCTCACGCGACTTCGTCACCCGTCCTCGTCGAGTGGGAGCTTCACTCTCTGATCGAAGACATAAAGCTGTGCGTCTCGGAGCTCGCCACCAACGCGTTGCTGCACGGCGTACCACCAGGGCGCGAGTTCTGCGTCGGCCTTCACCGGGGTGAGGAACTCGTGCGGCTGGAAGTCCGTGACAGCGGGCCCGGACAGCCGGTGGTCCGGCGTCCCGACCACGACGCGTGCTCGGGGCGCGGGTTACACCTCGTGAACGAGCTCGCCGACGACTTCGGAGTCGATGATCACGTCGTCGGCAAGACCGTGTGGCTCGTTTTCAAGACGCCCGTCGCCACCCTCACGCCGTGAAGAACCCGACCCCGCCGCACGCGCGACGGGGCCGGGGAGGGGACACGAGGCGTTCCGGGGTCACGACCCCAGAATCGTCGTCAGGAACTCCCCCGTCCACGCCAGCAGTTCGCGGCCGACGACCGGCTTGCCGCCGATCCTGCCGGTGGTGGGGCGTGGGACCAGGATCTGGTGGACGGCCGGTTTGATGACCGTCTTCGGGTAGAGGCGCTTCAGGCGGAGCTCCTGCGATTCGCGCAGCTCGACCGGGGCGAACCGGATGTTCGAGCCCTGGAGCACGATCTCGCCCACGCCGCAGGCACGGGCCAGCATGCGCAGGCCCGCGACCAGGAGCAGGTTCTCCACCGGCTCGGGGAGCTTGCCGTAGCGGTCGGTGAGCTCCTCGCGGACCGCCCTGATGTCGTCTTCCGTGTTGGCGGAGGCGATGGCGCGGTACGCCTGGAGGCGCAGCCGCTCGCCGGGGGCGTAGTCGTGGGGGACGTGTGCGTCGACCGGGAGCTCGATCTTGACCTCCAGGGGCGGCTCCTCCTCGACACCGCCTTCGAGGGAGGCCCGGTAGTCGGCCACCGCCTCACCGACCATGCGGACGTACAGGTCGAAGCCGACGCCCGCGATGTGGCCGGACTGTTCGCCGCCCAGGAGGTTTCCGGCGCCGCGGATTTCGAGGTCCTTCATCGCGACGTACATGCCCGCGCCCATCTCGGTGTGTTGGGCGATCGTGGCCAGGCGCTCGTGGGCCGTCTCGGTGAGCGGCTTCTCCGGGGGGTAGAGGAAGTACGCGTAACCGCGCTCGCGGCCACGGCCGACGCGGCCGCGCAGCTGGTGGAGCTGGGAGAGGCCGAAGTTGTCGCCGCGCTCCACGATCAGGGTGTTGGCGTTGGAGATGTCGATGCCGGACTCGACGATCGTGGTGGAGACCAGGACGTCGAACTTCTTCTCCCAGAAGTCCACCACCACCTGTTCCAGGGCCTGTTCGGACATCTGGCCGTGGGCGGTCGCGATCCTCGCCTCGGGGATGATCTCGCGTAGGCGGGCAGCAGCGCGGTCGATCGACTCGACGCGGTTGTGGATGTAGAACGCCTGGCCCTCGCGGAGCAGTTCACGGCGGATGGCCGCGCCGATCTGCTTCTCCTCGTACGGGCCGACGAAGGTGAGAACCGGGTGGCGCTCCTCGGGGGGCGTGGTGATCGTCGACATCTCGCGGATGCCCGTCACGGCCATTTCGAGCGTACGGGGGATGGGCGTCGCGGACATGGTGAGGACGTCCACGTTGGCGCGGAGCTTCTTCAGCTGCTCCTTGTGCTCGACGCCGAAGCGCTGTTCCTCGTCGACGATGACCAGGCCCAGGTCCTTGAACTTCGTCTCGGAGGAGAAGAGGCGGTGGGTGCCGATGACCAGGTCGACGGAGCCCTCGCGGAGCCCTTCCAGGGTTGCCTTGGACTCCGATTCGGACTGGAAGCGGCTCAGCGCCCTTACGCTGACCGGGAATTGGGAGTAGCGCTCGGTGAACGTGCCGTGGTGCTGCTGGACCAGGAGGGTCGTGGGGACGAGGACGGCTACCTGCTTGCCGTCCTGGACCGCCTTGAAGGCCGCCCGCACCGCGATCTCCGTCTTGCCGTAGCCGACGTCGCCGCAGATCAGCCGGTCCATCGGGACGGACTTCTCCATGTCCTCCTTGACCTCGGCGATGGTGGAGAGCTGGTCGGGCGTCTCCGCGTACGGGAAGGCGTCCTCCAGTTCGCGCTGCCAGGGGGTGTCGGGTCCGAAGGTGTGGCCGGGGGCCGCCATCCGGGCCGAGTAGAGCTTGATCAGGTCGGCGGCGATCTCCTTGACGGCCTTCTTCGCGCGCGCCTTGGTCTTCGTCCAGTCGGCGCCGCCGAGCCGGTGCAGGGTGGGCGCCTCGCCGCCGACGTACTTGGTGACCTGTTCCAGCTGGTCGGTGGGGATGTAGAGGCGGTCGCCGGGCTGGCCGCGCTTGGCGGGGGCGTACTCGACGAGGAGGTACTCGCGGGTGGCGCCCTGCACGGTGCGCTGCACCATTTCGATGTAGCGGCCCACACCGTGCTGTTCGTGGACGATGTAGTCGCCGGTCTCCAGCGTGAGCGGGTCGATCGTCTTGCGGCGGCGGGCCGGCATCCGGCCCAGGTCCTTGGTGGCGGTGCGCTGGCCGGTCAGGTCCGTCTCGGTGAGGACGGCGAGTTTGAGCGCCGGGTCGACGAAGCCTTGGTCGATCGCGCCGCAGGAGACGTGGACCAGCGACGGGGAGATCTCCGCCAGGTCGGGGTCCAGGCGGGCCGCGATGCCTTCGCCGCTCAGCACCTCGACGGTACGGGAGGCGAGCCCCTGGCCCTCGGTGACGTACACCGTGCGCCAGCCGTCGGCGAGCCAGCCCTTGGTGTCGGCGAGCGCACGGGCGGTGTCGCCGCGGTACGACTCCGGGGCGTGCATCGTGAGCTTGAGGGTGTCCTCGTCGAGCTCGTCGTCCGCGGCGAACGGGGAGACCGACCACCACATCATCTCCAGCTCGCGGGCCCGGTCGCGGACGTCCGCGATACCCCACAGGGAGGCAGCGCCGACATCGATCGGGGCCTCGCCACCGCCCGCGGTGGCCGCCCAGGACGCCTGGAGGAACTCCTGGCTGGTGGCGACCAGGTCGGCCGCCCTGGTGCGGACCCGCTCCGGATCGCAGACCAGCGCCATCGACCCCTCGGGCAGCACGTCGAGCAGCAGCTCCATGTCGTCGACGAGGACCGGGGCGAGGGACTCCATGCCCTCCACCGCGATGCCCTCGGCGATCTTGCCGAGCAGTTCGCCCAGCTCCGGGTGGAGCTCGGCAAGAGCGGCGGCACGCTCGCGCACCTCGTCGGTCAGCAGCAGTTCACGGCAGGGCGGCGCCCACAGCCCGTGCTCGGCGATCTCCAGCGACCGCTGGTCGGCGATCTTGAAGTAGCGGATCTCCTCGACGTCGTCGCCCCAGAACTCCACCCGAAGGGGGTGCTCCTCGGTAGGCGGGAAGACATCCAGGATGCCGCCGCGCACGGCGAACTCGCCGCGCTTCTCGACCAGTTCGACCCGGGAGTACGCGGCTGCCGCGAGCGCGTCGACCGTCTTGCCGAGGTCGGCGCTCTGGCCGATGCGCAACGCTACGGGTTCCAGGTCGCCGAGCCCCTTGACCTGCGGCTGGAGCACGGAGCGGACCGGGGCGACGACGACCTGGACCGGGCCGGTCTCCGGGTCGTCCTTGCTCGGGTGCGCCAGGCGCCGCAGCACGGCGAGGCGACGGCCCACGGTGTCGGAGCGGGGCGAGAGCCGCTCGTGCGGCAGGGTCTCCCAGGACGGGAACTCGGCGATCGTGTCCGGCGGCAGCAGGGTGCGCAGCGCGGCCGCCAGATCCTCGGCCTCCCGGCCGGTCGCGGTGACGGCGAGCACGGTCCGCCCCGTCTCGCGGGCCAGCGCGGCCACGGCGAAGGCGCGGGCGGCGGGCGGGCCGACGAGGTCGACGTGCATCCGGTGGCCGTCGGTGGCGGCCTTCACCGCTTCGGAGAGTGCCGGGTCACGTACGACGACATCCAGCAGACCGTGCAGGCTCATGAAGGGCTTCCGTCCGGGGAACGAGGGCGAGGTCTGACAGCCGGCTGCTGTCAGGGGCAACACGAAGGACCCGACACGTCTCACGGGCCGGGGGTTCCAGCGTACGACTCCGCTGTGACAGCCGCGCCCGCTATCCGGCTCCGCGCGTTGCATCCGGCCCGGTCCGTGCGCGCGGGCACGGACCGGGACGGCAGCCCTGCCCCGCACGGCCACGGTCCGCGCCCCGGGTCGTACGGGCACGAATCCGCGCCGCGCCCCGGGTCGTACGGGCACGAATCCGCGCCGCGCCCCGGGTCGTACAGACACGCATCCGGCCCCGGGGTGTTTGGAGGGACACCCCGGGGCCGGAAAAGTCATCCTAGTGCCGCGGTCGGCCTTGCCGGGCGGGGCGCTACGTCGGCCGTCGCCCTCGCTATTCCGTGGCGATCGCGTTAAGGACGTTCATCCTGCCCGCCCGGAACGCCGGGACCAGCGCCGCGAGCAGGCCGACGAAGGCCGAGCCGACGAAGACCGCGAGGATCGTCGGCCACGGGATCTCCAGGACGCCCATGCCCTCCAGTGCCAGCAGTTTCTGGGCCGCCGTGCCCCAGCCCATGCCGAGGCCGAGACCGAGCAGGGCGCCGAAGACCGCGATGACCACCGACTCCAGGCGAATCATCCGGCGCAGCTGGCGGCGGGAGAGGCCGATGGCGCGCATCAGGCCGATCTCCCGGGTCCGTTCGACCACCGACAGGGCCAGGGTGTTCACCACGCCGAGCACCGCGACGATGATCGCGAGTGCCAGCAGGCCGTAGACGATGTTCAGGAGCTGGCCGATCTGGTCCTGCAGCTGCTCCTTGTAGTCGGCCTGATTCCTCACCTCGTACTGCGGGTACGCGGCGAGGGCGTCCTTGAGGGCGGCGTACGCCTCCTTCTCCTTGCCGTCCACTGCCTTCGCGAACATGATCATGTTGTCCGGCAGAGTGTCGGCCGGGACGTACCGCGCGGCGGTCGTGATGTTGAGGTACATCGCGGTCCTGTCGATGTTCACGTCGTCCGAGGTGATCGCGGCGACCTTCAGCTTCGCCGTCTTCCCGCCCTTGAACGCGACGGTGAGCCGGTCACCAACCTCGATGTGGTGCTCGGTGGCATACGTCTCGCCGATCGACATGGCGTCGTCGCCGTAGGCGTCGGCCAGCTTGCCGGAGAGGGTCTCGCGGCGGACGTCGTCCTTGTACGTCGGGTCCGCGGCGACCAGGGCCACTTCCCGGGCGCTGCCGTCGGGGGCGGTGAGCTCGGCGCCGACGGTCTTGTACGAGGTGAGGTGCTCGATGTCCGGCACGCTCTCCAGGGCCTGCTCGGCCTGCGGGACGATCAGCTGGAAGCTGCCGCCGGACGACTGGACGATGAAGTCCGTGCCGACCGACTTGTCGAGTTCCTCGGTGGCCGAGGCGACCATGGAGGAGCCGACGACCGAGAGGCAGGCCACCAGGGCGAGGCCGATCATCAGGGCGGCGCCGGTCGCTCCGGTACGGCGCGGGTTGCGCAGGGCGTTGCGCTCCGCGAGCCGGCCGACGGGACCGAACATCCGCAGCATGACCGCGCTCAGCACCCGGACCACGAAGCCGGCCAGCAGCGGGCCGATCACGATGAAGCCGATCAGGGTGAGGACGACGCCCACCCCGAGGAAGAGCGAGCCCTCGCTCGACTCGTCGGCCCGCGTCGCGGCGAGGAGCGCGGCGCCGCCGGCGAGGGTGAGGACCAGGCCGATCGCGGCCCGGACCCGGCCCGCGCGGCCGTCCGCCGGGGTTCCGGCGTCGCGCAGGGCGGCCATCGGGGAGATCTTCCCGGCGCGTCGGGCCGGGATGTACGCGGCGACGACGGTGACGACGATGCCGAGCGCGAGGCCGACCAACGGGGTCGTCCAGGCGACCGTGAGGTCCTTGGTGGACAGGTCCATGCCCATGGCGCCCATGAGCTTCATCAGGCCGACGGCGAGGCCGACCCCGGCGCCGACGCCGAGGACGGAGCCGATGACGCCGAGGAACAGCGCCTCGATCAGCACGGACCGGTTGACCTGCTTGCGGCTGGAGCCGATGGCCCGCATCAGGCCGATCTCGCGGGTGCGCTGGGCGACCAGCATCGAGAAGGTGTTGACGATCAGGAAGATGCCGACGAGGAAGGCGATCCCGGCGAAGCCGAGCATCGCGTACTTCATGACGTCGAGGAAGGAACCCATCGAGTCCTTGTTGGCCTCCGCGGCCTCCTTCTGGGTCTGGAGCTTGTACGCGGAGGTGTCGCCGAGCGCCGTGGCGACGTTCCGCTTCAACTGCGTGTCGCTGACGCCGGATTCGGCGGTGACGGAGATGAGGCTGAAGACGTCCGACCTGCCGAGGAGCTTCGTCTGCGCGGTGGCGGTGTCGAAGTAGACGACCGCCGCACCGGGGTTGGTGACCTTGAAGGTGGCGATGCCGCTGATCTCCGCCCTGATGTCGCCGGTGGCGGAGATGGTGCGCAGCTCGTCACCGAGCTTCAGATGGTGCTTGTCGGCGGTGTCGGCGTCGACCATCACCTCGGTCGGCCCGCGCGGCGCGTGGCCGGAGGTGATCTCCATCGAACGGAGTTCGTTCTTGGTCCAGTTGCCCGCGATCGTCGGGGCGCCCGTCGTCGAGCCCATGTTCTTGTTGTGACTGTCGACGACGGTGACGGACATGCTGATGACCGCGCCCTCGGCGCCCTTCACACCGGCGGCCTCGGCGACCTGCCCGACGGCGGAGGCGGGGAGCGCGACGGGCTTGCCGTTCTCCGGGAGCCGGTCGTTGCCCTCGGGGCTGTCGGGGCTGACGGGGCTGACGGTGACATCGGCCGACGTCACGGCGAAGAGCTTGTCGAACGTGGTGTTCATGGTGTCGGTGAAGACGAGCGTGCCGCACACGAATGCCACCGACAGCAGGACCGCGACGGCGGAGAGCGCCATTCGTCCCTTGTGTGCGAAGAAGTTGCGCCTTGATGTCTTCCAGACGGTCATGACGTCCGCCCGCGCGAGTCGAAGTCCTTCATGCGGTCGAGGACCTGATCGGCCGTCGGGTCCAGCATCTCGTCGACGATGCGTCCGTCGGCGAGGTAGAGCACCCGGTCCGCGTAGGAGGCGGCGACCGGGTCGTGGGTGACCATGACGATGGTCTGGCCCAGTTCGTCGACCGACCTGCGCAGGAAGCTCAGCACCTCGGCACCGGCCCGCGAGTCCAGGTTCCCGGTGGGCTCGTCACCGAAGATGATCTCCGGCCGGGCGGCGAGCGCCCGGGCCACCGCGACGCGCTGCTGCTGGCCGCCGGAGAGCTCGGTGGGTCGGTGCTTCAGCCGCTCGGCGAGACCGACCGTCTCCACGACCTGCCGCAGCCAGGCCGCGTCGGGCTTACGGCCCGCAATGTCCATCGGCAGCGTGATGTTCTCCAGCGCGTTGAGCGTCGGGAGCAGGTTGAACGCCTGGAAGATGAAGCCGATCCGGTCGCGGCGGAGCTGGGTGAGCTTCTTGTCCTTGAGCCCGGTGATCTCGGTCTCGTCGAGGTGGATCTGACCCGAGGTCACGGTGTCCAGGCCGGCCAGGCAGTGCATCAAGGTCGACTTGCCGGAGCCGGAAGGGCCCATGATCGCCGTGAACTGCCCGCGGGCGATGTCCACATCGACATGGTCGAGCGCGATGACCCGGGTCTCCCCCACCCCGTACGCCTTGACGACCTGCCGCGCTCGCGCAGCTACGGCCGTACGCCCTCCAGTACCCCCGTGCCTGGGAATGGTTACAGCCGTTGTCACGGTCTTTCTCCTATGTCGGTCAGCCGACGGTCAGCTGTCGGTCGGCGTTCGAAATGTCGCGGTGTACGTGTGAAGTCTGGTGTTCCGAGGGGGTCCGGCGCACTGGTGCACAGCGCAGTCCTCCGGTGGGGTTTTCCCCACCCCGCCCCCGTGGTCAGCCGCATGTGCGAGGGGATCCCCCGCCTTTCGCGGTGTAGGAACAAGCTAAAGAACGGGCCCGGGCCGTCACGTCCTCCACCGGGAGGAACCACCCCCGGGCAAAACTGAGGAACGTCCCCTAGGGGCAATGCCGTTGATTCAGGTGTACTCCTAGGGGTCCCGGCCCCCGGATGGAGGCCCGCCTCAGGGGACTGGACCCACGGGTGCACGCACCGGGACCGGCGGGCGTCATCACGCCCCCCCCCAGCAGCGGCACCCTCCCGGTCCTCACCGAGGAAGCCGGGAGCGACGCCCCGGCCCCGTGGACGTCCGCATCACGCGAGCGGGGCGGGGCAAAGGGCACACGGCCCCGGCCCGCAGGTGCGCGAGCGCTGCCGGGGGCGGCCCCACAGAGCTTTCTCCGGACACGAACTCATGCAACTGAGCCATTACCGTGAGCAGTTCAGGCCAAGCTCTCCCCCACCTGCCATACCCGCTAGTAATGTTCGCGCTTTCGACAGCACACCCGCACTCCTGCCTTGCCGTCCGGCCCAGGACCCGAGCCTTGCAAGGAGCAGCACCCAGATGTCGTACGGAAACCCGACCCCGTCCCCGCACTCCCCCTGGCCCGGACGGCCGCCGAAGCCGTCCCTGCGGCATCAGCCCCCGCCTCCGCATCACCCCGATCATCTGCTGCCCTGGCCGAGTCCGGAGCCCTCACCGCCCCCGGAGCGGCCGGCCGCGCCCACCGCACCCGCGCCCGCCCCGAGTCGCCAGGGCGATCTGCGGCGGCTGCGCACCTCGTACCGGCTGCTGCGGCGAACCGCGATCCTGACCGCACTCGGCTACTTCGTGGCCTTCCTGCTGCTCTCCGGCTTCGCCAGGGACCTGATGGGCCGTCCCCTGTTCGGCGGCCTCAACTTCGGCCTGACGCTGGGACTCTGCCAGCTCCCCGTGACGGTGTTCGCCATCGTGCTGTACGAGCGGACCGCCCGGCGCACGGTCGACCCGCTGGCCGCCCGGCTCCGAAGAGCGGGAGCGGCCCAGTGAACGGATTCGACAATTCTGCGCAGTCGATGTCCCTGGTGGCCTTCCTCGCCGTGGCCACCGTGGCCCTGCTGCTCTGCGTGATGACCGGTCCGGACCGCGACGACCTCGACGAGTTCTACACCGGCCCCCGCACCCGCTCGCCCCTGCAGAGCGGCCTCGCCCTCGCGGGCGACTATCTCTCCGCCGCCACGGTCCTCAGCACCACCGGCATCATCGCCCTCACCGGCTACGACGGGACGATCCTCGCCCTGAGCATCACCCTCTCTCTCGTCCTGCTGATGTTCCTGTTCGCCGAACCACTGCGCAACGTGGGCGGGTTCACCATGGGCGACCTGCTCGTGCGCCGCGCCCCCGGCCGCGCGGTCCGCATCACCGCCTGCGCGGCCACCCTCGCCGCGCTCGTTCCGATGATGGTCGTCCAACTCGCCAGCAGCGGCGACCTGCTCGCCTTCATCCTGGGATTCGACAGCTCCGGATTCCGCACCGTCGGCATCATCGGGCTCGGCATCCTGATGATCGGTTACTCGGCGATCGGCGGGATGAAGGGCACCTCGCTGATCCAGATCGTGAAGACGGTGGTCCTCTTCGTCGCCGCGTTCACCATCTCCGTAATGATCATGAACCGCTTCGACTGGGACGTCGGCGCCCTGCTCTCGGCCGCCCGGCAGGGCAGCGGCGAGGGGGCCGCGTATCTGCGCCCGGGGATCCAGTTCGACGGCAGCGGACTCGACATGGTCAGCTCCGAACTGACCGTGGTGCTCGGCGCCGCCTGTCTGCCGCACGTCACCATGCGCATGGCGAGCGCCCGTTCCACCCAGTCCGTCCGCCGTTCGCTTTCCTGGGCGGTGTTCGTAGTCGCCGGGATCTGTCTGCTGCTCGTCGTGATCGGATTCGGTGCGGGGGCACTTGTCGGCCATGACCGCATCACCGCCGTCGGGGCGTCCGGGAACAGCTCGATCCTCCAGGTCAGCGGAGTGGTCGCCGGCGGTGGCCAGCTGGGCGCGCTGATCGTCACGACGATGACGACAGCGATCTTCCTGACGCTGCTCGCCTCGGTCGCCGGAATGATCCTGGCCTGCGCCAACTCCCTCGCGCACGATCTCTTCGCCCACGGCCTGCACGGGGTGCGCGACCCGGACAGGAAGCCGCTGGCGGGCCTGTCCGAAATGCGTACGGCACAGGCCGCGGCGGTCGTCGTCGGGCTGCTCGCCACCACACTCGCCGTCGTAACCAGGCACTGGAACGTGCAGGCGATGGCGACGCTCTCGTTCTGCGTCGGTGCGTCGGCGCTGGCCCCGGCGCTCGTCTACAGCATGTTCTGGCGGCGCTTCACCCGTACCGGACTGCTCTGCACCCTGATCGTGGGCACCGTCACGGTCATGGTGCTGATCACCGGCACCAATCTGGTCTCGGGCTCACCCTCTTCGGTCTTCCCCGAGTCCGACTTCAACTGGTACCCGTTCACCACGACCGGGCTCGTCTCCATCCCGGCCGGGTTCCTGGCGGGATGGCTGGGCACGGTGTTCGGACCGCGCGAGGAGGCCGAGGAGCTCCAACGGTACGAGACCGAGGAACCACGCATCCTGGCGGGCGCCCCACCGGCGATGCGCCCCTGAGAACGGGGGTGAGGGGCTTATGCAACGCCCTGCCAGGAGTCGGCTCCGAAGGTGCCTTTGATCTCGGAGGCGATAGTCGTGGGGTCGACAGTCGCCTGGAGGGCGTAGACGGTGGTCTTGTGTGGACCGCGGACGCTGAGGTGTACAGGGCTGTTGCCTGGGTGGGCGGCGAGGATGTGCTTGAGTTCCTTGACGGTCTGCTCGGTGACGCGGTGCAAGGGGAGCGCCAGCTTCACAGGTGGCATGCCGCCGTTTGCGGCCGAGGAGATATCGAGGACGGAGAGTTCGCGGCCGAACATGTTCATCGTTCCGTCTCGGTCTTCGATCTTGCCTTTGACGGAGATCACGTTGTCCTCGACCAGTGCGTGCTGAACGAGCTGGTAGGCAGCCGGAAAGAAGAGGGCTTCGATGGTGGCGTCGCGGTCCGCGAGGTTCACGATGGCCCAGTGCTTTCCTTGCTTGGTCATCTTGAGCTGGACGCCGGTGATCAGTCCGGAGAGCTGTACGTCGCCGGTGGTGCGGCCGGAGGTGAGCAGTTCGGCGATGGAGCAGTCTCGGGCTCGGGAGAGGATGTGCTCGGCGCCGTCCAGCGGGTGTGCCGAGACGTAGAGGCCAAGCATTTCGCGCTCGGTCGCCAGGAGTTGCCGGCGTGGCCACTCTGCTTCGTCAATGGCGAAGTCGAGGCCCAAGACCGGTTCGTTGCCTGCTGTGTCGGTGAGACCTGCAAAGAGGTCGTCCTGCCCGAAGCCAGCCGCCTTCTTCACGGGGATGATCGCGTCGATGGCGTCCTCGTGAATGGCGGAGAGACCCTTGCGTGAATGCTGCAGGGAGTCGAAGGCACCGGCCTTGATCAGTGAGTCCACAGCGCGTTTGTTCAGCCCGGGCAAGGCGACCTTGTCGAGGAAGTCGGGGAAGGAGGTGAACTTCCCCTTCTGGCGGCGCGCGTCGACGATGGCCTCGATGATGTTGTCGCCGACGTTGCGGACGGACCGCAGCCCGAACCTGACATCGTCGCCGACAGCGGTGAACTCGGCGACGGACTCGTTCACATCGGGCTGGAGTACGCGGACGCGGTTCTTGCGGGCGTCGGCGAGGTAGACCGCAGCCTTGTTCTTGTCGTCGCCGACGGACGTGAGCAGGGCAGCCATGTACTCGGCGGGGTAGTTGGCCTTGAGGTAAGCGGTCCAGTACGAGACCAGGCCGTAGCCGGCGGTGTGGGACTTGTTGAACGCGTAGCCGGAGAAAGGGAGCATGACATCCCACAGGGCTTTGATGGCTTCCTCGCTGTAACCGTTGCCGCGCATGCCGTCGTGGAACTTCTCCCATTCCGCGGCCAGGACCTCCGGCTTCTTTTTTCCCATCGCGCGGCGCAACAGGTCCGCGCCTCCGAGGGTGTATCCCGCGAGCTCCCGGGCGATGGCCATGATCTGCTCCTGGTAGACGAGCAGATGGAAGGTGTTGCCGAGGATCGGTTCCAGCGCGTCCCGTAGTTCGGGGTGGATCGGGGTGATCTCCTGGCGACCGGTCTTGCGGAACGCGTAGTTGGTGTGGGCGTTCGCCGCCATCGGGCCGGGCCGGTAGAGAGCGTTGACTGCGGCGATGTCCTCGAAGCGGGTCGGCTCCATTTGCTTGAGCAGCACCCGCATGCCGCCGCCGTCGAGCTGGAAGACGCCGAAGGTGTTGCCGTCGGCCAGCAGCCGGTAGGTCTTGGCGTCGTCCAGGGGGATGACATGCGTGGACGCATCGCCGTCCAGCGGATCGACCGTGGCCAGGCTGATGCCCCGGTTCTCACGGATGTTCTCGATCGCCTGGTCGATCACACCGAGGTTACGCAGCCCCAGGAAGTCCATCTTGATCAGGCCCATGGCCTCGCAGGACGGATAGTCGAAGCCGGTGATCTTCACGCCGTCCGCGGCCCGCATGTGCAGTGGGATCCGGTCGGTGAGCCTGGTCTTGGAAAGGATCACAGCCGCCGCGTGCACCCCGGTGCCCCTGGTGAGTCCCTCCACTCCACGGGCGGTGTCGATGACCCTCTTCACGTCCTGGTCGCTCTCGTACATCTGCCGGATCTCGCCGGCCTCGCCGTACCGCTCGTGGGAGGGATCGAAGAGGGCGGCCAGCGGGGCAGACTTGCCGTTCTGGTCCGGCGGGAGTGCCTTGGTGATCCGCTCCCCATGGCTGTAGGGAAAGCCGAGAATGCGCGACGAGTCCTTGATCGCGTTCTTGGCCTTGATCTTGCCGAACGTGTTCACCATGGCGGTGTACTCGCCGCCGTACTTTTCCGTGACGTACTGGACCATCTGGTCACGCTGGCGGTCGTCGAAATCAAGGTCGACGTCCGGCGGGTTGATGCGTTCGGGGTTCAGGAACCGCTCGAAGAGAAGGCCGTGCTCCAGAGGGCACAGCTCGGTGATACGGGTCGCGTAGGCAACGATCGAACCGGTGCACGAGCCTCGGCCAGGCCCGAGCGGAATCTTGTTGGTGCGCGCGTGGCGGCAGATGTCCGCCACGACGAGGAAGTAGGAACTGAACCCCATGGGCCCGATGACCTTCATCTCGGTCTCGAAACGCTCCAGCATGTGCTGGGGAATCGGGTCCCCGTAGCGCATCGCCAAACCCTTGAGGGCTTCCTTGCGTAGCCACGACTCCTGAGTCTCACCCTCGGGCACGTCGGGGAACTGCGGCATCTCGTCCACGTAGTCGAAGACCTCGTCGTAGGACTCGATGCGCTCGGCGATCAGCAGCGTGTTGTCGCAGGCTTCCGGGAGCTCCGAGAACAGGCTGCGCATCTCTGCGGCGCTCTTGAGGTAGTAGCCAGAGCCGTTGAAACGGAAGCGACCGGGGTCGTCCTTGTTCTTGCCGACGCCGATACACAACAAGCTGTCGTGGGCATCGGCCTGGTCCTCGGTGACGTAGTGCGCATCATTGGTGGCCAGGAGGGGGATGCTCAGGTCCTCGGCCAGCCGCAGCAGACCCTCACGGACGTCACGCTCGATGTCCAGGCCGTGGTCCATCAGCTCCAGGAAGTAGTTCTCGCGGCCGAAGATTTCCTGGTAGGCCGCCGCGGTGGCCCTCGCCTCGTCGTACTGGTCCAGCCGCAGGCGGGTCTGGACCTCGCCGGACGGGCAGCCCGTGGTGGCGATGATGCCGCCCGGCCGCTGGGAGATCAGCTCCCGGTCCATACGCGGCTTACCGGAAGGGAACTGCCCCTCATAGCTGGCCTGGGTGCTGAGCCAGAACAGATTCCGCAAGCCCTGGGCGTTCCGCGCCCACATGGTCATGTGCGCGAAACGACCGCCGCCGGAGACGTCCTTCGCCCCCTCACCGTCCTCGCTCAGGGCCCGGCGACCGCCCGGCCCCCAGAACTCCTGCTTCCGGACGAACCGCGAAGAAGGCGCCATGTACGCCTCGATGCCGATGATCGGCGTGATCGCCTCGAAGCCTTTGGCGACCTGCGTGAACTCGTAGGCCCCGAACATGTTGCCGTGATCACTCATGGCGATCGCGGGCATCCCCTGCCGTGCCACTTCGCCGAACATCGGCTTCAGCTTCTGCGCGCCGTCCAGCATCGAGTACTCGGTGTGATTGTGCAGGTGAACGAAGGAATCCGGCACGTGTGGGTCATCTCCGGGGTGAGTAGGAAGCCCCATCCCAGCCACGGACGTGATGGCAGCCTGGTCGATGGCCAGCCGTGGGTGCCGGGAACTACCGGACCGCCGGCAGTACCGGCCTCGACTCGACCACTTGCCAACCATTGGTTGGGTGTATCCATCAAAGCGAGCGAGACATGCAGGAATCAAACAACCATTTCCATGTGATCAATCAACGATAGGTTGTCTGAATAAGATGGCCGACATGGACATCACCGCCGTGCGCACCTTCTTCGCCATCGTGGACACCGGACAATTCCAAGAAGCCGCGACCACCTTGTCGATCACTCCCCAGGCGGTCTCCAAGCGCATTGCCGCACTGGAGAGGGAACTTGGTGTCCAACTGTTCAGCCGGGACGCCCGCGGGGCCCGGCTCACCATCGACGGCCAGGCGTTTCTGTCGCATGCCCGGGCTCTGCTTCAAGCAGCGGAACGGGCCATTGCTTCCGTGAGGCCGGGGCGTCGGGCGTTGCGCGTCGACGTGATCGGTCGCCGCCTCTCACTGGCGGGTCTGCTGCGTGGCTTCCATCAAGCATTTCCTGAGACCGAGCTGGATGTCGTGACTCTGTACGATTCAGACGAAGCCATCGCCGCAGTCCGGTCCGGCTCGATCGACGCCACCTTCCGCGCAGTGAGCATGCCGGGCCGCCACATTCCACTCGGCATCGAGGCCGCGCCCGTCTTCGACGAACCGCTCCACCTGTTCACCGGACCGGCGCACGAGTTCGCCAATGCCCCCGCGGTCACTCCCGACCAGCTTGCCGGGCACCGGATCTGGATGCCCGGCAACATGCCCGGCACTGAGTGGGCCGCCTACTACGACGAACTCGCCGCTGCGTTCGGCATCACCATCGACTCGATTGGCCCAAACTTCGGTATCGAGCCCCTGCTTGACACCATTGCGACCTCATCGACGCTGGCCACCTTCATCAGCGAGCAGACTCCCCTCGTCTGGCCCGCCGGCCACGACCTACGCCGTATCCCCCTGAAGGACCCGACTCCCGTCTACCCCCACTCCCTGGTCTGGCGCACGGACAATCCACACCCCGCCCTGGACGCCCTACGCAGTCATCTCGCTGCCACTTACCCCGGACGCCCCAGCAGCGGCATCTGGACACCGAAATGGGCCCAGCCAGCCCAGCCGGGAACCGCATGACCTACCCGCATGAAGCGGCGGAAGCGAGACCGGATCCGCCCTCCCCACGGCGAAGAGAGGCAGGGCTCCTACCCGCACTCGCCGGCTCGGTCCCCCTGCTCCACGCTGCGACCGATCCTTGACCGCGTCGTGCAGCAACACTGCCGTTTCTGAAGGGGATCACGGTCAACCCCGGCAGCGAACTATGCGGCAGGGACGGTTCGCGTCGTCGCAGCACTTCACAAACCTGGGCCACGTCGGTACGTCACGCCGCGACCGAACAGCGACATCGCGGCCAGGACCCCGACGCCACGTCAACAACGTCATGGCCCGCAACAACTAGGCACTACTCAGCACTAGTTGGCTCGGCAAACCACTCCGCCCACACCGTCTTCCCGACGGGAGTGCGGGGAGCCGCCCCCCATCGGGCAGCAAGCGCACCGACGAGGACCAGACCCCGCCCCGACTCCTCATCATCGGCCGACATGGACGGGTCGACCGGCGGCAGCTCCGGGCAGGCATCGGAGACCTCGACACGGATCAGGCAAGCTCCCGTCTCGTACGTCACGCTCAGGAGGAAGTTCCGGCCAGGGACCCGGCCATGGCGCACCGCATTGGCTGCGAGCTCGGCCACCACCAGGGCGACGGTGCAGGAGACCTCCGACGCCGGGGAGAACCCCCACTGACCGAGGTGCCTCAGCGTCGCGTGCCGGGCGAGCCGTGCACCGCGTGCGGTGGACGTGAACTGCATTGAAAAGAAGTGCCGTTGGGCGGCCTGGGGCGTCGTTGCCTCGCTTCCTTCCGTATGCGAAGCGCCGTTCGACTCTCGCTTCGACCCGTCATCCGGCACAGTCATTGCCTTGAGCATGGTGCGGCCCATCCGTTTTTCGTTCCTCACGCATTCCACAGAGTGCGGAATTCGCTACGTTCCGCAGTCAAGAGTCGACCGGCGCACCTAGGCTCAGAAGGTGACGAAGCATTACCTTCCCGGCCGTAAACAGAGGAAGTGAAGCCGTGGCCAAAGCGATCGACCCCCAGGAATCGATGGCCGCCCTGTTCGGATCACGCGTACGCAAACTCCGTACGGCGGCCGGGCTGACCCAGGCGGAGCTGGGCAGGATGACACACGTCGTCAGCACCCGGATCACCCAGATCGAGCGGTCGTCCGGAGCCAAGCCGACCCAGACGCTGGCACAGGCCCTGGACACCGCGCTGGTGGCGGACGACCTGTTGGTCGACCTCTGGCCGTTCGTCCACCGGGAGGCGTTCCCGGACTGGGCACAGACGTTCATGGCCCTCGCGGCGCGGGCGGCGGCGATCAGGGAGTACGCCGCACACGTGGTGCCGGGCCTGCTGCAGACCAAGGCGTACGCACGGGCGGTGTTGAGTGTCGGGCGCACACTCAAGAGTGAGGAACATCTGGAAGAGCGGCTGTCGGCACGAATGGACCGCCAGAAGCGCCTGTGGTCCGCCGATCGTCCCGAGCTGTGGGTGGTGCTCGACGAGGCGGTACTACGACGCCCGGTCGGCGGCCCGGCAGTCATGCACGCCCAACTGGCCCACCTGCTGGCCGCGGCCGAGGAACCCAACATCACCCTGCAGGTACTGCCGTTCGCCCAGGGAGAGCACGCCGCCATGGGCGGCTCCCTGACCGTGCTAGTCCTTCCCGACGGCACGGAGGTCAGCTACACGGAAGGCGCGCATCACGGCCAGTTGATCGAGGATCCGGAGGAGGTCAGGCGCTTCGCGGTGACCTACGATCAGCTCCGGGCAGCAGCTCTGCCCCCTCTCATGTCGCTCGACATGATCCGATCCGCGATGGAGGACAACCACCATGACGCGAGTGTCCCGTCCCGATCTGACCGACGCCGCCTGGCGCAAAAGCAGCTACAGCAATCAGGAGGGAGGCAACTGCGTGGAAGTGGCGGACGGATTCCCCGGAGTCGTCCCCGTCCGTGACAGCAAGGCGGTCCACGGCCCGGCGCTGTCCTTCGCCGAGCCCTCTTGGACCTCGTTCATAGCCGAGTTGAAGAGAGACCGCCGCTTCCAGACCGGCCGGTAGTCGGCCGACCCTCAAACCGGCCGACACGCTGCCGCATCCGAGGGTCGGCGCGTGGGCGGACATCGGATACGCCGCCTGCGAGCGACGGGCGGGGCGATATGCAACGATGCGGGCCGATGCCACGGGAGGTGGACATGGTCGACAGATCCACGGACGGCTTCCTGACGCCCACGGAGACGTCCTCGTACCTGCAGATTCCCTTCCACCTACGCGAATACCTGTGACAGTGCACTGATCAGTCCTGCGCCGGGGCCACCCGCCCGGTGAGCGCCGCGAGTGAGTTCCGTACGTGCGCCATGTGCGCCTGGACCTCCTCGCGGCCTTCCTCGTGCTCCCGCAGGATCCGCTCCGTCTCCCGGACCACCCGCTCCTCGCGGACCCTGGCCGCCGCGATCAGCTCCGCGCCCTGCGCCTCGGCGTCCTCTTGGCCGTGCCGTGCGGCCTCCTCGGTCTCCGCCAGCGCTCGCCGCGCCTCAGCCAGGCGGATCTCAGCCCGCTCGGTCAGCTCGTCGTGGTACGCGGCCTGCGCGGCCAGCGCCTCGGCCAGTTCGTGTTCGGCCGCCTTCCACCGGTCGCTGTGCTCCTGTTCCTGGTGCGCAAGGACACTCGCGGTGCTGCGGCGCGTCTCCGCCATCGCGGACTCCGCCTGCTCGCGCACCTCCGCGGCCTCCTTGCGGGCCTCGGCGACGGTCGCGTCGGCGGTGCACCGGGCCGTGGTCAGCGTCTCGTCGACGTACTTCTCGGCGACCGCCAGCATCACCTCGCAGTCCGCGCGCGCCGACTCGCGGAGCCCCCGGCCCGCCTCGTCCGCCGCGTCCCGCAGCGCCTGCGCCTCCTTCTGCGCGGCGCCCTGGACGGCCTGGACCTCGTTCTCGGCGAGCGCCATGATCTGCTGGGCTCGCTGGCTGAGCGATTCATAGTTCTGCGGGGCGAGCTCGGCGACGGCCTCGCCCAGCCGGACCGACTCGGCCGACAGCTCCTCCACCAACGCGGTCAGCCGGGACACCCGCTCCCACGCCTCGTCCCGCTCCGCCGACAGCCCGGCCACGGTGCGGTCCACCTGCTCCGGACGGTAGCCGCGCCCCCGTACCCCGACGAAGCCATGCGCGGACACCGGTGCAGAACTCATCCTTGAAGCCTCTTTCCGACTCTCCGAAGACCAGCAATACGCCAAGGATGCGGCAATTGCCGCAGAAGTCGGAATCGACTGGCTGTTTTCCGGACGGAAGCGACGGGCATCACAGACCGTTACAAGGACGGCGCCCGACCCCTTCTCGGGAGCCGGGCGCCGTCCTTCGAACCTGCCGGATCAGATCAGCCCGTCCCACATCTGCTCAAGGAGTACGGACCACCAGCTCTCCGGCGACGCCAGCGCCGCCGCGTCCAGCGCCACCAGCTGAGCCTGGAAGTCGACCGTCCAGCGGCCCGCCTGCTCCGGGTTGAGCCCGTAGCGCAGCCGCCACATCCGGCCGAGCAGCGCCATCGAGCGCTGGAACTCCGGCAGCCCGGTGTTCACGAACTGCGGCGGCACCGACTGCCCGCCAGGTCCTGCCTCGACCGGCACGGCCACGATGTTCGCCGTGCCGTACTGCACACAGATCGCCCGCCCGAAGTCGGACCCCATGACGAGGTACGACCCCGCGTCGGGGGCGGCCTGCACCTGCCGCTGCGCGGCGAGCTCGGCCAGCGTCGGCACCACCGGCTGTCCCGGCTGCGCCCAGAAGAACGGCCCGAAGTCGGCGGGCAGCCCCGCCCACACCAGTGTCCGGGCCACGGTCTCGGGCACACCCTGGCGGGACACCGCGCGCTGGTCGAAGCGGAGGATGCCCTGCGGCCCGAAGGCCTGCACCATCTCCTGGGCGATGGCCTCCGGCGGCACCGGCGGCGCGGGCGGCATCTGCGGCAGCGGGGCCCGCACCGGCGCCGGGCGCGCCGGCCCGTCCGCCACCTGGTGCAGCTCACCCTGATGGGTGAGCAGATGCTGCATGCCCTGCTGACGGCTGGCGTGATCGGTGCCGTACGGGGCGACGCTGGTGATCCGCACCTGCGGCCAGGTCTCACGGATCATCCGTGCGCAGTAGCCACCGGGCAGCTCGCAGGACTCCAGCTCGGTGTGCAGCTCGATGACCTGCTGCGGCGGCACGTTCATGGCCCGCAGCTCGTGCAGCATCTGCCACTCGGGGTGCGGGGTGCCGGGCGCCGAGCGACGGATCAGCTGCTGCTCGCTGCCGTCGGGCGCGCGGTAGCGCAGCACAGCCTGGTAGCCGGGGCCGACGGTCGGCTGACCGGTCGGCGCCTGCGGGTATCCGTACGCCGGGGGCTGCGGGGTGTGCGGATTCGGCGGTACGGGACCGGGGGCGCCACCCTGCGGCATTCCCGGCGGACCGGGAGGGCCGGGAGGCTGCGGCGCGGACGGCCCGACCTGGCCGGGGCCCGCGAGCATCGTCGCGGCGTGGTGCACCCCGCCACCGGGCGGCGGCGTCGAACCGGGCGGCGGCATCGGCGCACCGGGCAGGCCGGGAGACGCGGGCGGCTGGGGCACGCCAGGAGTGCCGGGCGGGCCGGGCGGGCCAGGCGGCTTCGGCGCACCCGGGCCGCCCATGCTCGGGTCGGCGAACATCGTCGCGGCGTGATGCACCCCACCACCGGGCGGCGGCGTCGAACCGGGCGGCGGCATCGGCGCACCGGGCAGGCCGGGAGACGCAGGCGGCTGGGGCACGCCAGGAGTGCCGGGCGGGCCGGGCGGGCCAGGCGGCTTCGGCGCACCCGGGCCACCCATGCTCGGGTCGGCGAACATCGTCGCGGCGTGATGCACCCCACCACCGGGCGGCGGCGTCGAACCGGGCGGCGGCATCGGCGCACCGGGCGGGCCGGGGGGCCCGGGAGGCGGCGTCGAACCAGGAGGAGCCGGAGGCCCGGGGGGCCCTGGAGGCTGCGGGGCGCCGGGCGGGCCCAGCTGGGGGGCGAGCTGCGTCGGCAGGTACCCGCCCGCCGGAGCGCCGGGCGCGCCCGGTCCCGAGGGCGGCGGCACGGGCGCGCCCGGCCTGACGCCCGGGATGCCGGGGGCACCGGGCGGCGGCGGGATCGTCGAGCCGCCCCCGCGCGTACCGCGCGGCGGCATGACGGCCTTGCTGGTGGCCGCGTCCGCGATGTCATGGGCACCGGGGGCACCCGGGGCGCCCGGCACACCCGGAGCAGGTGTTCCGGGTGCGGGCGTACCGGGTACGGGCGTACCGGTTTCCTGCGGGTCCAGGCCGGGGACGATCGCCGTCCGGGGCAGCCGGCTGCCGCCGGACATCAGGGCAGTCGGCGCATTGGCCGGTACGACCGGCGGCGGGGTGCCGTCGTCGTCGCCCGAAAGCGGCGGTGCGAACACCGTGGGCGGCAGGGGCACCGCCCTGTCGTCGGAACCCGCGTTGGTGTCGGTCCCGGCCCAGGGAGTGGCCCCGGCGGGCACATCCGGTGCAGATGCCGGAACGCCGTCGTTGGCGGTGGGCTCGTACGCGACCTGCCCGCCCCGCGCACCTGTGGGCACGGGAGCAGCAGGGGCGGCGGGAGGCGGGGTGTCCGAAGAGACCGGTGGGGCCGACGGAGCCGACGGAACCGAAGGGGCCGACGGAGCCGACGGAACTGAAGAGGCCGACGAAATCGAAGGGGCCGAAGGGGCCGACGGAGCCGAAGGGGCCGCGTCCCCGCCCCGGTCCGCCCGGCGGTCCGGGATGCCCAGTTTGTCGGCCGCTTCCTGGAGCCACTCCGGAGGGCTCAACAGGAACGACGTCTGGTTGAGGTCGATACGCTGCGGCGGCTCCTGAGCGGCCGGTGCCGCATCATGTATGCCGTACTCCTCCTCGTACCGCCGGATCACCTCGCCCACCGGCAGTCCCGGCCACAGGGTGGCCTCACCGCTGTCCCTGGCAATCACCAGCCGCTGCCGGCCGCCGTCCGAAACCGGACCCTCGGCGCGGTCCTCGCCCCACACCACGAAGCCCAGCTCGAACTCCCGTACCCGCACCTCGCGGTGCTGGTACGCGGGCACGTCGTCGTTGATCCACTCGTCCGCGCGCTCCTGCGCCTGCGCAAAGGTCACCATCGCGCTCACCCCTCCACCGGGACGGCCCGCGCGAAGCCGCCGTCCACCATCAGGTTCGCCACGGTCTCCAGCTCCGGCGCATTGCCCGCCAGACGCTGCAGGAAGGCGTCGAAGTCGCCGCCGCACGGCAGCAGCAGCCGGTCCACCCGCTCCTGCACGTTCCAGCCGTCCTGGTCCCGGGCGTCGTCGTACGCGCAGAACCAGACCGAGCCGACATCGTTGCCCTTCACCTTCACCGCGAGGATGCCGCCCTGGACGAAGCCGACGCCCAGGTAGTCCTTGGTGAGGTGGTCCCGCAGGCACTTGTTGACGTACACCAGGTCGTTCACGGCGGCCTCCTCGCGCACCGTGAAGAACGGCTGGTCGACCAGGAGACCCAGCTCCGCGTCGAGCGCCGTGCCGACCGGGGCCGAGCCGCCCGCCGCCTTGAGGAAGGAACGATAGGCGCCGGGCAGCCGGTAGCCGAGGTCCTCCTCGATGCCCAGAACCTGCTGCTCGCTCACCGCCACGGCGCCCTTGGGCAGCCGGAAGTGCGCGGGCCGGGCCTCCTGCAGCGGGCGGGTGCCGCGCTTGTTCTGGTCGACCGCGGTGGCGGCGAGGCCGCCGTGGTGCCTGAGCAGCGCCTTGACCTCGACCGGGATCAGCTCCATGCGCCGCCCGCCGCAGACGTGGTGCCAGGTCCAGCCGTGCGGTGTGGCGACCGCGGGAATCGTGTCCCACAGTTCGTGGCCGCTCGCCGCCAGGGCCGCGTTGGCCGAGACGTAGTCGGTGAGCCGCAACTCATCGACGCCGAAGCCCTGCGGGGGCTCGGCGATCTCGGCGGCGGCACGCGCGTACGGCGCGAAGTCCGGGCTGCCGTTCTCGTCCATGCGCACACCTCTGGGGTGGCGGGACGCCCGGACCGGGTCCGGGAAATGCACGAGTTGCCCGGCGTAGGCCGCGTTCGGTGGCGCGGCTTGCTGCCCGAGCCGACCTGTCGTCATGGCGGTTGCCCCCTGCTGCGTCTGACTGGTGAGGACCGACCTGCCCAAGGGGGCGGTCCGGGCACAGCCTATGCGGTGGCACAAGAGCGGGTCTCGCCCCTGCGCCACCCCTCTTCTCTTCCGTCACGAACCGTCACAACGGCGTGACGGAAGAGCGACGCTCCTGCCACGGCCGGGCGACACGGAGCCACGTTTCACCGCCCCAGCTTCCCCACCAGCCGGGACATTTGGCAGGCTGTCACCGCAACTCGGGGGCGTGCACACCGCGCAGCTACCGCTGCGGGCACGGGAGGGAAAGCACCATGCACACCGCACAAACAGTCACACCCGGGGATCCGCGCCTCAACTGGAGCAGCACCGGGACCAGCCGCGCACCCCGGCTGCACCACCGCCGCGACGGCATCCTGCCCGCGGTGGCCGCGGCGCTGTCCGTGCGCGGTGAGACGCTCACCTGCACGGCGGGCAAGGGCGACCAGCCGCCCGTACTGCACCCACTGGTCCAGGACTTCCTCGACACCCTCACCAGCGGCCAGCGCGAACGCTTCACCGGCCGCTGCCCCGAGGCGATACTGCTCTCCCGGCAGCTCACCGCGGCGGAGGCCGGCCGTTCCAAGCGGGCCCAGCGCAAGCCGCTGACCAACAGCGAGGCCCGCCGCGCCCTGAAGCACTCCCGGCTCACCACACGGCGCATCCGTGAGGACGGCGACCCGATGCACGGCAGTTACGCGCCGCCGTGCCGCTCCTGTACGGCGATGCTCGCCCATTTCGGCGTACGTCCCGTCGACCTCACGACCGCCGGAACGGCGACCACCGCCGAGAAGGGCTGACCGCGCGCCGATGCACGACCGAACCGACCTACCCGAACAGGCGGGCCCCGCGGACCGCGACCGCCATGCCACGACCCGCTTCCCCGTCGCCGTCGACGCCACCCTGCGTGCCGCGGGCTGGCAGCCCGGCCGCTGGGACATACGGCAGGCCGAGGAGTGGGCCGACGCGCTGCGCTCGCACGCGTCGCCCGCCGGTCATCAGCACGCGGTCTTCCCGGCGGCCGTGGAGGCGTGGGCGGAGTTCGGCGGGCTGCACATCACGGCGTCCGCGCCGGGCCGGCAGATCGCACCGGCCCGGGTGCGCATCGACCCGATGAGCGGGCTGCATCTCGCCCGCACGCTCGGTGACCTCGGCCGGGCTCTGGAGACCGAGGTCAGCCCGCTGGGCGAGGAGGGGGACGGGCAGGCGGTCCTCGCCATCGACACGGCGGGGCGGGTGTACAGCATCGATCACACCGGGGACTGGTACCTCGGCCCGGACATCGACCAGGCGTTGGCGACGCTGATCGGCGGCATCCAGCCGGAGCGGCTGACGTCCGGCTGAGAGCCTGTCGGGTGACCTCCGACAGGCTTTGAGGGGCGAAGGCACCGGAGTCGCCCCGGTGACCGCTTTGCCCCAAACCATTGTCCAGATTTGTCCGGAACCGTTACCCAGAGGGCCGGCGAACTTCGCGGGCCCGGCCCGCAAAGTCAGGCCGCCCCCCGGTCCGGCAGCACCGCCGACACCCGGAAGCCCCCCGCATCCGTCGGCCCGGAGACGAAGACGCCGCCGAGCCCCAGCACCCGCTCCCGCATGCCGACCAGCCCGTTGCCCCCGCTCGGCAGTCCCGCGTCCGCCGCGGCGGCGTCCGTCGGGCCGTTCTCCACCTGCATCGCGACTTCCGAGCCCCGGTGCGCAAGCCGCACCCACGTCTTCGCGCCCGCCGCGTGCTTGTGCACGTTCGTCAGGGCTTCCTGCACCACCCGGTACGCGGTCTGCTCGACCTCGGGGGCGTACGGGCGGGCCTCGCCGTCCACCGAGAGCTCCACGGTCATGCCGGCCGCCCTGGACTCCCCGACCAGGGCCTCCACCTCGTACAGCCGGGGCCCGTCCTCCGTGGCGGCCGCGGCCGCGGCCGCAGCGGCCTGGCCGACCGAGGCGAGCGGCACGTCGGCGGACCGGGGCGCGGTGGGCTCCCCGCTCCGCAGCACCCCGAGCATCTCGCGGAGCTCGGTCAGCGCCTGGCGGCCCATGTCGCCGACCAGGGCGGCGTTCCGTACCGCCTTCGCCGGGTCCTTCGGCGCGACGGCCTGGAGCGCGGCGGCGTGCACGACCATCAGGCTGACCCGGTGGGCGACCACGTCGTGCATCTCGCGGGCGATCCTGGTGCGCTCCTCCGTGCGCGCCCACTCGGCCCGCTCCTCGGCCCGGTCGGCGAGCAGCGACAGCTCCCGCTCCAGCGAGTCCGCCCGCTCCCGCAGGCTCTCCATCAGCCGCCGCCGGGCCCCTATGTAGAGACCGAACAGCACGGGCGGTGCGGTGAGCCCGAGCGACATGAACAGCGACATCAGCGGTACGTACCAGTCACCGGGCCCGAAGTCGGCCTGCTGGGAGACGCTCTGCCGCAGCCGTACGTGCGTGACGATGAACATCCCTATGAAGGACATCCCCGTCAGCACCGCGGTGATTCTCCGCGGCACGTCGGAGGCAGCCAGCGTGTAGAGGCCGATCAGGCCCATCAGGAAGCCCATCTCGGCGGGCGTCATCGCGATCGCCACCAGCACCACGGCGATCGGCCAGCGCCGCCGCACCAGCAGTACGGCCCCCGCGAGCAGCCCGAACACCACGCCGACCGGCACCGGCAGCCCGGTGTCCCCGGCGAACGCCACTCCTTCCAGTGCGCATTCCAGCGCCGACAGGAGCGCGAGCCCCACATCCAGGGCGACACTGCGCCGCCGTTCCCACCACCAGTAGCCGCGGGTGGTCGTACCCGCGGCTTCCCGATATGCCCCCGTTGCGGTCATGCCGTCCAGCCTACGGGCGGGCGCACCTCATTTTCGGGCGACCTGGACAGCACGTGGCGCGTTCGAACGGAGTCGGAATGATCGCCACCACGTGAAATGGTGGATCGAGCGGACTCTCGCACCGGACGTTCGCCTTCCGGACGACGCTCGGCACATGACGGAGATCGCCATCCGCAAGGACACTACCGGGGCGTACCACGGCTGTGTGATCATCTACGTCACCAAGAGCGTCGGCTTCTACCGTCGCGTAGAAGGCGCTTGGTACGGCATAGTGTTGGGTGCTGGCCCAGCAACCTGACGCGATGTCCGGTTCGGTCTGGTTCTGTCCCCCATGGTGTAATCAGGCAGCACTACGGTTTTTGGTACCGTCTGTTCAGGTTCAAATCCTGATGGGGGAGCTTTCGTCCGCGGGCCCCGACCTCACAGGTCGGGGCCCGCACGCATGTCCGCCCCATACCCCCCCGGTATCCTTCGGGTGTCCACCACCCGAAGCCGAAGGGCATTTCCGTGAGCTCCGAACGCCCGGCAGCCGTCGTCGTCCTCGCAGCGGGTGAGGGCACCCGCATGAAGTCGAAGACACCCAAGGTTCTGCACGAGATCTCCGGGCGCTCGCTCGTCGGACATGTCGTCGCCGCCTCCCGCGAACTGGACCCAGAGCATCTCGTCGTGGTCGTGGGCCACGAGAGCGAGCAGGTCACCGCGCACCTCGCCGCCGTCGACGACCGGCTGCGGACCGCCTACCAGGCGCAGCAGAGGGGCACCGGAAACGCCGTGCGCGTCGGTCTCGACGAGCTCGGCGGGACCGTCGAGGGCACCGTGATCGTCGTCTGCGGCGACACCCCGCTGCTCTCCGGCGAAACGCTCACCGCGCTCGCCGCCACCCACACGGCCGAATCGAACGCCGTCACGGTGCTGACCGCCGAGGTCCCGGACTCCACCGGCTACGGCCGGATCGTCCGCGACCCGGCCGACGGTGCGGTCACCGAGATCGTCGAGCACAAGGACGCCACCGACGCCCAGCGCGCGATCCGGGAGATCAACTCCGGGGTCTTCGCCTTCGACGGCCGACTGCTCACGGACGCCCTCGGCAAGGTCCGTACCGACAACAGCCAGGGTGAGGAATACCTCACCGATGTGCTCTCCATCCTGCGCGAGGCCGGACACCGGGTCGGCGCCTCGGTCGCCGGCGACCACCGCGAGATCCTCGGCATCAACAACCGGGTCCAGCTGGCCGAGGCCCGGCGTCTGCTGAACCAGCGGCTGCTGGAGCGGGCCATGCTGGCCGGTGTGACCGTCGTGGACCCGGCGTCCACGCTGATCGACGCGACCGTCACCTACGAGCGGGACGCGATCGTGCACCCGGGCACCCAGCTGCTCGGCACCACGCATCTCGCCGAGGACGCCGAGGTCGGCCCCAACTCCCGGCTCACGGACACCGTCGTGCGCGCGGGCGCACGCGTGGACAACACGGTCGCGGACCGGGCCGAGGTCGGTGAGGGCGCGACAGTCGGCCCGTACGCCTATCTGCGGCCGGGCACCAAGCTCGGGCCGAAGGCCAAGGCCGGTACGTACGTGGAGATGAAGAACGCCACGATCGGCGAGGGCACCAAGGTCCCGCACCTGAGCTACGTCGGCGACGCGACGATCGGCGATCACACCAACATCGGTGCCGCCAGCGTCTTCGTGAACTACGACGGTGTGGCCAAGCACCACACCACGATCGGCTCCCACTGCCGTACCGGATCGGACAATATGTTTGTGGCGCCTGTCACGGTCGGGGACGGCGTCTACACCGCGGCCGGCTCGGTCATCACCAAGGATGTACCGCCCGGCTCGCTGGCCGTCGCCCGCGGCCAGCAAAGGAATATCGAAGGCTGGGTGGCGCGCAAGCGTCCGGGGAGCGCCGCCGCGCAGGCCGCTCAGGCCGCCGCCCCGGAGCACCATGGCGAAAGCTGACCGGAAACAGGCGCGCCACACACGGCGTACCGTGATAGATGCTCACCCCATTTCGGCTGGCTCGTTGCACATCGGGACACATGCGTGCAGCGCCAGGAACACGTCTGAGGAGACTGTGCTGTGACCGGGATCAAGACGACCGGCGAGAAGAAACTGATGCTCTTCTCCGGCCGCGCCCACCCCGAGCTGGCCGAGGAGGTTGCGCACCAACTGGGTGTCGGCCTCGTGCCGACGAAGGCCTTCGATTTCGCCAACGGTGAGATCTACGTCCGCTTCCAGGAGTCCGCCCGCGGCGCCGACTGCTTCCTGATCCAGAGCCACACCGCTCCGATCAACAAGTGGATCATGGAGCAGCTCATCATGCTGGACGCGCTGAAGCGCGCCTCGGCCCGTTCCATCACGGTGATCGTGCCGTTCTACGGCTACGCCCGCCAGGACAAGAAGCACCGTGGCCGCGAGCCGATCTCGGCCCGCCTGATCGCCGACCTGATGAAGGCGGCGGGTGCCGACCGCATCCTCACCGTCGACCTGCACACCGACCAGATCCAGGGCTTCTTCGACGGCCCGGTCGACCACCTCTTCGCGCTGCCGATACTCGCCGACTACGTCGGCGCCAAGGTCGACCGCTCGAAGCTGACGATCGTCTCCCCGGACGCCGGCCGCGTGCGCGTCGCCGACCGCTGGTGCGACCGCCTGGACGCCCCGCTGGCGATCGTCCACAAGCGCCGTGACAAGGACGTCGCCAACCAGGTGACCGTCCACGAGGTCGTCGGCAACGTCAACGGCCGAGTCTGTGTCCTGGTCGACGACATGATCGACACCGGCGGCACCATCTGCGCCGCCGCCGACGCGCTGTTCGCGCACGGCGCGGAGGACGTCATAGTGACGGCCACGCACGGTGTGCTCTCCGGTCCGGCCGCGGACCGTCTGAAGAACTCCAAGGTCAGTGAGTTCGTCTTCACGGACACCCTGCCGACCCCGGGCGAGCTGGAGCTCGACAAGATCACAGTGCTCTCGATCGCCCCGACGATCGCCCGCGCGGTGCGTGAGGTCTTCGAGGACGGCTCGGTCACCAGCCTCTTCGAAGAGCAGTAGAAAAGAGCGGTAGGCAGCACGGCTCGGAAGATCCACTTTGGGTGCGGCCTCCCCGCCGGGTAGACTCACTGAGTTGCTCGGCGAGGGAGGCCGTACTCATGTACGGCGGTCCGTTATCGACGCGCTCTTCGTAGCAGGCCTGTCGTGGGCCGGGTGACCGTCCAGATTTCGTCACCATACGAGGAGTGCAGTCATGGCTGAGGTCAAGCTCGCCGTCCAGGTCCGTACCGAGTTCGGCAAGGGCGCCGCCCGCCGCACCCGCCGCGCCAACCTGGTTCCCGCGGTCGTCTACGGCCACGGTGCCGAGCCGGTTCACATCACCCTGCCGGGCCACGACCTGATGATGGCGCTCAAGACCGCCAACGTCCTGATCGGTCTGGAGATCGACGGCAAGGACGCCCTGGTCATCCCCAAGGCCGTGCAGCGCAACGCCCTCAAGGGCAACATCGAGCACGTCGACCTGCTGACCGTCAAGCGCGGCGAGAAGGTCAACGTCGAGATCGCCGTGCACGTCGAGGGCGACCTGGCCCCGGGCGGCAACCTGCTCGAGTACGTGCAGAACACCCTGCTCGTCGAGGCCGAGGCCACCCACATCCCCGAGTCCGTCACGGTCTCCATCGCGGGCCTGGACGCCGGCGACTCCATCCTCGCCAAGGACATCCCGCTGCCCAAGGGCGCCGTGCTGGCCGGCGACGAGGACGCCGTCGTGCTCCAGGTCGTCTCCGCGCAGGCCGAGGAGCCGACCGCCGAGGCCGAGGCCGAGGGCGCCGAGGGCTGAGCCTCGCCCTCCCTGCTTCACTGACGGGGCGGCGGTTCCTCATCCAGGGCCCGCCGCCCCGTTTCCCTGTAACCCGGCCATCCGGAACCATCCGTACGCGAGGAGACCGAGCGCAGATGTCCGACGCCACCGAACCCTGGCTCATCGTGGGCCTCGGCAACCCCGGTCCCGAGTACGCGGCGAACCGGCACAACGTCGGTTTCATGGTCGCCGACCTCCTCGCCGAGCGGATCGGCGGGAAGTTCAAGCGGGCGCAGAAGGCCCAGGCTCAGGTCGTCGAGGGCCGCATGGGTCCGCCCGGACCGGAGAACCGCCGGGTGATCCTGGCCAAGCCCATGTCGTACATGAACCTCTCCGGCGGTCCCGTCACCGCGCTGCGCGACTTCTACAAGGTGCCGACCGACCACATCGTGGCGATCCACGACGAGCTGGACATCGACTACGGGACGCTGCGGCTGAAGCTGGGCGGCGGCGACAACGGGCACAACGGGCTCAAGTCGATGACCAAGTCGATGGGCGCCGACTACCACCGGGTCCGGTTCGGGATCGGCCGGCCGCCGGGCCGGATGCAGGTCGCGGACTTCGTACTGAAGGACTTCTCGTCCACCGAGCGCAAGGAGCTCGCCTACCTCGTGGACCGGGCCGCCGACTCGGTGGAGTGCCTGCTCGCGGAGGGTCTGGAACGCGCGCAGAGCGCGTACAACTCCTGACATTCTGGCCAGTACCCCGGCGAGTTCCGGCCACAAGTTGACCAAGAGCGCTGCTCTGCCCAAGGATCGCTCCACATGAAGCGGAGCTCCTCCCACCGCGCCCTGGTCCACGCCCGCAACGCCGCCATGGGCTGTGTCGTCCTGCTGCTGCTCGTCGCGGGCGTGCAGTCCTCCTGGGACTCGGCGCACCACATCGTTCTGGCCAAGGGCCGCGAACACGGCACGATGACCGTCACAGGCTGCGGAGCCGATGTCTGCACCGGACCGTTCGCACCGTCCGAACAGGCTGCCCCGCGCTCCCGGGTGACGATCGAGAGGTCCGTCGCGGCGCGGAGGGGCGACCGCTTCCCCGTCGTCGTGAAGCCCGGCACGGACGATGTCGTACGCACCGGGACTGCCGGCTTCCTGCATGCCTGGGTGCCGCTGGGCGGTTCGCTGGTGCTGGCCGCCCTGGTCATCGGCGGTGGTCTGCGGCTGTCCCGGATCGCCTGGGGCACCGGGATCGCGGGCGGGACCCTGCTGGTGGCGACGTTCTTCGCCCTCTGAGCAGGGCCGCACCCGCGCCCGGACGGCTCAGAGCCTGTCGGGTGACCTCCGGGCTCAGAGCCTGTCGGGTGACCTCCGACCGGCTCTCAGCCGGTGTTGCGCAGACCCGCGGCGACACCGTTCACGGTGAGCAGCAGGGCCCTGGCGAGCAGCGGGTCCGCTTCCTCGCCGCGTGCCGCCGCCTCGCGCTGACGGGCCAGCAGCGAGACCTGGAGATAGGAGATCGGGTCCAGGTAGGCGTCCCGGATGGCGAAGGTCTGCTGGAGCACCGGGCTGGTGCCGAGCAGTTCGGAGCCGCCGGTGACCCTCAGAACCTCCTGAACGGTGAGCGCGTGCTCGGCCTCGATGTCCGCGAAGACATGCTTCAGCTCGTCCGGGACGAGCGTGTCGACATAGTGGCGGGCGATCCGCAGATCGGTCTTGGCGAGCGTCATCTCCACGTTCGAGATGAAGTTCCGGAAGAAGTGCCACTGCTCGTGCATCTCGTCCAGAACGGTGTCCAGACCGGCCTCGCGCAGCGCCTTGAGCCCGGAGCCGACGCCGTACCAGCCGGGCACGATCTGCCGTGACTGGGTCCAGCCGAAGACCCACGGGATGGCCCGCAGCCCGTCCAGTCCGGCGCCGGAGTCCGGGCGCCGCGACGGACGCGACCCCAGATGCAGCTCGGCGAGCTGGTCTACCGGGGTGGAGGCGAAGAAGTACGCGGGCAGGTCCGGGTCCTCGACGAGCCTGCGGTACGCGGCGTGCGCGGCGTCGGAGACGGTGTCCATCGCCGCGTCCCAGCGGGCCAGGGCCTCGTCGGACTGGCGGGGCGCGGTGTGCAGCGCGGAGGCCTGGAGGGTGGCCGCGACGGTCAGCTCCAGGTTCTCCCGGGCGAGCGCCGGGATGAGGTACTTGTCGGAGATGACCTCGCCCTGCTCGGTCACCTTGATCTCGCCTTCGAGGGTGCCCCACGGCTGCGCGAGGATCGCGTCGTGCGAGGGGCCGCCGCCGCGGCCGACGGTGCCGCCGCGGCCGTGGAAGAGCCGCAGCCGTACGCCGTAGCGGTGCGCCACGTCACGCAGCCGGCGCTGCGCCCGGTGGATCTCCCACTGCGAGGTGGTGATGCCGCCGAACTTGGAGGAGTCGGAGTACCCGAGCATGACCTCCTGCACATCGCCGCGCAGCGAGACGAGACGGCGGTACGACGGGTCGGCGAGCATCTCGTCGAGGATGACGTCGGCGGCGCGCAGCTCGTCGGTGGTCTCCAGGAGCGGCACGATGCCGATCTTGGCCCAGCCGCCGTGCAGATCGATCAGGCCGGCCTCACGGGCCAGGACGGCGGCGGCGAAGACGTCGTCGGCGCCCTGGCACATCGAGATGATGTAGGACTCGATGACCTCGGGGCCGAACCGCTCGAAGGCTTCCTTGATGGTGTGGAAGACGCCGAGGGTCTTCTCGCCCGCGGCGTCCAGCGGGGCCGGGGTCGGGGCGAGCGGGCGGCGCGAGCGCAGCTCCTTGGCGAGCAGCTTCTGCCGGTAGTCGCGCGGCATGTCGGCGTAGCGCCAGGACTCCTCGCCGAGCCGGTCGAAGAGCTGGCCGAGGGCGTGGTGGTGGGCGTCCGCGTGCTCGCGTACGTCCATGGTGGCGAGCTGCAGTCCGAACGCGGCGAGCGTACGGATCGTGCGGTCCATCCGCCCGTCGGCGAACAGGCCGCCGCGGTGCTCGCGCAGCGAGGTCTGGATGAGCTCCAGGTCGGCGATGAGTTCGGCGGTGCCGAGGTAGTCGCAGCCGGGGCGGTGCGGGATGCCGCCGGCGAGGCGCTCGCGGGTGTTGAGGAGCTTCTGCCGGATGCAGGTGGCCTTGAGGCGGTAGGGCTCCTCGGCGTTCAGCCGCTTGTAGCGCGGGCTGATCTCGGGGAGGCGCTCCAGGTCGGCCTGGAGGGAGGTCAGCAGCTCGTCGGTGGCGCCGGTGTAGCGGATGGAGTTGGAGAGCTGTGCGCGCAGGTGGTCGACGAGCTCCAGCGCGTCGGTGATGCCGTGCTCGTGCTGGAGGATCAGCACTTCCCGGGTGACGTCGGGTGTCACGTTGGGGTTGCCGTCGCGGTCGCCGCCGATCCAGGTACCGAAGGTGAGGGGGCGGGTGCCCGCGGGCAGCTCGACGCCGACCCGCTCCAGCTCGGCCGCCAGGTCTTCGAGTACGTCCCCGACAGCATTGGCGTGCAGCTCGTCGAGGTAGTAGATGGCGTTGCGGGCCTCGTCGGCCGGCTCGGGCCGGACCACGCGCAGTTCGTCGGTCTGCCAGATGAGGTCGATGTTCTCGGCGAGCCGCAGATCCTGGCGGCGCCGGTCGGCATCGATGACGGGCGTCTCCAGCAGCTCGGCGATGCGGCGGAGCTTGTTCAGCACGGAGCGCCGCGCGGCCTCGGTCGGGTGCGCGGTGAAGACGGGCCGTACGTTGAGGTTCTTGACGGTCTCGCGCAGGTGGACCGGGTCCGCGTCCTTCAGCCGGTCGGCGGTACGGGCAAGGAGTCCGCCCTCGGCGGCGCGCCGGTCACGCATCTCGTGGGCGCGGTGGACCTGCTCGGTGACGTTGGCGAGGTGGAAGTAGGTGGAGAAGGCGCGCACGAGCTGCGCGGCGGTCTCCAGGTCCGTGTCACCCAGAAGCTCGGCGGCGGCCTCGCCGTCGGTGCGGGTCAGGGCGCGGACCCGCTCGACGAGGTCGAGGAGCTCCTGGCCCTCCTGGCGTACGAGGGTCTCGCCCAGCAGATCACCGAGGCGGCGGATGTCGGCGCGCAGCTCGGGGCTGGCGGCGGGGGTCTGGTCGGCACTGCTCACAGTGTGCGGCTCCTTGCAGTGAATGAGGAGGTGCGTCGCGTAGCGACTCCCAACAAGGGTGGCGGTGGGAGACGGGCGGAAACGGGATCTCCGGGGCCCGACGATGACAGCGGTGCTGATGCCACCCCGGGATGCAGAGTGCGGACCGCGCTGTCCGACCCCACCAGGATAGGTGTCCACTCCGTCGGCGTCGCTCGCGCCCCGATCGGGTTTCCCCTTGATGGGGCCCGTCGCGCTCCCGTGCTGCGAGCCTCCGGCGCTGCCATACTTACGTAGCCGTAGGTTACGGGTGCGTAACCAGAGCTGTCCGTCGTACTCCTCATCCCCGGGGGACTCCCCATGCACACCAGCCCCGCCGTGATCGACGACGCCCAGTCGGCGGCGGCCGACGGTCAGGACCTTCCCCCCGCCACGCTCGGCGGGGACAACAAACGGTCGATCGAGCAGATCGCGCTTCTGCTGTTCATCGTGGTGCCGTTCGTGGCACTGGTCGCCGCGGTGCCGCTGGCCTGGGGCCGTGGCGTGAGCTGGCTCGACGTGGGTCTGCTCGTGGCGATGTACTTCATCGGCTGCCACGGCATCACCATCGGCTTCCACCGCTACTTCACCCATGGCTCCTTCAAGGCGAAGCGCCCGCTCCGCATCGCCCTGGCCGTGGCGGGTTCGCTGGCCGTGGAGGGCCCGCTGGTGCGCTGGGTGGCCGACCACCGCAAGCACCACCGCTTCTCCGACGGGGAGGGGGACCCGCACTCGCCGTGGCGTTTCGGCGAGACCTTCCCCGCCCTGATGAAGGGCCTGTGGTGGGCGCACATCGGCTGGATGTTCGACGAGGAGCAGACTTCGCAGCAGAAGTACGCCCCCGACCTGATCAAGGACCCGGCGATCCGCGGGATCTCCCGCCACTTCCCCACCTTCACGATCGCTTCCCTGGCGCTGCCCCCGCTGGTCGGCGGCCTGGTGACGATGTCGTGGTGGGGCGCTGCGACCGCCTTCTTCTGGGGCTCTCTGGTGCGGGTGGCCCTGTTGCACCACGTCACCTGGTCGATCAACTCGATCTGCCACGCGGTGGGCAAGCGCCCCTTCAAGTCCCGTGACCGGTCCGGCAACGTGTGGTGGCTCGCGGTCCTGTCCTGCGGCGAGTCCTGGCACAACCTGCACCACGCGGACCCGACGAGCGCGCGCCACGGCGTGCTGAAGGGCCAGATCGATTCCAGCGCCCGGCTGATCCGCTGGTTCGAGAAACTGGGCTGGGCGGCCGACGTCCGCTGGCCGGACTCCGCCCGGATCGATTCCCGCCGTATCGGCTCCCGGCGCGACCCCGCGCGCGCCGACGCGGCATGATTGACGATGTGGCGACCGACTCCAGAACCAGCAGCGAGAAAACCCGTCCCTCCTCCACCCGGCGCACCCGCCGGGTGAGGATGACCGGCAAGGAACGCCGCGAGCAGCTGTTGGACATCGGCCGCACCCTCTTCGCCGACAAGGGGTTCGAGGGCACCTCGGTCGAGGAGATCGCATCCCGCGCGGGCGTCTCCAAACCGGTCGTCTATGAGCACTTCGGCGGCAAGGAAGGCCTGTACGCCGTCGTGGTCGACCGCGAGATGCGTCAGCTCCTCGACATGGTCACCGGCGCCCTGACCGCGGGCCACCCCCGCGAACTCCTCGAACAGGCCGCGTTCGCCCTGCTCGACTACATCGAGACGTACACGGACGGCTTCCGCATCCTGGTCCGCGACTCCCCCGTCGCCCAGTCGACGGGCACCTTCGCCTCCCTCATCAGCGACATCGCCACCCAGGTGGAGGACATCCTGGGCCTGGAGTTCAAGGCCCGCGGCTTCAACCCGAAGCTGGCCCCGCTGTACGCGCAGGCACTGGTCGGCATGGTCGCCCTGACCGGCCAGTGGTGGGTCAACGCCCGCAAGCCGGAGAAGGCGGAGGTCGCGGCCCATCTGGTGAACCTGGCCTGGCACGGTCTGGAGAACCTGGAGTCGAAGCCGCGGCTGATGGGGCACCGCAAGAGCTGAGGGGTCGGCGCGCATGGGTCGGCCCGAGCGGTCGGCCGGATCAGTTCGAACGGGGCAACCGGAGCTCAGTGGGACCTTCAAGGCCGAGATGATCGCGGCCGCGAGGGCTCACGCAATGGCGGCGATGTCACCGTTGTCGAAGTAGATCGCCTGATGCAGCTGCCCGCCAAGGGCTGCGGCGTACCGGGCGAGTACTTCCTGTCCGGAGATCTTGCCCTGTTCGATCTGGGAAACACGCCCCTTGGTGACCTCCATCCTCTCGGCGACCTGCTCCTGTGTGAGGCCACGCGCCCGTCGGATCTCAGCCAGCCGGTACCCGAGAACCTCGGCCAAAAGCTCCTGCTGCTCAGCCAGCGGGATCGCTTCCTCGTACCACTCATTCCAACGACCGCGTTTGTCTCCCGCCACCAGCAGAATGCTGGATCTCCACGGATCGAAGGCGAACGCAGGCTGCTGATCGTCGACGCGCCGGCCTCCCGCTGGGGGCAGCGGCGCGCGGGCGGCGGTCTCCTCGTCCGGGCCGAGGTCGACACCGGCCCAGCGTCACTCCTTGTGATGACGCGGCTCGATTCCGACCGCTACCGTGAGGGAGCAGGCCCAGAATCCCGTCCATGGGAGGAATCATGACCGCCGAGCCGATCGCCGGGCACAGCAGCCGCTGGCCGGTGCCGCCCCAGGACGGATACACGGTGGACGACCTGTTCACCTTGCCCGATCTCCCGCCGCACACGGAGCTGATCGACGGGAGCCTGGTTTTTGTGAGTCCACAGCGGCGTTTCCACGCCAAGATGATCGACCTGCTGATGAACGGCCTGCGCGGCACAATCCCGGGCAACCTGAAGGCCGAGCGCGAGATGACCGTAGTACTGGACCGGCGCAACGGCCCCGAACCCGACGTGTCCGTCGTCCGCGCCGACGCCGCCACCGATCTTGAGCAGACCCGTTTCCAGGCCGAGGACGTCCTTCTCGCCGTCGAGGTCGTCTCCCCCGACTCCGAGGCCCGCGACCGCGACGCCAAACCGCAGAAGTACGCCGCAGCCGGTATCCCGAACTTCTGGCTGGTCGAGATGGCCGGCACCGACCGGCACCCGGTGGTGCGGGTCTACGAGCTGGACCCGGTGTCCAAGACGTACGCCCTGACCGGAATCCACCACGACCGCCTCAAGACGGGCGTCCCGTTCCCGATCGACATCGACATCACGCGGGACGCGCTCAATCAGCTCTGACCGCCGGGCACAGACGGCTCTGCCCGACCGGCCGCACCGTGCGAAAACCCCACTGCGGCTCCCCCGTCCACCCGCCAGAAACGTTGGACGTGGTCGACAGCGGCGATCATCAGTTCTCCTTGCGGGCCACGGCGAAGATGCGGCGGAACGGGAACACCGTGCCGTGCGGGCCCTTGGGGTAGGCGGTGCGGAGCCGGTCGCGGTATTCGGCGAGGAACGCTTCGCGGGCCTCGGGGTCGTCCGCGAGGGCTGTCAGGACGGGGCGCAGGCCGGTGCCCTTCACCCAGTCGAGTACCGGGTCCTCGCCGTGCAGCAGATGCAGATACGTGGTCTCCCAGACGTCCGCCGTGATGCCGGGGGCCGTCAGCGCGTCGAGGTAGGCGGCAGGGCTGAGCACCGCGTCGGCGTGGCGCAGCTCGCCGGCCAGACGGTCGCGCCAGCGCGGGGACTCGGTGAGTTCCCGCATCAGGACATGGCTGGGCTGGTCGAAGTTGCCGGGGACCTGGAAGGCGAACGTGCCGCCGGGGGTGATCGAGTCCAGCCAGAGGGGGAAGCGGGCGGCGTGGTCCGGGACCCACTGGAGCAGGGCGTTGGAGACGATCAGGTCGTACGGCTCCGCGGGGGTCCAGGTCCTGGCGTCGGCCTCGGCGAAGTCCAGGAGGGGGCCGGCGTGCGCCCGCGCCCGGTCCAGCATCTGCGGGGAGTTGTCGTAGCCGGTGATCCGGGCCTTCGGCCAGCGGTCGGCCAGGAGCGTGGTGACGTTTCCCGCTCCGCAGCCGAGGTCGGCGACACGGGGTGCGGGGGCGGCCGGAGGCTCGGCGATGTGGACCAGGAGGTCGCGGAAGGGTCGGGTGCGGTGGTCCGCGTGGCGCAGGTACTGCTGCGGATCCCAGATGGGTGCGGTCATAGAGAGAGGATCACGGGAAAAATATCTTGATGTCAAGACACTTGAGTTCAAGAGACTTCATGTCGACAGACCCTCTACACTGATCCACATGGAGGACGAGGTCGACCGACTGGTTGCTGCATGGCGCCGTGAGCGCCCCGACCTCGACGTGGAACCACTCGAGGTACTCAGCCGCGTCTCCCGCCTGGCCCGCCATCTGGACCGGGCCCGCCGGATCGCCTTCGCCGAGCACAATCTGGAGCCGTGGGAGTTCGACGTACTGACGTCACTGCGCCGCGCAGGTGATCCTTACCAGCTGTCCCCCGGCCAGCTGCTCACCCAGACCCTGGTCACCTCGGGCACGATGACCAACCGCATCGACCGGCTCACCAAGAAGAACCTCGTCGAGCGGCTCCCCGACCCCAGCGACCGCCGCGGCGTCCTGGTCCGGCTCACCGCCGAGGGGCGCGACAGAGCCGACCAGTCGCTGGCCGGTCTGCTCGCCCAGGAGCGCGCCATCCTGCGCGAACTCTCCACTCACCAGCGCGGCGAACTGGCCGGACTGCTACGCCAGTTGACCGCCCCGTTCGACAACATCCCCGGCTAGGAGGCGGGCCGGTTCGAGATCGACCGGCCCGACACCCGCCCGCCGTGCCAGCGCGACCGCGGCCAGCGTCGAGTGCACGCCCAGCTTCCCCAGCACGTTCTGCATATGCGTACGCACCGTGTGCGGGGAGAGGAAGAGCCGCTCCGCCACCGCCTTGCGCCCCAGACCCGCCACCATGCAACGCAGCACCTCTCGCTCGCGCGGCGTCAGCGACGCGACCAGCTGCTCACCCTCGGTGCGGTGCTTGCGGGCCGCGGTCAACTCCCGCAGCACGCCCGTGAGCAGGGCCGGGGGCAGGTGGGTCTCGCCGCGCAGCACCCCCCGGATGACCGTGAGCAAGCGTTGCAGCGAGCAGTCCTTGGCGACCCAGCCCGAGGCCCCGGCCTGCAGGGCCAGCGCGGCCCGGAGCGGGTCGTCCTTCTCGGCGAGCACCACCGTGTGCACGGAGGGCCGGCCCGAGCGGACCCCGGCCACCAGCGAGATGCCGTCCACCGGACCGCCCTCCCCGCCGCGGGTGACCGGGACGGGTGCCCGGCGCCCCCTCGCCGCGGTCAGGATGCCCAGTTCGGCATCGATCAGCATCACGTCGTAGCCTCGCCCCTCCGCGGCCGCCCGTTCCAGACACCGCAGCGCGGCGGGGCCACTGCCCGCCGCCGCCACATCGACGTCCGGCTCGGCCGCGAGCGCCGCCGCCAGCGACTCGGCGAAAATGCGGTGGTCGTCCACCACGAGAACCCGGATACGAACCACAGGCACCCCCATGCTGCCTCTGTTGCTGGGCCACCCCAGGCCCGCCGAAGGGACGCAACGGCGCGGGTACGGCCGCCCGGATCGGGGAGTTGGTTCGCAGTCCCACGGCCGCCGCCGTGCGTTGACTGCCACCCGCCCCGGGCGCCGTACCCGACTGTCTCGTACCCCTGAATCAGCACCGGCCCCCACCGGTGCTGTGCATCAGGGTACGGCCGGGCGGCCGGTGCGCAAGGCGAATCGCAGAACTGTCCGGCACCGGCCGTTCGGTGGCCGGTGCCGGTCGGTTGCCTCGGGTGCGGCCCGTGTTCCGTCCCGGGGCGGGAGAACCTCAGGCGAGGCGTCGGGCGCCCGCCGAAGGAACCGCGGGGAAGATCCGCGGAGCCGCGTACCCCGCCGAAGTGAACGCCTCCAGCACGGACTTGGCGACCGTCTCCGTCTGCGCCTCGTCCACCAGCACGATCGCGGAGCCGCCGAAGCCGCCGCCGGTCATCCGCGCACCGAGCGCCCCGGCCTCGCCCGCCGTCGACACCGCCAGGTCCAGCTCCGGGCAGGAGACCCGCAGATCGTCGCGGAGCGAGACGTGCCCGGCGTCGAGGGCCGGGCCCGCGGCACGCACATCGCCCGCGTCGAGCAGCGCGATGACCTGCTTCACCCGCTCGTTCTCGCTGACGACATGGCGTACGTAGCGCACCACGGACTCGTCGACCCCGGCCTCGGCCAGAGCGTCCAGGGCCGCGCCGAGACCCTCGTACGGCACCTCGCGCAGCGTCCGCAGACCGAGCGCGGCGGCCCCCGCCTCGCAGCCGGCCCGCCGTTCGGCGTACGCGCCGTCGCCGAGTGCGTGCGTGACCCGGGTGTCGACGACCAGCAGCCGCAGTCCGTGGGCGGCCAGGTCGAAGGGGATTTGGCGCTGGGTGAGGTCACGGGTGTCGAGATACAGGGCGTGGCCCTCGGTGCAGCAGGCGGAGGCCATCTGGTCCATGACCCCGCACGGCACGCCGACGAACGCGTTCTCGGCGCGCCGGCCGATGACCGCCAGCTCCGGGGCGGAGAGCCCGAGTTCGAAGAGGTCGTTCAGCGCGAGCGCGGTGACGACTTCGAGGGCCGCGGAGGAGGAGAGCCCGGCTCCGGTGGGGACGGTGGAGGTCAGCTGGATGTCCGCCCCGGTGACCGGGTGACCGGCCTCGCGCAGCGCCCAGACGACTCCGGCGGGGTACGCCGCCCAGCCGTGCCCCTGGTGCGGGCCCAACTCGTCGACCCGGAGTCCGACGACACCGCCCGGTACATCGGCCGAGTGGAGCCGCAGCTCGCCGTCGGCGCGGCGGGCGACGGCGGCGCGCGCGGTGTGCGGAAGCGCGAGCGGCATCACGAAGCCGTCGTTGAAGTCGGTGTACTCGCCGATCAGGTTGACCCGGCCGGGGGCCGCCCAGACTCCTTCGGGGGCGCTCCCGTACAGCTCCGTGAAGGCGGAGGCCGGCTCACTGTTCGCGGTCATGGGGTGGTGGACTCCTCTCGACGGGCGAACGTCCAGGCGTCGGAGACGATTTTGGTCAGGTCGGCGCGCGACGGCGTCCAGCCGAGCCGCTCCCTGGCGGTGGCGGCGGAGGCGACCAGCACGGCGGGGTCACCGGCGCGGCGCGGGGCCGCGGTCTCGGGGATCGGGTGGCCGGTGACCTCGCGGACGGTCTCGATGACCTCGCGCACCGAGAAGCCGTTGCCGTTGCCGAGGTTGCAGATCAGGTGCTCGCCCGCGGTGGCCGCGTCCAGGGCCAGCAGGTGGGCCTCGGCAAGGTCGGCGACATGGATGTAGTCGCGGACGCAGGTGCCGTCGGGGGTCGGGTAGTCGTCGCCGTACACGGAGATCGATTCGCGCTGCCCGAGGGCGACCTGGAGGACCAGCGGGATGAGGTGCGACTCGGGACTGTGCCGCTCACCGCAACTGCCGTACGCCCCGGCGACATTGAAGTAGCGCAGCGAGACCGCGGCCAGTCCGTGCGCGGCCGCCTCGCCGGTGATCATGTGGTCGACGGCGAGCTTGGTGGCGCCGTAGGGGTTGGTGGGCGCGGTCGCGTCGGACTCGGTGACGCAGGTGGTGACCGGTTCGCCGTAGGTGGCGGCGGTGGAGGAGAAGACCAGGGTGCGCACCCCGGCGTTCCGCATCGCGGCGAGCAGGGCGACGGAGCCGCCGACGTTGTTCACCCAGTACTTCTCCGGGTCCGTGACGGACTCGCCGACCTGTGAGTACGCGGCGAAGTGCAGCACCCCGTCGTAGGAGGGGTCCAGCCACTTCGCCGCGTCCTGGATGCGGCCCTCGATGAACTCGGCCCCGGCCGGGACGCCCTCCCGGAACCCGGTCGAGAGGTCGTCGAGGACGGTGACCGCGTGACCGGCCTCCAGCAGATGCTGGGCGACCACGCTGCCGACATAACCCGCGCCACCCGTGACCAGGTACTTCTTCTGGGACTTGCTCACTCGCTCGCTACCTCTCGCAGTCGCTGGGCCGCGGTCTCCGGCGGCACATCGTTGATGAACACGTTCATGCCGGATTCGGAACCCGCGAGGAACTTCAGCTTGCCGGAGGTGCGTCGGATGGTGAAAAGCTCCAGATGGAGCCCGAAGTCCTCCCGCCCGGGGACCTGGAACGGGGCCTGGTGCCAGGCTGAGATGTACGGGGTCGGCGGCTCGCCGGGGCCGAAGATCCGGTCGAATCGCTTCAAGAGTTCCAGATAGACGTATGGGAATTCCGCGCGTGCGGCCTCGTCGAGTTCCCGCAGGTCGGGGACGCGGCGGCGGGGATGGAGGTGGACCTCGTACGGCCAGTGCGCCGCGTACGGCACGAAGGCGACCCAGTGCTTCCCGCTGATGACGATTCGCGAGCCGTCCCTCTCCTCGCGGGCCACGACATCGTCGAAGAGGTTGCGGCCCGTCTCGGTGTGGTGGGCCTGAATCGAGCGGAGCATCAGTTCGGTGCGCGGGGTGACGAAGGGATATCCGTAGATCTGCCCGTGCGGATGACCGAGCGTGACGCCGATCTCGGCGCCCCGGTTCTCGAAGCAGAACACCTGCTTGACCTGCGGGAGATCGGCGAGTTCGGCGGTGCGGTCGGTCCATGCCTCCAGGACCAGGGCTGCTTGGTCCTCGGTGAGGTCGGCGAACGACGCGTCGTGGTCGGAGGTGAAGCAGACGACCTCGCAGCGGCCGGAGTCACCGGCGAGGGAGGGGAAGCGGTTCTCGAAGACGGCGACGTCGTAGTCCGCCTCGGGGATCTCGCTCTGCCGGCCGTCCCGCGAGGGGCAGAGCGGACACTCGTCGGCCGGCGGGTGGTAGATGCGGCCCTGGCGGTGCGAGGCGATGGCGACACTGTCACCGAGGAACGGATCGCGGCGTATCTCGGACGAGGTCGAGACGGGGTCCAGGGGCCGCCGGTCGATGGCATCGCGTACGGCATCGTCACGGCTGTCGTAGTAGAGCAACTCCCGGCCGTCGGCGAGCGTCGTGACCGTCTTCTTCATCAGGTTCCTCCAAACATAACCAAACGCAATGAACCACAATCCAACAGGTCCGTCAATGACGCCGCGAGTGCCCCTGCATGCACCACCTGGCCCAAGGGCTTCGGCTCCCCACGAACGGGCGCGACCACACGATCCTGGAGTCCGCGACCGCGGCCCGTCTCCTCGGCATCCGGCGGATCAACTCGACATCCGGCGGATCAACGGCGGCCTCTTCGTGGTCTACGGCGTGATCGTCACCATCGCCGGATCAACCCGTTGGACGCGGACCTGAGGAAGGCCCAGTGCGTCCACATCAACCTGTGGACGGGCCCGGTCATGCCGACCCTCGGGCTGTTCTTCCTGGCCTGGCCGAAGCCGCGCCCGGCCGCAGGAACCGGCTGACGTACCGGACCCGGCCGACGACTGACGTACCGCATTCGACAGGGGCCCGACAGGATCACCCGATGCCGTCGGGCCCCTGCTTGTCGAGCGGCGGCGCCGCCCGGTCCAGCAGACCCGTGCGGGCCGCGAGTGCCGCGGCCTCCAGCCGGGAGCCGACGCCCAGCTTCATCAGCACACGCTGTACATGCGTACGCGCGGTGCTCGAGGCGATCCGCATCCCTGCCGCGATCAGCCGGGTGTCCTCGCCCTCGGCGACCCGCACCAGGACCTCGATCTCGCGCGGGGTGAGCATCTGGAGCAGCCGCTGTCCCTCGTCGTCCGGCGCCGCGGCCGGATTGAGCAGCTCGGCGAAGGCACCCTGGAGCAGTTGCGGCGCCACCGCAGCCTCTCCGGCGCGCGCCTTGACTATCGCCCGTTCGACGCCCTCCATGCGCTCGTCGTGCCGGACATATCCCGCGGCACCCGCCGCGAAGGCCGCCGCGATGCCGCGCGGGCTGGGCACCGGGCCGAGCACCACCACGGCCACCTGCGGGCGCTCCCGCCGGATCCGTACGATCGGGTCGAAGGCACCGGGTGCGGCAGGTGCCGCAGTGCCGAACAGGCAGACCTCCGGTGCCCTGCTGACCACCAGTTCCGCCGCCCCCCTGGTCGGTGCGGCCGCCGCAAGCACCCGGTGGCCCCGCAGTTTCATCGCCGAGGCGAGCGCCTCGGCGAGCAGTCGGTGATCATCGACCACCATGAGCCGCACGCCCATCGAGCACACCCCCGTAGCACCGGCACCAGGCCCCCCGGCCCGCTCTGACCCGGCAAGTTACACGCTTGTTCGACGTTCCGGACCCCTTACCCGGCAGAAGATCCCCGGAGTGTCGGATTATGTGCCATTCAGGGCTGCTCGGCAGGCGGAAAACGATCGGCCCTGCCGGTCGATTGATCGACCGGCAGGGCCGGGGCACGGGTACCGCGTGAGGGATCAGCTGGTGCCGAAGGAGACGGCGAGGTAGTCCCTGTTGTCCAGCGAGCTACCGGTCGGCTTGCTGAGCATCGTCTGGGAGATGTACAGCCGGCCGGCGGAGTAGAGCATCTCGGAGTAGTCCCCGGAGAAGCTGCTCTCGGCGTCGCGGACGGACTCCTCGCTCGGGTTCTCCATCAGCAGGGTCTGCTTGAAGGTGGCGCCGTCGATGGAGACGATCTGGCCGCCCTTGTCGTACGGGGGCGTCTTGTACGCGATGATGTTGCCGCCGTCCATGCGGAGGGGGAACATCGTGTAGCGCTCGCCCGCATCGGCCCGGTCACCGGTCGGCTTGCCCGTGGTGAGGTCGAAGGAGACGATCTCGTTGGTGTCGCCGTAGTCGCCGGTGCCCTCGTGGTCCTCGGTCGGCACGTAGATGCGGTTGTTGCCGACGGCCAGCCGACGGCAGTTCTCGACCTCGGTGGAGGCGCAGCGCGCAGCGTACTTCTCGCCGTCCACCGCGATCCTGGTGAGCAGCTTGCCGGTGGAGGCGTCGATCGAGAAGAAGTCCGAGATGCCGCTGCCGTCACCGGCGGTGTCGCCGACGTCGGCGGCGACGACCAGCGGCTTGGTGGAGACGATGCTCGCGTAATCGACACCGGGCGGCATCTTGTACGAGGAGAGCGGGGCTCCGGTGGTCGGATTCAGCGCCTGGATGACGAGCTGCGGGTCGTCGTACGCACCGCACTTGCGGACGACGGCGAGCGCCTCCCCACCGGCGTAACCCGCGTCGTAGCAACCGTCGGTGGAGACCTTGGGCTTCCAGCGCTCGGCTCCGGTGTTCAGGTCGAACGCCGCGCCGCCCTCGGTGCCGGCCGCGGCAACCGTGGTGCCGCTGAGCGTGATCTCGCTGTACCTGATTGGCTGGTCACCGCTGGTGGCGGCGGCCACCGACTTGCTCCACATCAGCTTGCCGGTGTTCAGGTCTATCGCGCCGACCTGGTTGCACGGCTGGTACCTCTTGGCCTTGGTCGGCTTGCCGGCCTCGAAGGCGATGGCCGTCTTGTAGTCCTTGGACATGTGCCGGGACGCGGCGCAGAGCTGGCCCTCCAACGGGATGGACCACAGCTTGGTGCCCTTGACCACGTCGTAGCCGACGATCTCGTTGACGCCGGTCTTCACGTACGCCTTGTCGGTCAGCCAGGAACCGTCGACCTGGGTGACGTCGTTGACCTTCGGCTCCGGCAGCTGGAAGGCGACCTTGGACTTGGGGTCCGCCGGTGCCTTCTCCTTGCCGCCGCCACCGACAATGCCGCTCTGGCCGCCGCCCTTGCCCTCGGCGGTGCCGCCGCTGGACGGGGACGCCTGGTCCTTCTTGCCGTCGTCACCGCCGCTGGAGGAGAACCAGACGCCACCGGCGACGATCAGCACCACGGCGACCGACGCGGCAACGATGATCTGCATCTGGGTGGTGAACTTCTTACCGCCGTTCCCGTTCCCGTTCCCGTTCTGCTGCGGCGGGTACGGCTGCTGCATCGAGGCGGTCGGGTAGCCGTAGCCCTGCTGCGGCGGCTGGCCGGGCGGCAGGCCCTGCGGGAATCCATAACCCTGCTGCGGCTGTCCGGGCACGGGCGCCTGCGGGTAACCGTAACCGGGCTGCGGGGGCCCGCCCTGCGGATAGCCGTAACCCGGACCCGGATGTTGGGGCGGGCCCGCGGGCGACGGAGTCTGCGGGGCACCTGCGGGCGCGGCCTGCGGGGCGCCGAATCCGCCTGCGGGCGGGGTGGCCGGCTGCTTGCCGAACGGGTCGGCGGGCGGCGGGGTCGGTGCGCCGAACCCACCCGGCGGGGGGTCCTGCGGTGCGCCGAACCCACCGGCCGGGGGGTCCTGCGGGGCGCCGAATTCGCCCTGGGGCGGCTCGTTGGGCGGCTGGGGGGGCTGCGTCATGGCGTACGTACCTCTGGGAAAAGGGAGTCGGTGGGTCGGGGCCGGCAGCGGTCGGGGGTGCTCCGGCCGCTGCCGGTCGTGAGCCGTCGGGAGCCGGCGGCTGTGTTCGTCGAAAGCCTTGGTGAGCCGTCAGTTGCCGAAAACCATCATGGTCTTCGTATCCAGCTCTTCCTGGTCGTTGCGCGCACTGACCCGTCCGCTCACGATGAACGAACGGCCGCCCGTGTACACGACCTTCGAGTCGAAGAAGGAACGTTCGATCTCGGCCGTCGACGCGGGATGCTTCAGCAGCATCTGCAGGGTGCCACCGGTCGGTGCGAGGGTGGCGATCCCGCCGCCCTGCTCGTACCCGGCCTCCACGTGGAGCAGCACATTGCCGCCCTCCATGCCCAGCGGCTTCACCGTGCGGCCGGCCGGCGCCGCGGCCTTCCACTTGGGCTTGCCGGTGTTCAGGTCGAACGCCACGACCTTGTTCGTACGGGCGGTGCCGCTGGAGTCGGGCGAGGTCGCCATGTAGAACGTGTTGGCGTCGGCGGCGACACCGGTGCAACCGTCCAGGGACTTGCCGAAGATGGCGAAGGCGCTGCCGCAGTCCGGCGCGAACTTGTCACCCTTGTCGCTGACGAGTCCGGAGCGGAACGAGCCGTTCTCCTTCAGCGAGAGGATGCTCCACTCCTTGTCCTTCTTCAGGGAGACCACCAGCGGGCTCACCGAGTAGACCCGGTCGATCTCCCATCCGCGCTTGGGCTGGTACGTCCACCTGGGCTTCCCGGTGACCGGGTCGAGCTCCTGGATCTGATGCTGCGGATTCTCGATGTCATCGGTGCGGCAGCTGGAGGCGGCGATCAACTTGGGGCCGCCGGCGAAGGCGAACGGCTGGCAGTTGCCCGGCTGATTGCCGAACAGGTCCTTGCCATCGCTGACCCGGTAGGCGTTGGAGTTGCCGGTGCGCCCGACCGTGACGGTGTCGCCGCTGATGGCGAGCGAGATGTCCGACAGCATGTCCCAGGTGCCGTTCTGCTTGATCGACTTCTTCCAACCAGCCTTGCCGGTCTTGAGGTCGATCATCTGGAGGTCCGCGCAGTCCGCCATGTCGGTGGTGCCGTTCTCGACACCGATGACTATCTTGCCGTCGGTGGTGGGCTGCGAGGGCGCCGCGCACAGGTCGGCGGGCAGCTTCAGCGTCCACTTCTGTTTACCGTCGGCCACGGAGTAGCCGGAGACCGAGCGGTACATGCCCTTGACGACGGTGTCACCGACGACCCAGGGGCCGTACACGTCCGAGCCGTTGCGCGGCAGGTCGATGTCGTTCTTCTGCAGCCAGAGAACCTTCGCCTCGCCCTCCTTGCGCCCGGCGTTGAGGTCGTCGTTGGTCTCGCGGCCGTCATCGTTGCCGTTGCCCTCGTTGACGGAGGGCGAGCTGCTCGGCTTGGCGTCGCCGCTCTTCCCCGCGACGGGCTTCTTGTCGTCGTCGCTACCGCTCGTGGCGATGAATATGCCGCCGCCGATCACCAGGAGCGCGGCGGCCGCGGCGCCGATGACCAGCGCGGGCTTGCGCGTGAAGGGGCTGCCACCACCGGGGCCGCCCGGGGCCGGTGCGCCGGGGTACTGCTGCTGCGGGTAGCCGTAACCGGGCTGCGACGGCTGACCGTACGGACCGGGCTGCTGACCGTACGGACCCGGCTGCTGGTTGTACGGGCCGGGCTGCTGCTGACCGTACGGTCCGGGCTGCTGGTTGTACGGACCGGGCTGTTGCGGGTAGCCGTAGCCGGGCGCCTGACCGGGTGTCTGCGCGTAGCCGTAGCCGGGCTGGGCGGGCGGCGTCTGCGGTGCCGTCGGCGGCTGCGCGGGCGGCGGGGTCTGCGGCGGACCGCTCGGCGGCGGACCCTGGGGCGGCGGCTGAGGACTCCCCTGCGGCGGCTCCTGCGGTGCGCCGAAGCCTCCCTGCGGCGGTTGCTGGCTGGGCGGCTGGGTCATCAGCACGTCCCCCCTTCGTGCGGTCCGGTGCCCGTTCCGTTCTCCCCCGCGATTCCGCAGGACTCGAAGGGGCCAACAAGACCCACCGAACTCCGCAGAAAGGAGCGAATCGGGCATGAATCCCGCAGTGTTACGACAGTCGAGCGGGGCTTCTTTGTACCACCCGCAACACCTCGAACACCGGGGCGGTCCACCCCTCGTTCCCAAGGGAGAACCGCCCCGTGATGCCCCCGTTACGCCTCGGCCCGTCAGCCGCCGAAGCCCCCGCCGCCGGTCCCTGCGGGGCCTCCGGGCTGCGTGGGCGCGTTGCACGGACCGGGCTGCAGCTGCGGCTGGTAGCCGTACGGACCGGGCTGCTGAACGCCGAACGGCCCCGGCGGCGGATCGTACGGAGCCCCGAAGCCTCCCTGCGGCGGTTGCCGACCGGGCGGCTGGGTCATCGGCACGTCCCCCTTCGTGCGGACCGGTCCGGCGTCTCTACCTGTGCCGGGCGAGCTTTCTTTCCATCACCCACCCCACAGGCCCCACCGGTCACACCGGTCACACCGAAGGCACCGCAGCGATCAGGCGTCCTCGGCCAGTTCCAGCCAGCGCATCTCCAACTCATCGCGCTCCGCGACCAGTTCGCGCAGCTCCGCGTCCAGCTTCGCCACCTTCTCGAAGTCCGTGGCGTTGTCCGCGATCTGTGCGTGCAGCGCGGTCTCCCGCGTCGACATCTTGTCGAGCTGCCGCTCCACCTTCTGCAGTTCCTTCTTCGCCGCACGTGCGGCCTGCGGGGAGACGGTGGAGGCCGGCGCGGCCTTCTCCTTGGCCGCCACGGGTGCGGCGGAGGGGGTCGCCGCCTCCTCCATCCGCTGCCTGCGCTCCAGGTACTCGTCGATCCCGCGCGGCAGCATCCGCAGCGTGCGGTCGCCGAGCAGCGCCATCACCCGGTCCGTGGTCCGCTCGATGAAGAACCGGTCGTGGGAGATCACGATCATCGATCCGGGCCAGCCGTCGAGGAGGTCCTCCAGCTGGGTCAGGGTCTCGATGTCGAGGTCGTTGGTGGGCTCGTCGAGGAAGAGGACGTTCGGCTCGTCCATCAGCAGCCGCAGGATCTGGAGCCGGCGCCGCTCACCGCCCGAGAGGTCGCCGACCGGGGTCCACTGCTTCTCCTTCGAGAAGCCGAACTGCTCGCAGAGCTGGCCGGCGGTCATCTCCCGGCCCTTGCCGAGGTCGACCCGGTCCCGTACCTGCTGAACCGCTTCGAGCACCCGCAGGTTCGGGTTGAGCTCATGGACCTCCTGGGAGAGGTAGGCCAGCCTGACGGTCTTGCCGACGACGACCTTCCCGGCGGCGGGCTGCGCGTCGCCCTGCGTACGGGCCGCCTCGGCGAGCGCCCGCAGCAGCGAGGTCTTGCCCGCGCCGTTGACCCCGACCAGGCCGATCCGGTCGCCGGGGCCGAGCTGCCAGGTGAGGTGGGTGAGCAGTGTCTTGGGGCCTGCCTGGACGGTCACGTCCTCCAGGTCGAAGACGGTCTTGCCGAGCCGGGCGTTGGCGAACTTCATCAGCTCGCTGGTGTCGCGCGGCGGCGGCACATCGGCGATCAGTTCATTGGCCGCCTCGATGCGGTAGCGCGGCTTGGAGGTACGGGCGGGGGCGCCGCGACGCAGCCAGGCCAGCTCCTTGCGCATCAGATTCTGCCGCTTGGACTCCTCGGTCGCGGCGATCCGCTCCCGCTCGGCCCGTGCGAAGACGTAGTCGCTGTAGCCGCCCTCGTACTCGTGGACCGTGCCGCGCTGGACGTCCCACATGCGCGTACAGACCTGGTCGAGGAACCAGCGGTCGTGGGTGACACAGACGAGCGCCGAGCGGCGTGCCCGCAGATGGCCGGCCAGCCAGGAGATGCCCTCGACATCGAGGTGGTTGGTCGGCTCGTCGAGAACGATCAGGTCCTGCTCGGCGATGAGCAGCTTGGCCAGCGCGATCCGACGCCGCTCGCCGCCGGAGAGCGGGGCGATGACGGTGTCCAGGCCGTGCTCGAAGCCCGGCAGGGCGAGCCCGCCGAAGAGCCCGGTGAGCACATCGCGGATCTTGGCGCTGCCCGCCCACTCGTGGTCGGCGAGGTCGCCGATCACCTCGTGGCGGATGGTCGCCTCCGGGTCGAGCGAATCGTGCTGGGTGAGGACCCCGAGGCGCAGCCCGCCGCTGTGAGTGACGCGGCCGCTGTCCGCCTCCTCCAGCCTGGCGAGCATCCGGATGAGGGTTGTCTTGCCGTCGCCGTTACGGCCCACGACACCGATCCGGTCCCCCTCGGACACACCGAGGGACACGCCATCGAGCAGGGCACGGGTGCCGTACACCTTGCTGACCTGCTCGACATTGACCAGATTGACGGCCATTTCACTCCTGCCTGGGGGATCGATCGACGTCCCAGGGTAGTCGGCTCGCGGCCGCGGTAACGTGCGGCGATCGATCAAGGGGCGGGGCCCCGGTCGGAACATCTTCGAACATCTCAGCGGTGGGGACTTCATGGGTATTTCAATGGTGCGTGACACCGTGCGGAGCGCTTCCGGAAAGCGCTTGCGAAGCGCGGTTCCGGCGGCGCTGCTGGCGGCGGTCGTGCTGGCAGGTTGTTCGTCGGCGTCGCAGGACGCGGGGGCCGCGGACGAGAAGCCGGCCGGAGATAGGACATCGCAGAAGGCCGGGGCGGCCGGGGGGACCGCCGCCAAGGGGGGCACGGTCGGCGGCTCCGGCTCGGCCTGCCCGCTGCCCGTCGCCTTCGACCTCGCGGCGTCCTGGAAGCCGAAGGCCGTCGACATCGATCCGGACTCCGAACTCGGTGCCGCGCTGGGCGTGCAGGGCCCGGTCACCATGGTCTGCGAGATCGACGCGAAGCCGGCGGGGAACATCGGCTATCTGCGGGTGTGGCAGGGCGAGAAGTCCGACCGCACCCCGCGCCAGGTCCTGGAGGCGTTCATCGCCGACGAGCAAGGCGCCGGAAAGGTCACGTACGGCGAAACCAGGGCGGGTGACCTGGCCGCGGCCGAGGCCGGCTACACGGTCGACAGCGAGCTGCTGGACGAGCCCAAGAAGGAGCGGGCCTTCGCCGTCGCCACCCCGCAGGGGCCGGTCGTGGTCCATCTGGGCGGGATGGACACCGAGGAGCACGAGGCGATGCTCCCGGCGTACGAGCTGGCGAAGAAGAGCGTACGGCTGGGCTGACCGGGCGACGGTGCGGCTCGGGCGGACACGGAGCCGGGCGGGCGACGGTGCGGCTCGGCAGGGCGGGCAACGGGGCCGCCCGGCCGACCCGGTTCACAGGACTGTGGCGCCCGGGGCCGGCGACACCGCGGCCCGTGCGTTCCTGCACGTCCCCGAGGTGACGAGCGCCTCGGCCACCTTCCGTGCCGACTCCGCGTCCCCCGCCAGGAACGCGGTGGTCGGCCCGGAGCCCGAGACCAGGGCGGCCGCAGCACCGGCCGCGGTGCCCGCGGCGAGGGTGTCGGCCAGGGAGGGGCGCAGGGAGAGCGCGGCAGGCTGGAGGTCGTTGCTCAGCGCGCTCGCGAGAGCCGTGGTGTCGCCGCTGCGCAGCGCGTCCAGGAGCGCGGCGGACGCGGTGGGGTCCGGGACGTCCGTACCGGCCGTGAGCCGGTCGAACTCGCCGTAGACGGCCGGGGTGGACAGCCCGCCGTCGGCGACCGCGAAGACCCAGTGGAAGGTTCCACCGACATCGATCGGCGTCAGCCGCTCGCCGCGTCCGACACCGAGGGCCGCGCCGCCGACCAGGCTGAACGGGACGTCGCTGCCCAGCTCCGCGCAGATGGCCAGGAGCTCCTCCCGGGTGGCGCCGGTGGACCAGAGAGTGTCGCAGGCCAGCAGGGCGGCCGCACCGTCGGCACTGCCGCCCGCCATGCCGCCCGCGACGGGGATGTCCTTGGCGATGTGGATGTGCACATCGGGTGCGATGCCGTGCCGCTCGGCCAGTGCGATCGCCGCGCGGGCGGCGAGGTTCGTCGCGTCCAGCGGGACCTGGGCGGCGTCCGGGCCCGAGCAGGTGATGCGCAGTTCGTCGGCGGGGGTGACGGTGACCTCGTCGTACAGGCCGACGGCGAGGAAGACATTGGCCAGGTCATGGAAGCCGTCGGGGCGCGGGGCGCCGACCGCGAGCTGGACGTTGACCTTGGCGGGTACGCGGACGGTGACGCTCACTCGCCACTCCCTGAAGGCTCGTTCCCGGAGGGCTTGTTCTCGGAGGGCTTGTTCTCGGCAATGGCGGCGAACTCCTCGACCGTCAGCGCCTCACCGCGGGCCTGCGGCGAGATTCCGGCCGCGACCAGGGCCGCTTCCGCGGCGGGCGCGGAGCCCGCCCAGCCGGCCAGGGCCGCCCGCAGCGTCTTGCGGCGCTGGGCGAAGGCCGCGTCGACGACCGCGAAGACTTCGGTCCTGCTCGCGCTCGTCGTGATCGGCTCGGTGCGCCGGACCAGCGACACCAGACCGGAGTCGACGTTCGGGGCGGGCCAGAAGACATTGCGGCCGATGGACCCGGCGCGCTTCACGTCCGCGTACCAATTGGCCTTCACCGACGGCACGCCGTAGACCTTGTTGCCCGGCCTGGCGGCCAGCCGGTCGGCGACCTCGGCCTGGACCATGACAAGAGTCCGCTCGATGGACGGGAAGCGCTCCAGCATGGTCAGCAGGACCGGCACGGCGACGTTGTACGGAAGGTTCGCGACCAGCGCGGTCGGCGCCGGGCCCGGCAGTTCCCGGACCAGCATCGCGTCGGAGTGCACCAGGGCGAACCGGTCGGCGCGCCCCGGCATCCGGGCGGCGACCGTGGCCGGCAGGGCGCCCGCCAGCACGTCGTCGATCTCGACGGCGACGACCCGGTCCGCCGCCTCCAGCAGCGCCAGGGTCAACGAGCCGAGCCCCGGGCCGACCTCGACGACGACATCGTCGGGGCGGACTTCCGCCGTCCGCACGATCCTGCGGACCGTATTGGCGTCGATGACGAAGTTCTGACCGCGCTGCTTGGTCGGGCGTACGCCCAGCTTGGCGGCCAGCTCGCGAATGTCTGCGGGGCCCAGGAGGGCATCGGGCTCAGTGGTGCTCACCCGCTAAGCCTACGGCCGCCATGCGGCCGGAGGTCCGCGCCCATTGCGCGTACGGCTTCTCCGCCCGGCGGGTCCACCCGGCAGGTCCACCCGGCAGGTACGCCCAGCGGGTCCACCCGGCCGCCGGGGCCTCCCCGGGAGGCGTCCGGGTCCGCGTGCGACGTGTCGGCCCGCCCGCCCCGCTACCTCCGCGGCCGGACGACGACCTCGTCGCCGTCGGCGAGTGAGCTGCCGGGGGCAGGGGTGATGGTGTCGTGGGCGGCGACGGTGACGCCCTCATCGACGAGGAGTTCGCCGACGCCGTCCGCGAAGGTGTGCAGGGTGCGGGGCGTGCCGTCGACGTCGAGCGTCACCGCCTTGTCGCAGACCACGAACGCCGTGGTGCCACCGGCCAGGAACGCGACGACCAGGGCCTGCGGGACGAGGCGGCGCAAGCTCTCGGAGCGGGCGGGGGCCTTGCGCCGCCGAGCGGCCCGGCGCGCCGCCGCCCGGCCCCCGGTGGCGCCGGGGCCGACCGGTCGGCCGGGCAGCAGGGGCGTATCGACGACGGTCCGGGCGCGGACCGCCCAGGCGGCGAGCGTCAGCTGCTCATGGAGCGGGACGGACGCACGGGCGGCAGCCGGCGGGATGGACGCACGGGCGGCGACCGGCGGGACGGACGCACGGGCGGCGACCGGAACGCGGGCGGGCGGCATCGCCACCGCTGTACGCCGCCTGCCGCGTGCCGCACGGTGACTGCCCTTCGAATTGATCACGACGCTCCAGAGGATCCGATCGGCCGGCTCGCCTGATGGCGCCCGGGACGATAGCGGAACATCGATGACTCTTCAAAACTGCTCAACTACCCACCGTAGCCACGGAGTCGGCCCGCATCGGCTTGTACCGGTCAGTAGTCGAATGCGCGAGCGGTGTTCTCGGAGATGGTCGACGCCAAGGTGTCCTCGTCCACGCCCTTCACCTCCGCCATGGCGCGCAGCGTGACCGGAATGAGATACGGCGCATTGGGCCGTCCGCGGTACGGGGCTGGGGTGAGGAACGGTGCGTCCGTCTCGATCAGGACCAGTTCCATCGGCGCGACGGCCAGTGCGTCGCGCAGCGGCTGGGCGTTCTTGAAGGTGACATTGCCCGCGAAGGACATGAAGTACCCGGCGTCCGCACAGATCCGGGCCATGTCGGCGTCGCCGGAGTAGCAGTGGAAGACGGTCCGCTCGGGGGCGCCCTCGTCGGCGAGGATGCGCAGCACATCCGCGTGCGCCTCGCGGTCGTGGATGACCAGCGCCTTGCCGTGTCGTTTGGCGATCTCGATGTGGGCCCGGAAGGACTCCTCCTGCGCGGCCATGCCCTCGGGGCCGGTACGGAAACAGTCGAGACCGCTCTCGCCGACTCCGCGTACGTGGTCGAGTGCGGCCAGGGCGTCGATCTCCGCGAGGGCCTCGTGCAGCGCCGCCCGGCCACCCCCCTCACGCGCCCCCTGCCGCGACCAGCCGTCCGGATCACCGTGCACGATGCGCGGCGCCTCGTTGGGGTGGAGGGCGACCGCCGCGTGCACGTTCGCGTGCGCGGCGGCCGTCTCGGCGGCCCAGCGCGAACCGGCCACGTCGCAGCCCACCTGGATCACGGTGGTCACATTGACCGCCGCGGCCCTGGCCAGGCTCTCCTCGACAGTTGCGTCCTGCATGTCGAGGTGGGTGTGCGAATCGGCGACCGGTACCCGGAGGGGTTCGGGCAGCGGCGGGGCTTCGGTACGACTCATGACGACGATCGTACGAGGACCGCGCCGGGCGCCTTACTTGCGGTGGAAGGGGTGCAGCAGGTCGGACAGGTGCCAGTGGTGCCCCACCCCCGTGGGTGCGACGGTGGTGGCCACGGCCTCGCCCTCCCGGGCGTCGATGTCCTCGATCGCCGGCCGCTTCGGCCGGGGGGTGTGGAGCAGCCGCTGGACGGTCGAGACCCGGCCGGCCCGCATGATCCGGACCACGTGCCCCTCGCAGTTCGCGCAGGTCGGCCTGGAAAGGGGTGAGGGCACCCGTTCCCCGTCCGCCTTGTAGATGACGAAGTCGTTGTTGGAACCGTCGACGTGGTGCTCTATTTCGTAGGCCTGCTCCCAACCGTGTCCGCACCTCATGCAGGCGAATGCATATGCCTCATGCGCGGTGGTTGCTGCGATCTCGCTCATGCCCGCTCCTCAGTCCGCCGGAAAAGCACTCCGCAGAATGCGTCCCTGGTCAAGTGGACGCCCTTACCGGCGGGAGCGCATCAGGCCCTGTCGAATATTGGAGCGACTTTGGCCTTCTCATGAGAGAAAAGCCCCTTAAACGGCTCGTATTTTGCCTTTTACGGTAGTCCTTTGCCCTCCGCCGGACCGGTTCGCGCCGCATTCTTTGCCGCGACGACCGCGTCGAAGACTTCACGCTTGGGCAGCCCCGCATCCGCGGCGACAGCGGCGATGGCTTCCTTGCGCCGCTCCCCCGCCTCCTCGCGCACGCGCACCCTGCGTACCAGCTCCTCGGCGTCCAGTTCCCCAGGACCGGAGTCGGCGGCACCCTCGACGACGACGGTGATCTCGCCGCGTACCCCTTCGGCCGCCCAGACCGCCAATTCGCCCAGCGGACCGCGCTTCACCTCCTCGTACGTCTTGGTCAGCTCCCGGCACACGGCCGCCCGGCGGTCGGCGCCGAAGACCTCGGCCATCGCGGCGAGGGTGTCGTCGAGCCGGTGCGGGGCCTCGAAGAAGACCATGGTGCGGCGCTCATCGGCGACCTCGCGCAGTCTGCCGAGCCGTTCGCCCGCCTTGCGCGGCAGGAAGCCCTCGAAGCAGAAGCGGTCGACGGGCAGCGCGGACAGGGCCAGAGCGGTGAGCACCGCGGACGGTCCGGGGACCGCGGTGACCTTGATGTCCTTCTCCACGGCTGCGGCCACGAGCCGGTAGCCCGGGTCGGAGACGGACGGCATCCCGGCGTCCGTGACCAGCAAAACACGGGCGCCGCCGGTCAGCGCCTCGACGAGTTCGGGCGTACGGGCCGACTCGTTGCCCTCGAAGTAGGAGACGACCCGCCCCGTGGTGTGGATGCCGAGCGCCTGGGTGAGACGGCGCAGCCGTCGGGTGTCCTCGGCGGCGACGACATCGGCCGTCTCCAGTTCGGCGGCGAGGCGTGGCGGGGCGTCCGCCACATCGCCGATGGGGGTTCCTGCGAGTACCAGCGTTCCAGTCGTTCCAGTCACATGAGTCATCCTCCCAGCACGGGCGGCAGCGCTCGCACAGATGCGTTCCCTACGATGGCGCGGTGACGAGTACCGCGCCCGGGGCCCCGCAGGGCCAAGACGCCGAAGAACCGCACGGCGAAGAACCGGCCTCCTGGCAGCAGCGGCTGCGCCGCTTCGGCCATTCGCCCCGGCCCGGCATCGGGCTGCGTGAACGGCTGGTTCCGCCGTACACCCGGCCCGGCGCCCAGTTGTGGGCGGTGCTCGGGATCTCCCCGCTCATGGCCGAGCGCCTGGTGCGGTGGTCCGCCTGGGGCGGTCCGCTGCTGGTGGCGCTGATCGCCGGGGTGCTGCGGTTCTGGAACCTGGACAGCCCGCACGCGCTGATATTCGACGAGACGTACTACGCCAAGGATGCCTGGGCGCTGATCAACCAGGGGTACGAGGGGGACTGGCCCAAGGACATCGACAAGCAGATCCTCGAAGATCCGTCGAAGGTGCAGGTTCCGACGGATCCGGGCTATGTGGTGCACCCACCGGTCGGCAAGTGGATCATCGGGATCGGTGAGTGGCTCTTCGGTCTCACACCGTTCGGCTGGCGGTTCATGGTGGCGGTGCTCGGCACGCTGTCGGTGCTGATGCTGTGCCGGATCGGGCGGCGGATGTTCCGCTCGACGTTCCTGGGGTGCCTGGCCGGCACACTGCTCGCCGTCGACGGTCTGCACTTCGTGATGAGCCGCGCCGCGCTGCTCGACACGGTGCTGATGTTCTTCGTGCTGGCGGCGTTCGGCGCCCTGCTGATCGACCGCGACTGGGCGCGGCGCAGACTCGCCGCCGCGCTGCCGGTCGACGAGGAGGGGGTACTGCGCCCGGATGCCGGAGTCGCGGAAAATCTGCGGCTGGGCTGGCGCCCCTGGCGGCTCACCGCCGGCCTGATGCTGGGGCTGGCCTTCGCCACCAAGTGGAACGGCCTGTACATCCTGGCCGCCTTCGGTGTGATGACGGTGCTCTGGGACGTGGGCGCGCGACGCACCGCGGGTGCGGTTCGGCCGTACAGGGCGGTAATCAAACGGGATCTGCTGCCGGCGTTCGTCTCGACGGTCCCGGTCGCGATCCTCACGTATATCGCCTCCTGGACCGGCTGGATCGTCACCGACAAGGGCTACTACCGGAACTGGGCGGAAACCGACGGCAGCGGCGGCAACTGGACGTGGTTGCCGGACTGGCTGCGCAGCCTGTGGCATTACGAGTACCAGGTCTACGAATTCCATGTGAGTCTGACGTCCGGCCACACCTACGAGTCCAATCCCTGGAGCTGGATCGTGCTCGGGCGGCCCGTCTCGTACTTCTGGGAGGAGCAGCCGGGCTGTGCGGCGTCGGAGACCGGCAAATGCTCCCGCGAGGTGCTCGCCATCGGGACGCCGCTGCTGTGGTGGGCGGCGTGCTTCGCCCTGGTGTACGTGCTGTGGCGCTGGTTCTTCCGGCGTGACTGGCGGGCGGGGGCGATCGCCTGCGGTGTGGCGGCGGGCTGGCTGCCCTGGTTCTTCTACCAGGAGCGGACGATCTTCCTGTTCTACGCGGTCGTGTTCGTGCCGTTCCTGTGTCTGGCGGTGACGATGATGATCGGCGCGATGCTGGGTCCGGCGGCGCAGACCGGGCCCAAACAGGAACTCGGCCTGGTGACCGGCGATCCCTCGGGGGAACGACGGCGGATGCTGGGGGCGATCGCGGCGGGCGTGCTGGTGTTGCTGATCATCTGGAACTTCATCTATTTCTGGCCCATCTACACGGGAACGCCCATTCCCGACGAGTCCTGGCGGAACCGGATGTGGCTGGACACCTGGATCTAGCTGGGCCGGAGCACCAGGAGGCCGCAGTCGATGATTGCGGCCTCTTGGTGGTTATTGGCCATCATCGGTGACCGTTGGCCGCCCTCGGCGGCCCACAGACGGCCCGGCCCTCGACGCGGCGACCTGCCTGACACTGCCCCGTGACACCGCCTGACACCCCCGGGGCCCGTCCCTCCTGACACTCCGCCGGCAGGCTGATGACACACCCAAAGAATGTGCGGCTTGGCCGCTCCTTCTATCGCCCTTCCGGGCGGATCTGTTCTAGGCCGCTTCGTTTGGATCATCTGGCAGAGCAGAGTCCGGGCGCCACTCTTGTTCCCTTGTGGGTTACAGCAGATTCAGCCTCCTCGCGGTGGGGCGAATGGACCACCCGCCTAGCAGTCAGAGGGGGCGAAGATAACTAAACGGCGATTTTTGGATTATCTCTGCAGTCAATCGGCATATCAGGTCGTTTGGGTAGCCCCTCTGAGCAGCAAGATTCCCCTCGCAACGTTCGAGGTAAGGGGACAGGAACATGGCTGACTGGAAGAACGTCTCCGGTGGTCTCACTTCGATCTCGGTCGGGTCCAGGACTCACGTCTGGGGTGTGAACTCCCTGGGCCAGATGTACCGGTACACGGGCCACGACTCCAACCCGTGGGTAGGCATCCCCGGCAAGGCCGTCGACATCGGCGTAGCAGCCGACGGCACCGTGTGGCACGTCAATGAAGCAGGCGGTATCTACCGGTACACCGGGGACCAGGGTTCCACGGACTGGGTCGCCGTCTCGGGCGGCCTGACCCGCATTTCGGTCGGGTCCAGGACTCACGTCTGGGGTGTGAACTCCCTGGGCCAGATGTACCGGTACACGGGCCACGACTCCAACCCGTGGGTAGGCATCCCC